>JALUWO010000206.1 GCA_027019405.1 Candidatus Altimarinota bacterium | reverse complement strand
AAAGGAATATCAAAAGAATGGCTTGATCAAATGTGAGCAGAAATCATACTAAACAATACTTACCATCTATATCTAAGACCAGGTCAAGATGTAGTAAAACATTTTTGATGAGTACACAAATTCCAAAATTATAATAAACCTATATTGACAGATAGTGGATGATTTCAAGTTTTTAGTTTAGGTCAAGCAGGAACCAGTACCCCAAGTACTTGGGGTACTGGTTCCAAAATATGACCAATGGTTAAAATCACTGAAGACTGAGTTCATTTTAGAAGCTTTATTGATTGAAGCAAACATTATTTCACAGCTGAAAACAATATGGATTTACAATCAAATCTCTGAGCTGATATAATAATGGCTTTTGATGAATGTGCTCCTTGAAATAGTAGTTATGAATATGCAAAATCAGCAATGAATAGAACTCATAGATGGGCTGAAAGATGTGTAAAAAGATGGAAAGAAAACAATCAAAAAAGAAAGCAAAATTGAGAATATCTTCAAGCTCTATTCCCTATTGCTCAATGAGTAATATATGATGATTTAAGAAAACAAAGTGCTGAATTTATTTCAAATCTAGATTGCCCATGAGTAGCTATTTGAGGATTATCAGTTTGAGAAAGTAAGGAAGATATGTATAGAACTTTAGATGTGATAGAACCAGTTTTATCAAAAGAAAAACCTAGATATCTTATGTGAGTATGAACTCCTGAAGACTTAGTTGAATGAATATATAGAGGAATTGATATGTTTGATTGTGTGCTTCCAACAAGACTTTGAAGACATTGAACTTGTTTTTCTAGCATATGAAATATAAAAATAAAAAATGAAAAATATAAATTAGATAAAAGTCCAATAGACAAAGATTGTGATTGTATGGTTTGTAAAAATTATACAAGATGATACTTAAGACATCTTATAGTTGAACAAGAAATATATTGAATGGAATTACTTTCATATCATAATCTATATTTTCTCATAAACCTAGCAAAAAAAGCTAGAAAAGCTATTCTAAAAAATAAATATAAAGAATTTAGAGATAATTTTTGGAAAAAATATGATCCAGAAAATAAAATGCACAAATGATAAAAATTTATGTAGAGATGTCTATTTATAGCATCTCTATTTTTTATTTTTTAATTTAAAAAGATGTCATAAATGACATCTCTATAATTTTTTATTTTACTTCAAATAATACTTTTCCACCTGGTTTTATAACTTGTTGTAAATATCTAACTAATTTATTTTTATCTTTTTGTAATTCAAGATGAGATAATAAATAATTTGATATTGGAAGTAAATAAGAATATCTATCTTTTGATACTTGTCTAGAATTAATTGATTGTAATATATTTTCATAACATCTTAATAATTTTTGTCCTCTTGGAATAGTTTTTCAATCTTTATATGATTCAGAATTTACAAATGCAGTATTTATATAATCTTGCATATCTTTATTAGTTTTCTTACTATAAAAATATTTTTCTCTAGCATATTTCAAACAAATACTATCAGTTGAAACTAATTTTAATTTACTTGAAGTAAAAGTTTTTAACATTTCAATATATCTCTTTGTCAATGCATGTCTTGGGTCTCTATCAATAGTAGCTGCATTTAAATCAACAAGTAAACTATTTAATCAAAATTTTTTTATTTTACTTACTGTAAGATCAGGATTTCTAGAATAAAAATATAAATCAAATTTATCTAAAAGTGAGTCTTCATACAATCTATAATAATTTCCAGATATAAAATATTTTAAAAATGTTCCTACTCTATAAACTCAAGTTGTATTTCTAAAATCTTTAGAAGGTTTTAATATTCAATCAAAAATAGCAAGTTTTGTAATATGAGCTGATTTTTTTAAACTATTTTTTACATTTTCTGGAACTTGAGATAAAATATTTTCTGGCAATATTTTAGAAAATTCTCATTTTTCAGTTAATTCTAAAAATGTAGATAATTTACTAATATCTCATAAATAAGGCTTAGCTAATGCTTCCAATTTTTTATCCTTAAAAGTTGATTGTATAAATTCAGCTCTTTTATCTTTTGCTATATTCAATTCAAGTAATATAGGTAGATAATCTCTATGATACATAAAAATTAACTCATTTGCTGAATAATTTCACATTTTATAATATGGATATCATGCAGTTTTTAAATTTGTAAATGCATGTGGAAAAACAGATAAAAAGAACCATACTGAAATTATTGAAAATATGATAATACTTGAAAAGAATTTAATAATAACAAAATCTGTTTTATCTTCTTTTTGATCATATGATATCAAATAATGTAATCAAATAGCTATTATTAAAAGCATTCCAAAATACATCATTATACCATACCAAACAACTCAATAAGCTGATACACTCCATAAAAAAGTATAAAAAACTGTAAATATAAGATTTAATTTAAATAAAGTTGTTAATCTTGTATGCTTAAGTGAAACAATATAATACAATATAGGTACTATAAAAAGTAATAATATTATAATATAACCAAGAGGAAGAGTTATACTAGACATTATATTTGTAAAATAAACTCTAGAACTAGGAAGTACAAATAAAAATATCTCACTTGCAAGTAACAATATTGGAAATAAATCAAAAAATTTCTTTCTATATGGTAAAAATAATAATAAAGCTGGAATCAAAGCTAAAAACAACCATCAAATAGTAGTAAATTCTCATCATTGATTTACTTGCATTGTAAGATTCCAAGGAAGTTTAACATAATTATTTATACCTTTTTGATAACCAAAATATCTTCACCAATCTTCATTTGTAGTTGTTCAACTATTATTTAATCATGATTTTGAAGACTCAAGTTTCAATCTAGTAAGTTCATCACTTGTATAAAGTTTTGAGTAATCAGCAACAAAACTTTTTTGATGACCTGAAAGTAAAGTACCAATACTTATTCAAGTGTTAGATTGTTTTATTTGTATTATATTTTTAACAAACCAAGGAGATAAAGCAATAACTACACCCAAGATATAAATAACTACTTTTTTTACTACTATTTTAAACTCATCATAACCATATCTTTTTACTCAAACTGTTATAAAAGTTAAGAATAAAAATATAGATATAACTGATACACTATTTATCAAATTTATATTTGTTTTATCATAAACAATATTTAAATAAGACCATAATCAAGCCTTTGTAAATACTGCTATAAATAAAAATAAATAAGATAAAAATCAAAAAGTTCAAAGTCATAAATAAAATAAAACTCAAATAATTGCTACAATCAATAATAAACTAGTAAATTTTACAGCAAAAACAAATCAAGAAAGTAAACCTATTATAAAAATAATAGTTAATAATTTTTTTCAACTATAAAAATTTACAACATCATCTTTATAAGAACTATTAACTTGGAAAAATCATTTTGCTTTTTCTAGTATAGATTGTTTTTTTACATATAAATGAGTGAAAAATACTTTATAAGTTACATACAAAGCAATAAGTGATAGAAAAAATAATCCAGAATCAAGTTTCATATCTTTTGCCTGTTGAAAAATAATCATAGGCATTGAGATAAAAATTGTAGCAATTAAAAGTGGTATATTAAAAAACCTCTTTTTAGTTGTTTTAAGTAAATCAGAAACAACTAAAATAATTAATACAAAACTTAAAATAGATCATAAATTATTTATAAAAAAAGCCTGAACTGGTTCTTTTATCATATATCAAATACCAGTTAATATTTGCCAAGCATACATTCATCAAAGAAATCATACATCTCAAGAATGAGCCATTTGTCTAGGAAAATTCATATAAACTCATAAATCATCCCAACCTATTGGCATAGGTCTTACAATTGATATCAGATTTACTGAAATAATTAAAGTAGCTATTATAAATAAAAATTCAGAACTTAATAAATAAAAATTAATTTTCTTTATAAAATCATCAGTCTCAAGTATATGATTATCAAAACTTATTTCATAATCATTAAATCACTTAAGTAACTCAATTATTTGCTTATAAGAAAAAATTATAAACAAAATTGATACAGTTAAAAAACTATAAATATTATAAAATCATACAAGTCCTATAATAAAAATCAAACTAACAAAAGCTGAAAATCAAACTCATAATGATAATACAAAGTTATATATTTTTTCATCTTTTTTTTCAAGTTTTAATAATTCAATTATCCTTTTTCAAAAGGAAGTAGTTATTAAAACAATAAAAAAAGGAACTATTAAAAATAAAATTATCTTGAAAAACAAAGTAAATCAATTACCTATTGGTAAGTTATTATAACTAAAAAATAATATAGATAATATAAATAAATTTAGCAAAAAATAAGAAAAAAGTTCTTTTAATCAATAACTAACTTTTTCTCATCAACTAAAAGTTTTAAAATACTTATATATTGCATAAATTATTCACATAATCACAACATACACAGTATATCAATCAAAATTTTCTTTATGAGCTGGAAAAGCATAATAATAAAATATTATTAAAAAAGAAAATAAGATTAAAACTAACATTTTAGACAAAAATGATACCATAAATAATATTTATAAAATAAAATACTTTCTTAAGTATATCTTTTTAACAAAAAAATAAAGAAAAAATTTGATTTAATGTTAAAAAGTTTGTTTTTAAAATTTTAATTTAAAAATTCTAAAATTTAATAAATTATTAAAATAAAACAAATAGTAATATTTTTTTAACATTAAAATATAAAATCTATTGAAATATATTTTTTATAATTAAAATAAGTTAAAATTTAAAAGCAATATAAAATGTATAAAACAAAATTAAATAAAATCTGAAATTTAATAGATAAAATAAAAAATAATATAAACCTACCAATTATATCAGATTTTTTAGAATGGTTTTATGAAAAATTAAATATAAATAATAAAGAGTAGATTTTATCTACTCTTTATTCAGTGCATCTTCCTAAAAAGAAGTCCCAAACAGCAATAGTTAAATTGCTTCAGTGCATATATTATATTTATTTATTTATTTATTGCAAATTTTTATCATTATGATAGACCAACACAAAACATTATCTGAGAAATTTTTAAAAAAAGGTTTTTGGTTATATATTTTTAGTTTTATTATTGCTCCAATTTGATATATTATAAAAATAATAATATCAAATGAACTAAGTGTAACAGAAGTAGGTATATTATATTGAGTGATAAGTCTTATTACTTTAGTTTCTGCTTTTAATGATTTTGGTATGACTGAAAGTCTTAATTACTTTTTACCATGATACATCACAAAAAAAAGATATGACAAAGTAAAATCTATACTTATATATGCTATATTAACTCAAACAATTACTTGAATAATAATAGCTTGATTTTTCTTTTTTTGAGATGATTATATTGCTCTACATTATTTCAAATCAATAGAATCTTCAAATATCTTAAAAATATTTTCTTTATATTTTCTTTGAATAAATATATTTCAAGTAGTATCTACATTTTTTATATCAGTACAAAATACATTCTATAATAAAATAAATGAATTTTTTAGAATGTTTTTTACAATGTTGTCTGTTTTATTTATATTTATAACAAATAATTCAACACTTATAAATTATAGTTATACTTGGATTATATGATTATATATATGAATAATTATTTCAATAAATTTATTTTATTTGAAATATTATAAAACATATCTAAAAAAAGAAAAAATACTCTGGTCAAAAAAACTTTTTAAAAAAATATTTTCTTATGCTATTTGGGTAGTTATATGAGCTCAAGCAGCAACTATTTTAGGACAAATGGATATGCAAATGATTATTTACCTACTTTGAACAAAAGAAGCTTGATATTATACAAACTATTTAAGTATCATATGAATTCCTTTTATGTTAATAGGTCCTATTTTTTGATTACTTTTTCCTATTTTTTCTGAACTTCATGCAAAAAAAGATTTTACAAAAATAAAATTAGTAAAGCAAATATTTCAAAAAAACTTTTTAGCAGTAGGTATAGCATTCAATATATTATTTTTTGTATTTGCTCCAATAATAGCCTATATACTTTTTTGAACTAAATTTATAGAATCATGATATATATTAAGATACTCTATACTATTTCTTACTTTTAATTTTCTTTTACAGATAAATTTCAATATATTTGCATGAATATGACAGATAAAAACAAGAGTTAAAATAATAAGTATAGCTTTAGTTTTTAATTTTATATTAAACTTAATATTGATAAATTATATATGAGTCTACTGAGCAGCATTAGCCACATGATTATGATGGATTCTGATTTGGTTACTAAGTGAATATTATCTATGAAAAAAATATTTAGTAAATCTAGATTATAAGTTTTTAACAAAAAATATAATTTTAATATGACTTTTATGAATTTTTTCATATTATTTTATAAATCCAATTTTTCAATGATTAAGTAGATGAATAAGTTTTTGAATGATGTTTATTATTTGAATACTTTGGTTTGGAATATTTGGATTAATTAATTTAAAAGAGTTTAAAGGGTTTATTTTAGAAGTTAAGAGGTTAAAAAAATAATATATACTAAATAATAAATATGAAAATATTAGCAATAACATCAATGTATGCAAATCCTATTCATCCATGACATATAGAATGTTTAAAACTATCAAAAGATATATCAGATGAATTATGGGTAATAATAAATAATGATTATCAAGCAAAATTAAAAAGATGAAAAGACTCTTTTCAAGATGAAAATTTTAGAGAAGAAGTTATAAAATCTATAAAATATGTAGATAAAACTTTAATTTCTATTGATAAAACTCCTTGTATATGTGAAAGTTTAGAAAAACTTATTATAGAAGCAAAAGAAAGTTGAAAATTTGATAAAATAATATTTACAAAATGATGAGATAGGTTTGCAAATGAAATACCTGAAGCCAAAATTTGTAAAAAATATTGAGTAGAAATTGTAGATTGATTATGAGAAAAAACTCATAGTAGTAGTGATATAATAAAAAAAGTAGCCAATAAAGAAGATTTAGAAGATATAAAAAAAGAATTATCAATATTACCTGATGAAGTAAAAGAAAAAAACTATTTAGAAATTTGAAAAAGACCTTGGTGAATATACTATGTTTTAGAAGAAAATCCATCATATAAAGTAAAAAAAATTATAGTAAATTCTTGAAAAAGATTATCTTTGCAATCACATGAAAAAAGATCAGAACATTGGATAGTTGTTGACTGATTTGCTACAGTAGATATAAGAAATCCAGATTTTCAAAATATAGAGCAAATAAAAATATTAAAAGAAAATGAATCTTGTTATATCCCTAAAAATTATTTACATAGATTATCAAATAGTACAGAAAAAAATCTAGTTATTATAGAAGTACAAGTCTGAGAATATTTATGAGAAGATGATATAAAAAGATATGATGATGATTTTTGAAGAAATTAAATATTTTATAAAAATGAAAAAATGAAAAAAATTATAGCATTTGACTTAGATTGAACATTAGCAGAAAGTAAAACAAATATAGATACTCAAATGGCTACATTATTAATGAAATTATTATGAAAATATAAAGTAGTTATTATATCTGGTTGAGATTATCCTCAATTTGAAAAACAAGTAATACCATATATTACAAATAAAAAATTATTAAAAAACTTTTATTTTTACCCAACTTCTTGAACAAAATGATATATTTTCAAAGATAATAAATTTATAAAATTATACTCTGAAGATTTAGAAACAAATACTATAGACAAAGTTTTAAAAAATATTAATATGGTTGTAAAAGAATTAAATTTAGAACCTAAAAGAATATATTGAGATTTAATAGAAAATAGATGAACTCAAATTACTTATTCTGCTTTATGACAAGAAGCTCCTTATGATATAAAAAAATATTGGGATCCTGATTTTTCTAAAAGAAAAAAAATAAAAGAAAAGTTAGAAAAATTATTACCAGAATTAAGTATAAATATGTGATGATCTACATCAATAGATATAACAAAAAAATGAATTGATAAATCATATGCAATTGATAAAATAAAAAAACAATTTAATATAACTGAAAAAGAGATACTATTTGTATGAGATGCCTTAATAGAATGATGAAATGATTATGCTGTTTTTAAAGCTTGAGTTGAATGCATAGGAACTTCTTGACCAGAAGAGACAAAAAATATTATTAATAATTTATTAAAACAAAAATTTATGACAAAAAAAGCACTAATAACATGAATAACTTGACAAGATGGTTCATATTTAGCAGAATTATTGTTAGAAAAATGATATGAAGTACATTGAATTAAAAGAAGATGATCTTCATTTAATACTGAAAGAATAGACCACTTATTTAATAATCCAAATTTTTTTCTTTATTATTGAGATATGACTGATTCTTTAAATTTAACAAGATTAGTTTGAAAAGTAAAACCTGATGAAATCTATAATTTAGCAGCTCAATCTCATGTAGCTGTAAGTTTTGATATGCCAGAATATACTGCTGAATCAGATGCTTTATGAACCTTAAGATTACTTGAAGCAATCAGAATAAATTGACTAGAAGAAAAAACTAAATTTTATCAAGCTTCAACTTCTGAATTATTTTGATGACTTGATTATAATAGACCTGAAAAAGGATATAATGAAAAATCTCCAATGCATCCAAGAAGTCCTTATGGATGTGCAAAACTTTATGCAATGTGGATAACAAGAAATTATAAAGAATCTTATAATATATTTGCTTGTAATGGTATTTTATTTAATCATGAATCACCAAGAAGATGAGAAACTTTTGTAACTAGAAAAATTACAATGGCTGTTGCAAAAATTAGTTTATGACTACAAGATAAACTACAACTTTGAAATTTAGATGCAAAAAGAGATTGGGGACATGCAAAAGATTATGTAAAAGCAATGTGGTTAATGTTACAACAAGATAAACCAAAAGATACCTGTATTGCTACATGAGAAAGCTATAGTGTAAGAGATTTTGTAAATTGGAGTTTTGAAGAAGTTTGAATAGAAATAGAATGGAAATGAAAATGAATAGATGAAAAATGATATGATAAAAAAACTTGAAAATTATTAGTAGAAGTAAATCCAAAATATTTTAGACCAGCAGAAGTAGATTTTTTACTTTGAGATGCTACAAAAGCAAAAGAAAAGTTATGATGGAAACCAAAATATACTGTAAAACAAATGTGTAAAGAAATGGTAAAATCTGATATAGAAAAATTTAAAAAACAAGAGATTTTAAAAAATCATTGATATGAGATTTTAGAACAATTTGAGATTTAATTAATAAAAAAATAATTATGAATAAAAACTCAAAAATATATGTAGCTGGACATAGATGATTAGTATGATCTGCTATTGTAAGGAAATTAAAAGAATTATGATATAATAATTTAATTTTAAAAACTCATAAAGAATTGGATTTAACTAATCAAGAAGATGTAAAAAACTTTTTTGAAAATGAAAAACCTGAATATGTATTTTTAGCTGCTGCAAAAGTTTGATGAATTTTAGCAAATAATAACTATCCTGCAGATTTTATTTATCAAAATTTACAAATTCAAAATAATGTAATTCATAATTCTTATTTGTTTTGAGTTAAAAAATTATTATTTCTTGGTTCAAGTTGTATATATCCAAAATATTGTAAACAACCAATGAAAGAAGAATATCTTTTAACTTGAGAATTAGAACCAACAAATGAACCATATGCAATTGCAAAAATAGCAGGAATAAAAATGTGTCAATCTTATAATAGACAATATCAAACAAATTTTATAGCTTGTATGCCAACAAATTTATATTGACCAAATGACAATTTTGATTTAAAAAATTCTCATGTTTTACCTGCAATGATAAGAAAATTTTATGAAGCAAAATCAAATAATAAACAAGAAGTTATTTTATGGTGAGATGGAAGTCCTATGAGAGAATTTCTTTATGTAGATGATATGGCTGATGCTTGTGTGTTTTTAATGAATAATTTTAATCCAACAAAAGAACAAAATGAAAAATGAGAAGTATTTGTAAATATTTGAACTTGAAAAGATGTTACAATAAAAGAACTTGCAAATACTGTAAAAAAGATTATATGATTTGAGTGAGAAATTGTTTGGGATACAGATAAACCAAATGGAACTCCAAGAAAATTACTTGATGTAAGTAGATTAGAAAATTTGTGATGGAAATATAATGTTGAACTAAAGGAAGGGTGTAAAAAGTCTTATGAATGGTTTTTAAATAATAATAAATAATTTAATTTTTATGAAAGTAATAATATTAGCATGAGGTCTATGAACTAGACTTTCTGAAGAAACAACAATTAAACCAAAACCAATGGTTGAAATAGGAGAAAAACCTATTTTATGGCATATTATGAAATTATATAGTCATTATTGATATAATGATTTTATTATAGCATTATGATATAAATGATACTATATAAAAGAATGGTTTTCTAATTATTTTTTACATAATAGTGATGTTACTATAGATATAAAAAATAATAAAATGGAAATACATAATAATAATTGTGAACCATGGAAAGTTACTTTAGTAGATACTTGAGATAATACTCTAACATGATGAAGATTAAAAAAAATAATAGATAAATGACATATAAAAGATAATGAATTTATGATGACTTATTGAGATTGAGTAAGTGATATAAATATTCAAAAATTAGTAGATTTTCATAAATCTAATTGAAATAAAAATACATTAACAGCTATAGTTCCAGAATGAAAATTCTGAAAATTATGACTAAAAGGAGATAAAATAAGTAAATTTTCAGAAAAAAAAGATAATATAGATTCATATGTAAATTGAGGTTTTATGATTTTAAATAAAGATATTATAAAATATATAGATTGAGATTGAGAGAATACACCTCTAGAATCATCTCCATTAGAAAAAGCAGCTCAAAATTGAGAGTTAGTAGCATATAAGCATAATGGATTTTGGCAAGCTATGGATACATTAAAAAATAAACAAGATTTAGAAAAAATATGGAAAAAATGAAATGCTCCTTGGAAAGTTTGGTAATTTAAAATTATATATATGATCTCTAAAAATAAAAAAATACTGATAACATGAGCCAGTTGATTTGTAGGTTCTAATTTAGTTAGAACTCTTATTGAAAAATGATTTTCTAATGTATATATTATAATAAGAAAATCTACAAATCTTTGGAGAATAAATGATATAAAAAATAAAATAAATATTTCTACAATATCATTATTAAATAAAAAAGAATTAGATAAATATATAAACAAAATAAAACCAGATATTATTTATCATCTAGCTTCTTCATGAACAAGTATCTGAGAAAATTGAATAAATGAATTATTTGAAACTAATATTTTAGGAACAATTAACTTAATAAATGCTTGTCAAAGAAATTGATTTGATTATTTTATAAATACATGAAGTAGTTCTGAATATTGAGAAAAAAAATGACCAATGAGTGAAACAGATATATTAGAGCCAAATAATGATTATTGAATTACTAAAGCAACAGCAAGTATGTATGTAAATTATATATGAAAAAAGTATAATTTACCTATTTATACTTTTAGACTTTTCTCTGTTTATTGATATTATGAAGATAAAAAAAGACTTATTCCTACATTAATATTAAATTACTTAAATAATAATTCACCTAAATTATCTAATCCTAATTCAGTAAGAGATTATATTTTTATAGAAGATGTAATAAATTATTATTTAAATATAGATAAATTACAATTAAATTATTGATGAATATATAATATATGAAATTGAAAACAATATAAAATATCTGAAATTGTAGATATAATTAAAGAAATTAATAAATCAAATATAAATCCTACATATTGAAAAACAAAGATAAAACAACATGAACCTGAAAAATGGTTAGCAAATATAAATAAAACTAAAACTACTTTTTGAATAAAACATCATGATATACATGAATGATTAAATAAAACAAATAATTGGTTTAAAAATAATATACTAATTTATGAAAAATAAATCAAATAGCATCCGTAAAACTATAATAAAAATGATAACTAAATCAAAAAGTTCTCATATTTGATCAGCTTTATCAGCAGTTGATATTTTAAATGTTATTTATAATAAATTTATAAAAAAAGAAGAAAAACTTATATTAAGTAAATGACATGCCTGATCCTCTTTATATGCTACATTAGCAGAATATTGAAAAATAGATAAAGAAGAATTAATTAATACATATTGTCAAAACTGAAGTAATTTTTGATGACATATTACTTATTGAAGTACTAAGTGAATTAATGCTAGTGCATGATCTTTATGACACTGACTACCTATATGATGTTGATTCGCTTTATCTAATAAAAAAGTAAATACTTTTGTAATAACTTGAGATTGAGAATTAAATGAATGATCAAATTGGGAAGCAGTAATGTTTGCTTATCATAATAAATTATCAAATTTAATATGGATAATTGATAATAATAAACAACAATCTTTTTGAAATTCTAGTGATACTATAAAAATTCATGATTTATATAATATATTAAAATCATTCTGATGGTTTGTTCAAGATATAGATTGACATAATTTAGAAGAAATTGAAAATGCTATAAATAATAAAAGTAATACTCTACCAAATGTAATAATAGCAAATACAATTAAATGAAAATGAATTTCATATATGGAAGATAATGTTGAATTTCATTATAAATTTCCCAATGAGGAACAGTATAATTTAGCAATTAAAGAATTATCAAATTAATATGAGAAATTTTCTAATAAATAAAATCTGAGAATTAATAAAAAAAGATAAAAATGTCTATTTATTAACAGCAGACTTAGGATATTGAGTACTTAATGAACTTTTAGATAAATATCCTGAACAATGTATAAATGTATGAATAGCAGAACAAAATATGATTTGAATTGCTTCAGGATTAGCTTTGTCATGAAAAAAAGTTTTTTGTTATTCTATTGTTCCTTTTATTACAATGAGATGTTATGAGCAAATAAGAATTGATATTTGTTCTCATAATCTTGATATAACATTAATATGAGTATGATGATGATTTGCTTATTGAACATTATGAAATACTCATTATTGAATAGAAGATATAAATATAATGAATTGATTACCTAATATGCAAATATATTCTCCTGCTGATTCAATTGAAATAGAATCTTGATTCAATTTATTAATTAATGAAAAATCACCTAAATATATTAGACTTAATAGATGAGGAGAAAATAATCTTTATAATAAAAAAATAAATGAAACAGAAATAAAAAATTGAATAAAAATATTTGATTGAAAAGATTTAATTATATTTACTACAGGACAAATAACATTATCAGTTAAAGAGACTATAGAAGAATTAAAAATAAATAATTATTCTATAAAATTGGTTAGTATTCCATTTTTAAAACCAATTAATAAAAATGCTATAAAAAACCATATAAATTGAATATCAAAAGTAATTACAATAGAAGAACATTCAATTATATGATGATTATGAAGCAATATTGCAGATATTATTGCTGAAAATAATTTAAATGTACAATTTAAAAAAATATGAATAAAAGATCAATTTTTTTATAAAGCTTGAAATCAAGATTATATGAGAAAATTAGCTTGAATTGATAGACAATCAATAACTAATGAAATTAAAAATATATTAAATTAAAAATATATTAAATTAAAAATATGAAAAATTTTTATAAAAATAAAACTATACTAATAACTTGAACAACTTGATTTAAATGAAGTTGGTTAGCTTTTTGGTTGAATAATTTATGAGCTAATATTATATGATATTCACTAAAACCAAACACAACTCCAAATAATTTTGAAATATTAAAATTAGATAAAAAAATAAATCATATTTATTGAGATATTAATGATTTAAATAAATTAGAAGAAACAGTCAAAAAATATCAACCTGAAATCATTTTTCATCTAGCTGCTCAGCCATTGGTAAGAGATAGTTATAATAATCCAGTATATACTTTTCAAACTAATATAATGTGAACAGTTAATGTTTTAGAAATAATTAAAAATAATAATTGTATCAAATGAGCAATTATGATTACTACAGATAAAGTTTATAAAAATAATGAATGGATTTTTCCTTATAGAGAAAATGATGAATTAGGATGACATGATCCATATAGTAGTAGTAAAGCTATGTGTGAATTAGCTATTAATAGCTATAATGATTCATTTTTAAAAGAAAAGTGAAAAAAAGTTGTATCAGTTAGAGCATGAAATGTAATTTGATGATGAGATTGGTCAAAAGATAGACTTATTCCTGATATTATAAGAAGTATTTATGATAAAAAAGAATTATCTATTAGAAATCCAAATAGTGTAAGACCATGGCAATATGTACTTGAAGCATTATATTGATATTTAATAATGTGAAAAAAAATATTTGATGATGATAAATATTTAGGACCATATAATTTTTGACCTGATATAAGTGATAATCTAAAAGTAATAAATTTAGTAGAAGAATCTATAAATATTTTATGAGAATGAAACTTTAATATTAATAAAAATCCTACTAATCCTCATGAAGCTTGATTATTATTATTAGATAATACAAAAGCTAAAACACTTTTATGATGGACCCCAAAATATGATGTATGAGAAACTTTAAAAAGAACACTAAATTGGTATAAAACTTATTATACTTGATGAGATATAGAAAAGCTATCTTTGGAAGAAATTAATAATTTTAAAATATAAAATAATAAATATAAAATGTTAACTCCTGATTTTAAAAAATATATAACTAAAATTGTAGAATTACAAAAAGCAAAAATAGCATCTGATACTGTTCCTGTTTCTGGTAAAGTTTTTGATGAAAAAGAATTAGAATATGCAATTGAATCAATACTTGACTGTCATTGGACCGAATGAAGATTTAATACTAAATTTGAAGAAAAATTAGCTAATTTTATTTGAGTAAAAAATATTATTACTACTAATTCATGAAGTAGTGCAAATTTATTAGCCATAACAGCCTTAACTGCAAAAGAATTAAAAGAAAGACAATTAAAAAAATGAGATGAAGTAATAACAGTTGCATGTTGATTCCCTACTACAATTAACCCAATAATACAAAATAATTTAGTTCCTGTATTTGTTGATGTAGATTTGGATACATATGAAATATGTATTACTGAACTAAAAAAAGCACTTTCACCTAAAACAAAAGCTATAATGATAGCTCATACATTATGAAATGCTTTTAATATTTCAGAAGTACAAAAAATTTGTAAAGAAAATAATTTATGGTTAATAGAAGATAATTGTGATGCACTATGAACAAAATATGATTGAAAATTTACATGAACATTTTGAGATATTTCTACATTTTCATTCTACCCTGCTCATCATATAACTATGTGAGAATGAGGAGCTTTAGCTACAGATAATAACTGATTAAAAAAAATTATAAAATCATATAGAGACTGGTGAAGAGATTGCTGGTGTGCTACATGAGAAGATAACAACTGTAATAATAGATTTAATTGGCAACTTTGAGATTTACCTAAATGATTTGATCATAAATACACATATTCTAGAATTGGTTATAATTTAAAAATAACTGATATACAAGCTGCTATTTGATTAGCACAATTAGAAAAATTAGAAAATTTTATTGCTATTAGAAAAAATAATTTTAAATATTTAATAGAAAAATTTAAAGAAAACTGACTAGATAAATATTTTTTATTACCAAAATCATATAAAAAAGTTGATGCTAGTTGGTTTGGTTTTATATTAACATTAAAAGAAAATGTTTGATTTTCTAGAGAAGATTTAACTATATTTTTAAATAAAAATAAAATCTGAACAAGACTTCTTTTTGCATGAAACTATTTAAAACATCCAGCTTTTATAGATTATGTAGAAGAATATAGAGTAATTTGAGATTTAAAAAATACAGATTATATAATGAATAATAGTTTTTGGATTTGATTATATCAAGGTTTAAATGAAGAAAAATTGGATTTAATGATTTTAAAATTTAAAGAATTTTTGGATGAGAAATAAACCATTACTTTCTATATGTATACCAACGTATAACAGAGAAAAGGAATTAAAAAAATCTATTCAAAGTATAATAAAAGAAGATATTTTTAATACAAATGTCATTGAATTAGTAATTTCAGATAACAATAGCTCAGATTGAACAGAAAAATTATGTAAAACATTCTCTAATTATTCAAATATAAAATATAATAAAAATACAAAAAACTTATGATTTGATAAAAATATATCTACTCTTATAAAATTGGCTAAATGAAATTTTTTATGGTTTTTAAGTGCTGATGAATATATAAAAAAATGAGCATTAGATTTTATTATTAATATAATAAAAAATAATATAGATATAGCTTATATTTGAGTTGATAAAATTAATAATACAAATAAATTAATTTACTTAAAAAACTGAAATACATTAATAAAAGAATACTGAATTTCTTGATTATGATTAATATCAAGAAATATTTTTAATAGAAAATATATACCTTCAAATTTAGAAGAATATTACTGAAATTTATGGATACATGTAAGTATAATGTTTAAAGCTATTTTAAATAATTCATTAATACTAACAAATAAGGAATTACTTAAAGTAGATAATAGCTGAATATGTCACTGGGCTAGTTGATGAAAAGTATTTAATACTTTTATTAATTTAAAAAAAATTATAGAAAATAATATAAAAATTTGATATGATAGAAATATTATTAAAAATTATTTAAATAAATTTGTAAATGATTTTCCAAAAACACTTATATCAGCAAAAATAAATTGATTAAGATATTCAATAAATAATTTAAAAACAATATTTATTGAATTTTATAAATATCCTATAATATTAATTCTATCAATAATAATATATATAATACCAAATAATCTTTTTATTTTAATTAAAAAACTAACTAAATGAAAATAGATATTATAATACCAACATATAATAGAAAAAAATATTTAGAAAAAGCTATTAATAGTGTTTTAAGGCAAAGTTATAAAAATATTAATATAATAATATCTGATAATAATTCTACTGACTGAACAGATATATTTATTAAAGAATATTTAAATAAATATAATAATATAACTTATTATAAACAAAAGGAAAATATATGATGATTAAAAAATTATCAAAAATGTTTATATGAATATTCAAAAAGTGAATATATTTTATTTTTAAGTGATGATGATGAATTATATGATAACACATATATAGAAAAATCTATTCAAACTTTTAAAGAAAATACTAATGTAGTTATTGTAATGAGTAATACAAAATTATTTTATGATGATTTAAATTTAGAATTTGATGAAGATAAAAAATTAAAAAGTATAATTAACTGAAAAGAATTTTTTTTAAATTATTGAACATGAGATTATAGTATTTCATGGTGTAATGCTATATTCAATAGAAAATTAGCTATAGAAAATAATTGCTATAATTGAAAGATATTTTATGCAGATTCAGATTGTTTTTTTAGATTAATGATGTTTTGAAATATAGCTTTTATAAAAACCATTTGATCTATATATAGATTACATAGTAAAAATAGTTATAAAATAACATCAATAGATAAGTACATAAAAAATATAGATTATATAAATAGAAATTATGATTTTGCTAAAAATTTCCTTGATAAAGATAAGTTAAATTTTTGGAAAGAAAGAATGATTACTTCTTATTTTACAACTGTATATAATAATATTATTTTATTTAGTAAGAATCCAATATATAACCTTAATAAAATAAATAAATATTTTTCTAAAAATAATATAAATCTTAAAAAATCTTATTTAAATTTAATAAAATTATTTATTGCAAGATTTTTAATGAAAATAAAGTTTTTCCATAAAAAAATGATTTTAATTAATAATAAAAAATAAAAATGCTTATTTGAGTATACAATTATCATCAATGAAAAAATCAAAACAATAGTATGTTTGAAAATCCAAAAATTGAAATTTGAGATGATTTAATGAAACCTTTTCAAGTATTAAAAAAATATTTTGAAAAAAAATGACATACTATATGTAGTATAGCTGAACACCCTATTGAGAAATTTGATAAATTATTATTTATAGAATATCCAACTTTACCATTCTTATTAAATTCATATTTTAAAAAAGCCATTAAACTTAAGAAAAAAATGTACTTATTATTAATGGAATCTGAAATAATAAGACCTTCAAATTTTAATATAAATAATCATAAATACTTTGAAAAAATTTTTACTTGGAAAGATAGCTTAGTAGATAATAAAAAATATATAAAATATTGCATACCTCAAAATATTCCTAAAAATATTATATTTAATAATAAAAATAGAAAACTATGTACATTAATTTCTTCAAATAAATTACATAATCATCCTTATGAACTTTATTCAGAAAGAATAAAAGCAATAAGGTATTTTGAAAAAAATAAAATTGATTTTGACTTATATTGAATATGATGGAATAAATTTACTATTTAGAAATAGTAAAATTAATTTATTTTGACCATTAATACCATGATTTAATTCTATAAAAAATATTTTTCATAAACTATATTTTAAACCCTTCCCATCATGGAAATGAAAAATAAATTCAAAAAATGAAACCTTATCTCAATATAAGTTTGCCATTTGTTATGAAAATGCAAAAAATATACCTTGATATATAACTGAAAAAATATTTGATTGTTTTTTTGCCTGATGTATTCCTATATATTTATGAGCACCAAATATTAATGATTTTATACCATCAAATACTTATATAAATAAAAATAGATTTAAAACATATGAAGAATTGACTAACTATATTTTAAATTTATCTGATAAAGAATATAAAAACTATTTAAATAATATAGAATTATTTTTAAAAAGTGAACAAATAAAAAAAAATTCATCAGAAAATTTTTCTAAAATTATATTTAATAATATTATATGAAATTAATTAATACAATAATACAAATATTAAAAGATTTATTAATATTTTTCTTAAATTTTTTTTCTAATCAATATAGAAAATATCATTTTTACTATAATAATGTAATAATAAAATCTATTGATAAGGTAAGTAAAGATACTATTATTTGAAAATATACTTACATCTGATATAATACAAATATTACAAAAACAATTATTTGAAATTACTGTTCAATTGCAAATAATGTAAGTATATGAATGTGAGAACATGATTTAAATAAAATATCAACAAATTCAATATTTTACAAAAATCAATATAAAGAACTCACAAAAAATGATTGTATTATATGAAATGATGTATGGATATGAGTTGATTCTATTATTAGAAGATGAGTAACTATATGAAATTGAGCTATAATATGAGCTAATTCATTTGTAAATAAAAATATTCCCCCCTATGCTATAGCTGTTTGAAATCCTGCTAAAATAATAAAATACAGGTTTAATAAAGAAAAAATTGAAAAAATTAAAAAATCAAAATGGTGGAAATATAATAAAATAAAAGCTGAACAAATAATAAATAAATTATAAAATTATGTTAAATATTATTTCATTGTCTGCTAATAGGGATAAAATAACATGACCATGAAAAGTTATTAAAAATTTAATGAAATGATTAGATTTAATATGATATCCATATGTATTAAATCATGACTTAAATTCTACAAAAAGATTATTAATTCATGATGATTTTTTTGCTATAAAAAAATTAAATACAGTAAAAAAAGAAACAAAAATCATATTATGACCAAATTTATATAATATGCCAAGACACATACCTAATTATATAAACTTAAATAATTATATTTATTTATTTCCATCGAAATGGATAGAATGAATGTGGAAAAATTTCTGATATAGATGAAAAACTTATGTATGGCCTGTATGAATTGATACAAATATATTTACTAGCTCAACAAATAAAAAAAATCAAGTATTGTTATATATAAAAATGAGAAAAAATAAAGATATAGAGTTTGTGAAAAATAAACTTAAGAAAAAGTGAATAGATTTTAAAATAATAAACTATTGACAATACAATGAAAAAAATTTTAAACATATACTAAAAAAATCAAAATATGTAATATGGTTATGAATTCCTGAAACTCAATGAATTGCTTTACAAGAAATATTATCAACTAATACTCCTATATTAATATGGGAAATTTCTAAACTATGAGATTGGAATATTTCAAATGAGAAACAAGATTATTTACTAAATAATGAAGAATTAAATTACTCAAAATGAGTTACTTCAGCAGAATATTTTGATGATACTTGTTGATTAAAAATAAAACAAAAAAATGAATTAGATTGAGCAATAAAATATATGGAAGATCATTATAAAACTTTTAATCCAAGAAAGTATATATTAAAAAATCTATCATTAGAAAAACAAGCAAAAGATTTTATAGAATTATATAATATTCATTATTGACTAACATACAAAGAATGATTAAATGAAAAACTTTTGAATAATAAAAAGCTAAGAAGTAATAAGTTGGTTAATTTACTATTTAAAATATATGATTCAAAAATATGAAAAAATATATTTAAATTTATAAATAAAATACTTTTAAAAAGTAAATAAATATATAATAATGATAACAATTAAACTACAATGATGATTATGAAATCAAATGTTTCAATATGCAATTTGAAAATCTTTATCAATAAAATATAATACAAAATTAATTTTAGATAATAGTTTTAATAAAAATAAATTTCCACAAAAAAATTTAACTTATAGAGATTATGAGTTAAATATATTTTGAATAAAAGAAAATTTTAATTTTTTAAGTAAATTATTAGATAAAATAACAATTCTAAATTATATAATTCATCCTTATTTTTTTTATATAATAAATAAAATTTTATTTTGAAAAAAATATATAAAAGAAAATAACTGAAAATATATAAAAAATTTAGATAATGATATTTATTTAGATTGATATTGGCAAACAAATAAATATTTTTTAAAATATGAAAATGAAATAAAAAATATTTTTCAGGTAAAAACTCAAATTAATAAAAAAAATAATGATTTTCTTAACATAATAAAACAAAACTATAAAAATACAGTATCTATACATATAAGAAGATGAGATTATATAACTAGCAAACAAGCTAATTTATGGCATTGAACATGTGATTTAAATTATTATTTAAATGCTATAAAATATATAAAAAATCATATAAAAAATCCATTTTTTGTAATATTTTCAGATGATATAAATTGGGTTAAAAAAAATATGAATTTTTGAAATAATGTATTATTTATTGAATGAAATAATTGAAAATGATATGAAGATTTAAGATTAATGTACAATTGTGCTAATCATATTATAGCTAATAGTAGTTTTTCTTGGTGGTGAGCATTTCTTTGAAAAAATAATAAAAAAATAGTAATAGCACCATTTAAATGGTTAAACAATAAAAATTATGATACATCAAATATTATACCTAATAATTGGATAAAAATATAATGGAAAACAAACTAATTTCAATAATACTTTCTACATATAATGGTTCAAAATATATTTCTAAATCTATTGAATCAGTACTAAATCAATCTTATAAAAATTTTGAATTTATAATTATAAATGATACTTCAACTGATAATGTAGAAGATATTATTTTAAAATACAAAGATAAAGATAATAGGATTATTTATGTAAAAAATAAAAAAAATTTAGAAAGATCAAAATCAAAAAATAAATGAGTATCACTAGCTAAATGAGAATATATATCATTTATAGATGATGATGATATATGGAGTGATGAAAATAAATTAAAAAAACAAATTTATTTTTTAAATAAACACAAAGATTATTGATTAATATGAACTAATGCAATAACTATAAATGAAGAAAATAACATAACATGAAAAATAATAGTAAAATCTACAAATTATGAAATAAAAAATAATATACTTATAACTAATCAATTTATACAATCTTCTGTTTTAATGAAAAAAAAAGATTTTTTAAAAGTCTGATGATTTAATGAAAAAATAAATTTATGTGAAGATTATGATTTATGGTTAAAAATATGAAAAATAACAAAAATAGCTAATTTGAGTGATTTTTCTATTAAATATTTAATAAGAAAAAATAATACTACATCAAAAAATAATTTAAAAATGAAATTAATCTCAATAAAACTAGCTTATAAAAATAAACAGTATTATAATAATTATTATATTGCTCTTTTTATAAGACTTATTACTTTTTTTATTCCTATAAATATTATAACTAAAATTAGAAAAGTTATTTAATTATAAAATTAAATAACTTTTCTATATTTTTATCCCAATCAAACTTTTCTTTAACATTTTCAAAACTTAATCATTTTAATATCTCATAATTTTTTATAGAAAATTTTATTTTCTCCTCTAATTCTTTTTTATCTCAAGCTTTAAATAAAATTAAATCTTCTTTATTTGAAATTTCATTAGTTCCTCAAACATCACTAGCAATCACTACATTTTTGTAAAATAATCATTCAATTACTGTTGTGGGTAATCATTCTTGATAACTTGGATTTATCAAAATACAATTATTTTCTGCTAAAAATTTTTCTATAAAATTTTTATTTTGAAATCATAAAAATTTAACATTCTTTATTTTATTATTTTGAATAAAATTTTCTAACTTTTGTCTTTCTTCTCCATCTCAAATAATAATTAATTTATTATTAATTCATAAATTTTTATAAACTTCCAGTAAATAATCAACTCATTTTAATTTTACTAATCTTCAAATAAACAATAACTTAATATTTCATTTTTTCTCTATGTTAAAAGTATTTAATTCTAATCCCCTATAAAAAATATCCACTTTCCTATCAACAAATTCTCTATTAATAAAACTTTTACAAGCTTTACTAATTGATAAAATTTTATCTGCTTTTTTAAAAATCCACTTTCAAAAAATTTTATCATAAATTATTGATAATTTTGTTTTTAATTTACTAGAAAGTTTAACATAATCACTTCAATGTTCTATATGAATCCACTTTATTCAATTTCTTCTAGTAAAAAGTCCTCAAATTAAACTAGTTAAAAAGAATCTTGTATGAGTAATACCCCTAAAATTATTTTTATTTTCTCAAACTTTTTTTTGTAAATACTTTTTTATTAACCTATATTTTTTAGTCCAAATTTTATAAACTGGAAAATTATTTATTATCTCAATACTTGGACAAACTAAAACTTCATATCAATCTTTTTTGTATCAAATAATTTTATTTTCAAAAATTATTTTTTCATCTTTTTCTAATTCTTCTTGCTGATTAAATTCAGTAACTATATTTATAAATTCTCAAAAATTATTTTTAATCCAATATTTCCCTATCTCTTCTCAAACTGTTTCTACCCCTCACTTATGAGGTGGAAAATATGGCATAAATTGAATTATATTTATTTTTTCTTTCATAAATTACTTATTATAAAACTTCCAACTATTTTTCAAACTATCTTCCAAACTTATTTTAGCTTCCCAATTTAATTCTTTTTTAGCTTTATTTGGATTACAATAAACTTCTGCTAAATCTCAAGATCTTCTTTCTACAATCTCATAAGAAATTTCTTTTCAAGTTACTTTTCTAGCAACTTCCACCATCTCCAACACTGAAATTCCCCTACCTACTCACAAATTATAAACTTCAAATTGTCCTTGCTCCCTCTCCCCCAAGGGAGAGGGTTGGGGTGAGGTTATCTTCTCATAAGACTTCAGGTGTCCTTCTATTAAATCTACTACATCAATATAATCTCTGACTCATGTTCAATCAATTGTAGGATAATCTCATCAAAAAACTTTTAATTTTTCTAATTCTCAAGTTGCTACTTTCATAATATATGGCAACAAATTATTTGGAATTCATGCTGGATCTTCTCAAATAACTCAACTTTCATGAGCTCAAATAGGATTAAAATATCTTAAATTTGCAACTCTAAAACCTGAAAAACTAGATAAATCTCTTAAAATTTGTTCTGTTATAAATTTAGTAGTTCCATAAGGATTTGTTGTATTTCAAGTTAAATCAGTTTCTACTGCTCAAGAAAAATTTTTATCTTCATAAACTCTACTATCATAAACTGTAGCACTACTAGAAAAAATAATATTTTTTACTCAAAACTTTTCCATAACTTCAAAAAGTTTAATAGTTCAAACTATATTATTATCAAAATATTCAAGTGGTTTTTCACAACTTTCTCAAACAGCTTTCAATCAAGCAAAATGAATAACTCAATCAAAACCATATTTTTTAAAAACTTCTTCTAAACTAAAATTTCACTTAACTTCTTTTCAATCAATATAATTAATTTTTTCTACTTGACCCCTCTCCTCCAAAGGAGAAGGTTGGAGTGAGGTTCTTAAATCAACATTATAAAAATCAGGTTTATATCACAAAATTTTTTCTATTCAGTCTAAACTTTTTAAACTAGAATTTACTAAGTTATCAACTATTACAGTTTTATATCAAGCTTGTTCAAAAGCTACTACTCAATGAGAACCTATATAACCAGTTCAACCTGTAATTAAAATTGTTTTTTTCATTTATTTATAATTTATTATCTAAAAAATTTATTCCATATAAACCTAAGTGCTATATTTATAGCATTTCCTGAACTTTGTCATTTTGCCATACTATATTCAGTATATTTTATATTAACAGGAACTTCCATAAATTTTATCTTATTTTGAGCAATTATATCAACTATTTCTGATGCATGCCCCATTCAATCAATTGTTATTTTTATCTTTTTTAAAAGTTTTCTTCTAAATACTCTATATCAATTATGAGCATCTGTCATTTTTATTTGACTAAGAAAAAAGGTAAATAGAATAGCCAATTTTAAAATAACTCTTCTTGAAAATGGTATATTTGACTTTGTTTTCTTTACAAATCTAGAACCAAAAACTATATCTATATCTTTATTATTATCTAAAATCTTATAAAATTTTTTTAAATCATCCAAATCATGTTGTCAATCTGCATCAAAAGTAATAACATAATCCATATTTCAATACCTTCTAAGATATTCAAATCAAGTTTCAAGAGAAGCTCATTGTCATCTATTTTTTAAATGATTAAGTAAAATAATTTTATCTCACATTTTTTCTAGAATCTTTCTACTTTTATCTTTACTTCAATCATTTACAACTACAATATTTTTATATCAATGTCTCAAAATATTATTAATAGTTTCTTCTATAACTGTTCATTCATTATAGCAAGGAATTACAAAAACTTCCCTACCTTCTATAATTTTCTTAGAACTATTATCAATTGCTATCTCTCTAATTAATTCTGTTATTGAGTCTTTATTTTCTACATGTTTTGATAACAATAAGAGTACAAAATAAATTAAAAATACTATAGAAGAATAAACTAGTAAATCTGCTCATCTTTGTAAACCAAAAAATCTTCAAAAATTATTTAATGCATTTGGAAAAAATGTAAATACAAGCATTCAAATTCACATTGTAAAAAAAACAAAAAAATGCAAAGCATTAAATTTCTGTTTTTTTGCTATATCAACAGTAAGTATCAATATTATAACACCTGATAATACAAGAAATATTTGTAATAAATTCATAAAAAAATTTTTACTAAAAATACATATAATAAAGTATATAAAAAAAAGAAAAATAACCAAAGATTATTTTTCTTTTTTGTTAAAAAGTTCTTCTATATCCTCCCTTATTTGACTAATTAATTCTAAATCTTTTAAATCAGCTACTTTCAAATCAGGAACTCAAGATTGTTTTACTCAGTAAACTTCACCTGGTCACCTAAGTTCTAAATCAATTTCTGCTAATTCAAATCAATTATTTGTTCTTTCCATTGCTTTTAATCTATCAGTTGATTTAGAATTTGTAGGAAATAAATAACAATAACTTTGATATTTTCATCTTCAAACTCTTCATCTAAACTGATGTAATTGAGATAAACCAAATCTTTCAGCTCACTCAATACACATAATTGTAGCATTTGGTACATTTACTCATACTTCAACAACAGAAGTACTTGATAAAATTTGAATTTTATTCTCTGCAAAATCTCTCATTGTAGCTTCTTTTTCTTTTGCTGACATCTTTCAATGCAATAATCCTACTTTATAAGGAAAAAATATTTCTTCTAGAGTTTCAAAAGTATTTATAGCATTTGCTAAATCTATTTTCTCAGATTCTTCAACAAGTGGAGAAATCCAAAAAACTTGTCTTCATTTTTCAAGTTCTGATTTTATAAACTGCTCCACTTGTAATCTCTCATTTTCATTTTTTACTACTTTTGTAAAAATTTCTTTTCTTCATTTTGGATATTGATTTATAATTGATAAATCTTGATCTCAATATAAAGTTAAAGCAAGAGTCCTAGGAATAGGGGTAGCTGTCATATTTAAACTATGAGGAATTATTCAACTTCTATTTCCAAGTCAACTTTCTAAAACCTCTCTTTGTTTTACTCAAAATCTATGTTGCTCATCAATTATAACAAATCCTAAATTATTAAAAATAACATCTTCTTGAACTAGAGCATGTGTTCCAAAAATCATATCTATGTTTCAATTTTTCAAATCAATTTTAACTAAATATTTTTGTTTTTTTGTGGTACTTCATACTAACAAAGCTGATCTAATTCAAAATTGCATAAGTAAATCCTGACTCCCTTCAAAATGTTGCCTAGCAAGTATTTCAGTAGGAGCCATAAAAGCTACTTGAAGAGTTTTATAACCCCCTATCTGCCTTTCAGGCATCTTTTCCCCCAAAGGAGAAAGAATTTTTTCTATGACTTTTTCTATATTTTCTAAAATTTCTTCATTTTTTATTCTCAAAATTTTTATTCAATATTTTGAAATAATTTCATTTCTTATTTTATCATATTCAATCTGATTTTCATGAATTTTTCAATCTAATTCAATAACTATTTTTAATTCATCAGAATAAAAATCTGCAATATACCTTCAAAATGGATGCTGTCTTCTAAATTTTATTCAATTTAATTGTTTTCTTCTTAAAATATTCCACATAATTTCTTCAGTATTTGTAGGCTCTTTTCTCATTTTTCTTGCTAAATCTATAATATAATTTCTTTTATTTTCTACAAATGATGAATTTTCCAAATTACTTTCTTCTCCCTTTCTCCCTTGGGGGAAAAGGGCTGGGGATAGGGGGGTATTTTTAGACTTTACCACATGTATCCCTGCAATCAAAGCAACTATAGTCTTTCATGTTCCTACATCTCACTCTAAAAGTCTAGCCATTGCATGATTTTTCTCCATATCTTTTAAAATCTGAAAAAGAACTATTTTTTGTTTATCAGTAAGTTCAAAATCAAGTTTTGATAAAATTTCTTTTACTAAATCAGGATTTAATTTAATTCAAATAGATTTCCCTTCTGATTGTTTAAATCATTTATATTTTATACTTAAAGTTTTATAATTTATCTCAAACAATTCTTCATATCATAACCTATGTTTAGCAACTTCTATATCATTTTTATTTTTAGGAAAATGCAGTTTATAAAAAGCCTCTTTTCTAGAAATAAAATTGTATTTCTTTATAATTTTTTCTGGAAGTACTTCTGGAATTTCTTTAAAATATGATTTTAATAATTCCATTTTTGAGGCTATCCATTTACTTGGAATATAATTCAATTCTGGATAAATTGGAACTATTTCTCATCAAACTTTAGATAAATTAGTTTCTATTTCAGGAGATTGAAAAGTTACTTTTCAAAAAGCATATTTTACTTTTCAAGAAACAAGTATTTTTTTTCAGACATAAGCATTTAATTGACTTGATAAATACTTTCTATTAAACCAGACAGATTCACTTAAAAATCAGTTTTTATCTTCCAATACTGCTTTTGTTAAAATCTTATTATTTGCTGTTTTTTGATTATTTATTGAGATTAAAGTTACAAGTATAGTATTTTTTTCTTTTATATTTATCAAAGAAAAATTATCTAACACCTGTGTTCTATCATCAAAATCTCTAGGAAAATGCATCAAAAAATCACCTACTGTAGTTATTCAAACTTTCTCTAATGCTTGAATATATTTATCAGTAGTTTTTAAAAGTGTTTTTGTAAGTTTTATTGGAAGCATCTCTTAAAAATAAAAAGTAAAATTTGACTTTTAATAATATTTTTTATATAATTATAACATAAGCTTAGTAATAAGCTTTAATGGCTCTTAGTAGCTCCCCTCATTAGAGGGATAAAAACTAATAACTAAACTTTTATAAAAGTTTAGTTATTTTTTCTTTTATATATTTATTTAAATCCTTACTTACTCATCAAATATGTGATAATAACCTCTTTGAACTATATAATCTAATTTGACTCAATATAATATAATTTTCTTTATTATTAATTTTTCAAATTTGAAAAATATAATCTGATTTCTTTTTCCTTGTTGTTAAAGATACTCATAAAAAAATATTTTTATTAAATTTTTTTATAACTAAAACAGGTCTACTAAAATTAGTATTTTTTCAATTTTGTTCAAATCAAATATTAACTCACATAGAAATAAACCATACTTGTCATTCTCTAAAATATGATAAACTATCTTTATTATCAATTATTTTTTTAAACTTATTCCAAGCATCAAAATCTTTTTTCATATATTCTAACTAAAAGCATATTTCTTTTTCATTTTATAAAAAAACTAACTTATTGCAAGTTAGTTTATATACTTTTTATATACTATATTAAAATAAATACCTAAAATACAAAATACTATAAGCTATAGCTGAATTTATCAAAACTAAAGGAACTCAAATCATCAAATATTTTAAAAAGTTGATAACCATTCCTTTTTTTTCTGCTTGTCAAAGTGCAATTACATTACAAGCTGAACCTATTGGAGAACCTGCTCATCCTATTGATGTACAAGAATTAAGTCACCATGCAAGAGCATACCAAGCTGAACCAACTACTACTGAATTTGTTTTAAAACTTTCAAGAGTAGATACCATAGCAATATTATATGGAACATTATCAATAAATACAGATAATATAGCAGATCACATTGTAAGCATCATAAGCAGTAAATTTGAGCTTCAATTTGTAATATCAACTAATCACTCTGCCAATTTTTCTATAACTCAATTATATTCCAATGCTCAAACTACTACAAACAAACCAGCAAAGAAGAATAAAGTAGCAAAATCAACTTTCTTTTTAAGGACTTTTGATACATTATTTTTAGTAACAGCAATAAGTATAAAAGCAAATATTAAAGTAATAGTCCCATTTTCAAGTTTTAAATTAATATAATGATGAATTAAATCCTTAAATAATATAATAAAAATAACAATTAATAAAATACTAACTGAAATTATAGCTTCTTTTTTATCTTCTATATAATCTTTTGGATTTAACTTCATTATTTTTTTTATATGTGGTTTAGTATGTAAGTCTTTTCTAAAAATAAGATATAAATATAAACCTGAAGAAATAGTTACAGTAAACATTATAACTCAAGTATTACTTACTACTTGCCAAAAACTAAATCACAAAGTTTTTGCTTGATAAAAAGTTGTTGGATCTGAAATAGGTGTAACTGCTCAACCTAGATTTGCAAAGGTTATTATTCAAATAATATATACAACTGGGTTTAATTTTAACTTTTTTGTAACCAAAACAACAATTGGAGCAAGTATTATTATTGAAGGGATATTACTTATAAAAATAGTTAGAAAAAAAGCTAAGTAAGATAATATAAAAAATAATTTTATAGGATGTCCTTTTACTTTTTTCACCATTGTCAATGATAAAAAATCAAAAAATCATGAATCTTTTGTAATTCAAGAAATAATCATCATTCAGATAATAAAAGCAAAAATATCTGTATTATGATAAATAAATTTTGCAGCAATTTCCTGAGAACTAGCTACACTATTTGGATCATGAAAAGCTTGTAAAACAACTAACAGTCCTGCAATCAACATTGAAATAACTGCCTTTTCCACTTTCTCAGTAATTAAAATAGTAAAAAGAGCAAAAAGAGCAATTATTGAGATAGTTGCATTCATTGTCAATCATGCAATATGTAAAAAATCAAACATCTAGATTTTATAATTAATAAATTTATAATTATTTTAGCATTTTTATTTTAAATATGCAAGGAAATCTAAAAAATATTAATTGTGTTATAATTTTAACAACTAAATACTGGGATTTATCTAACCATTCTAATCCTCACCCCTAACCAATGAATTATTCTAGTCCTCACACCTACTCCCTCTCCTGAAAGGAGAAGATAATTAGTAAAAAAATATTGCAAAAACATTAAAAAATATATACTTTAATTATTAATTATATATTTTTAATTATTAATTATTTTATGCTAAAAACATTCAAAAAATACAATATAGAACTTGAAAAAGATGAACTTGAAAAATTTGAGAAATTTTTAGAAATATTTAAGCAAAAAAATTCACAAATAAACCTATCAGCAATCAGAGAAAATCAAGATATAATTGAAAAACATTTTATTGATTCAATTATATTAAACACATTTATGGATTTTGAAGAAAATGCTCTTCCTGATTCAGCTGAAGTAGAAGTTGCTGATATGTGAACAGGTTGAGGTTTTCCTCTTATACCTCTTGCTATTGTAAATCCAAATATAAATTTTACTTGAATAGATAGTGTTTGAAAAAAATTAAAAGCTGTTGAAGAATTTGCAAAAAAATTAAATCTAAAAAATGTAAAAACTATAAATACTAGAGCTGAAGAATTAGGACAAAATCCAAAATATAGAGAAAGTTTTGATTTTGTTGTAAGTAGAGCTACTGCATATTTCCCTACATTACTTGAATTTGTAATTCCTTTACTAAAAGTATGATGAATTTTTATAGCATATAAACTAGATGATAAAGAAGAATTAAAGTCAGCAAAAAAAGCCTTATCTAGATTAAGTGCAAAAATTTTTAAAATAAAAAATTATGAAATAGCATGACAAAAAAGAACTCTAGTTTTTATAGAAAAACTACACCCAACACATAAAAAATATCCAAGAAAAATTTGAATTCCATTAAAAGATCCTATAAAATAAATTAATTTAAAAAATACTTTACTAAATAGTAAAGTATTTTTTCTTATTATTTTTGAAATATATCACAAAAATATTATTATAATTAAGTACTTTAAACAATAATTTTACTTTTATGAACAAAAAAGCAATATCCTTTATAGAAATAATAATAAGTATTTCTATAATTGTTTTACTAGCTAGTGTATGATTATCTTATAAAGCAAGTTATGATGATAATAAATTTAATTTAAAAGTTAAATCTGATTTAGCTACTTTGAATAATTCTTTTTTATCTTATAAACAAGAAAATTCAACTCTACCTATAGCAAAATCAAATGATAACTTTTTCAAAGAAGATTCAAGTTATGCTCATGATGCAAGTGATGATGCTTTTTGAGTTTATGGTTATGTTACAAGTGACTTAATACCTAAAAAGTATTTGGCATACCTACCTCTTGATCCTAGAACAAATCAATTTTATGCTTATTGAAAAACTCTAGATCCAAAAAATCTACAATTTGAATTTGCCTGAGTAACTACAAAAGATAATGAATCTTCAACTATGGTTACTTGAGATTATTCTTGAGAAAAGACAGTATGACTTATAAGAGAATATAACTGACCTCAATTCCTTTATGATAAAACAGATTCTCACTTCCCATATAATCCAACTGAAAGATTAATGACTGCAAAAATTGGTTCATTTTCTGGGACAGTAACTATAAATTGAAGCTCAAATAATATACTTAATCAAACTCTTGTAGCTTGAGATAAAATTGAAGTATGAAGCAATTGATTTGCAAATATATATTATTCAGATGGTTCTAGATCAACTTTAGAAAAAAATTCAAATCTAGTACTTACAAAAATGAACTATCCTTCAAATAGTAATAGTAATCTAATAACAAAAATAAAACTTACTTTAAAAAACTGAACAATCTGGACAAAAGCCACAAAGCTAAATCCTGCATGATCAGAATTTGAAATTACTACTCAAGATGCAACAGCAGCAGTAAGATGAACTATTTTTAAAGTTCAAAAAGATTCTACTTCATCAGAAACTATTGTTGAAGTAGATAAATGAAAAGTTGATGTAATAAATAATCAAACTCCTACTTTATCAGGAAGTGTAACAAATCAAAAACAAATAAAAAGTACTTCTACTTCACTCTCAGCAGCAATTTCTGCCTCTTTAATAGTTCCAAATGATGAAATATTATTACCAAGTAACACAAAGCCTGAAATAGAAAAAATAACTACTTCTGATAGCACAAAAACTATTACAATAAAACAAGCCAAAACATGAGATATAATCAAAGATAAAAATTGAAATCAAGTATGAACTTGTACAAATATTTGATGTAGTATTAATGATATATCAATCAAAAAAATAAAATTTTGTAGAGTTATCTGAGAAGAAGGATCAGAAGTAAAATACAACTGTAGTAAAGAAATCAAGCTTGATAAAAATTATACAAAAAAAGATTTAGTAGCAGAAAAATTAAAAGATGCTGAAGATAATAATGATGACAATGCAAATATATCTAATTGTGCAATGAATGTAAATTGAGAATGTGTAAAAAATGAATTAAGTTGATCTTGATATAAATTAATTGCTTATGCACCATATGATGATTGTAGCCAAATAGAAAATAATCATTATTATAATTATAATAGTCAACATTGAGAAAATAATACTTTTGATAATAGTTTATTTAAATTATATACTAAAGATTCACCTATATATTGATACTCTAATTTTGGTTTTGCTAATTATAACCAATGGAAAACTTCTACATGTAAAACTGTATGAAATGTAAAATGATTTAAAATTGACAATACTTGAACTGCAGAATATTTAAAATATGATTTAAATAACTTAAATTTATGAAACAAATTTGCAATAGAAATGAGTGTAAAATGAAGTGATTTGAACAGGGATAGTTGAACACATACATTATTTGATTTTTGAAATAATAATAATGCTTTTTTGCAATTAGAATTTAATTGAAATGAAAATAAATTTGATGAAAATAAATTCTATAAAGTAACTTATTTTTCAGATTGAAATATTAATATTTCTTGAAATTGAATAAATATTAATTCAAGTGAAACTTGAAATATTTTTGAAATAAATAAAAATAAAATAGAAAAAAGTCAATCATTTTCCACTAAAACTTGATCATCAGATTCAATATACATAGGTAGTAGTGATTATAAAACACAACAATGGGATTGAATTATTGATTATGTAAAAATTTATAAAAAAGATTAAGATATATGAAACATAATTTCATAAATTATAGTAAAATAAACAAAACTTTAGATGAAAAATTATCTAAAGTTTTGTTTGTTGACAATAAAAATTTCAAAGCATCAGAGGAAGATTTCAAAAAATTAAACTTTGAATTTATTCCACTAGAATATCAAGAGCAATTTGCAGGAAAATATAGAACTATTCCTCTTTTAGCTTGAGAAGTAAAATTTATAGAAGCTTATAAAGTTCCAAAATTGATGAAAAAAATGTTTGATAAAAAAAGAGAAACTTTTGCTGAGATTTTAGGTTTTTGTATTGAAACTATAAGTATAATTCACCCATTTGTAGATTGAAATAGAAGAACAACTTGGAAATATACAAATATATGGTTAAAAGAGAAATGATATGTTCAAATAAATTGGGAAAATTTTAGAGAAGACTGGGAGAAAAATAAATATCAAGAAAATACAGATTTTTTAAATTTTTGTTTAGAACAAATATATAAAGAAGATAAATTTAAAATAAAAACTTAAAAACCAAAGTAAATACTTTGGTTTTTGTTTTAGTTATAATAATTAACTGTTATTGTTTTAGTTGAAGTTTTTGGATTAGAAGAGTGAGCATCAGTTACATTTATAGTTATGGTATCTGTATCTCCATAATGTCAAGCATTTTGAGAAGATGTTATAGTAACACTTGATGGAAGATTTCAATTTCAACTTACTAGTGTTCAAAATAATGCACTTGTAATAGTATAAGAACCTATTCAATCAGGATCTGATGCTTGTAATCCTCATATAGTTACATCAACAGAAGTTGCTGCTGTAACTGAACTTGGAGCAGTGATACTTGGTCAAGAAGTATTAACACTATTTACTGTAATGCTTACATTACTTGATTGTTTTGTTGCTCATAAATTATCTGTTGCTATTGCATAAAAACTATATGTTCATGCTGTATTCTCTGTTATACTTACACTTGTTCCACTTCATACTTGATTTCCATTTGCATCATACCATTTTATTGAACTTATTGTCCCATCTGGATCACTTGCATTAGCTGTTAAAGTAAATGCTGTTCATTCATTTACTGTACTTGCACTTGAACTTATTGATATACTTGGTGCTTGATTAAAACTATCTATTACTTTTTTTCTAAATTCTTTAGGAGCTACTTTTTGTGCAACTATATTATTTGTAAAAACATTTGATTCAAATTCATCTTTCCAAGAAAGAGGTCTATTTGCAATTGAATCTTCATAACTAGCTTCAACTTTTATATTATCAGCTGTAGCATATTCTGCTCATATAAATGGGGAAAAACTTCATTCTTCATCTCATCAAAAAGTATATTTGATTCAAGCTTTTATTTTATAATCATCTTTTATATATGGTCTACTATTATCATATGTAGTTTTTAATTGAATATCTTCTGTAGGATAATAAGCTCCTGAAGCATCAAAATATGTTTTTGATTTATTATAAGCTTCTTGATTTTTTATAGTTCCAGATAAATCAAATTGTCATACTTGAGTTTTTGTTCTAGCAATTAATTCTAAATATTTAGTATTTGAAATAGAATCTGCTCATTTAGCTCAAGTTAAATCATGATACATATATCCTCATTCTACATTTAAACTTTCATTTCCATATCATAAAGCTCATGCATAAGTTGTTTGTCTTGGATCAATAGTATATTGTCCTACTTTATAATTATCAAATTTTAAATAAGAAGCTCACAATTTTGTATAAGCTCATGTATCTCAAAAATCTATTTTTCAAATAGCTCAAAGCTTTGTATAATCTTTTCATTTTTCTCATACTACTTCAATATGTTCATCATGAATTTTTATTCAAGCTCAGTTATAACTATTTCCTCATACTTTTTGTCCTACTCAATAAACATTGATAAAATCAGAATAGTTTGATGATGGTAAATCTATTGAACTATTTTCATCTGATTTCTTTTCTATAGTTTTATTTGAAGAAAAAGAATTTGTTTTAAAAGACTTTTCAAGATCTTGATTTGTTCCTGCTTGAGCTTGTAAAGCACAAAAAACAGCTCAAACAAAAAGATTTCTTAATTTTTTTAATGAATCAATATCTTCTTGTGATTCAAAATTATTTTGTTGTAAATCAATTTTATTAATCATAATTATAGTATATTTAATATATAAAACTATCTTAGAATAAGATAAAAAATATTTTTGTCAAGTAAAAAGTTATAAATATTTTTTTATTATATAAATAATTATTATTATATAAAGTATATTTATATAAATAAGTTAATTTTTTATGAACAAAAAAGCAATATCCTTTGTAGAAATAATAATAAGTATTTCTATAATTGTTTTACTAGCTACTATATGATTAGCTTATAAAACAAGTTATGATGATAATAAGTTTAATACAAAAGTTCAATCTGACTTAGCTAGTTTGAATAATTCTTTTTTATCTTATAAACAAGAAAACTCTACTCTTCCAAATCCAGGATGAAACATAAATTATTATAAAGAAGATAGTTCATACTCTCATGATCAAGATTGAGCTTACTGAGTACATGGTTTTGTTACAGATAACATAATTCCTAAAAAATATTTAAACTACTTACCTCTTGATCCTAGAACAAATCAATTTTATGCATACTGAAAAACTATTGATAATCAGTATTTTCAAATAGCTTGAATAACTTCAGATTCTTGAGAATATAAAACAAATGTAAAAGGTAATTATACCCAAGATAAAATGGTATGACTTATAAGAGAATATAATTGACCTACATTTTTATATAATGATTCTACAAATCACTTTCCTTACAATCCTGAACAAAGAGTTTTAATAGCAAAAATAGCAACTTATACATGAACTGTAACTATAACAACTCAAAACTGAAAAACTATAAATACAAATATAATTTACAAAACACTAAATAATTGAGATATAATAAAAACAGGAAATAATTCTGAAGCTACTATATATTTTTCAGATGGTTCAAAATCCCAATTAAAACAAAATTCTAGTTTAAAAATAGATACTATGGATTATTCTTCAAAAGAAAATCAATACAATCTAATAACAAAAGTAAAACTTACTCTAGAACAATGAACAATCTGGACAAAAGCAACTAGATTAAATAAAAATGGTTCTGAATTTGAGATATCAACTCAAGATGCTACAGCAGCAGTAAGATGAACTATATTTGCTGTACAAATAAAAAACTGACAAACTAATATAAAACTTGATATCTGAAAAATTGATGTATTTAAAAAAGATTGAACATTAATACAAAATCTTGAAGTAAATTCATGAGAACCAGCTAAAAATATATCAGTAAAAAATTGAAATAAATTAACTACTCCAATAAATATAACTTCTTGATTTTTAGAATCTATTTTTCCAGTTAATTTTAATTTAAAGATAAAATCTATAAAAAACTGACCTTCTTGAAAAACTATAGAATTTAATAATTCATTTGATAGTTGAGAATTATATGTAAATAATACACCTAAAAGTTGTAATTTAAACACTAGTTGAATTGATTGTAATATATGAAATATATCTCAAAATAGTAAAATATATTTTTGTAAAACTATCACTCCAAAAAACAATCAATCTTGTACAAAAGAAGCAGAAATATCAAATCTAGTTTATAATCAAGTTAAACAAGAAATTCCAACAAATACTGAAATAGAAAATACAGTACAATTATCAAATAATTCTAGTGAAGATAAAACTACTCCTCATAGTGAAGAAGATAATACAAAAGAAGCTACATCACCAACTAGTACTCCTAGTCATACTCCTTGTAATTGAAGTTTTAATCCTGGATGTATTGTTATAGTATGAACTCATAAATTACAATTGACTTCATGACCATATACTTGAAATTGATGTTGATGAATTTGTTGATGATGAAACAAAACATGAAATTGATTTTTTCATAGCTTCTTTTGATGGAATAATAAAAAATATTGTAAAAAATTAACAAATATTAATTGAAGTAATATATTATGTGCTAAAAAACATTGGTTTAAATGGAAAGATAAATCATACAATAATTGATATACTTATATAGAAATTCATTAAAAAAAGAAGTTTTTTAAATAAAAAGCTTCTTTTTTTAGTATCAATTTCTTTGAGTATCCATTATATATCTATTAACTTGTTTTTCATTACAATTTTTAAAAAACTCATCTTGCATATATGGATTATACATAATATTTGCACAATATTCTATATTTTCTGGATAAGAGTTTTCTACATCTATATTATTTGTAGAAAATCAAGCAATTAATAACAAACTAAGTAAATCCATATATCTATAATTATTCTTTTAAAATCTAAATATAGAATAATACTTTTTAGCTAAAAATCAAACAAAAAAAAGAGTTTTTAACAAAACTCTTTTTTTAAATCTTATCCTTTCCTATAAAAGGTCTTAATACTTCTGGGATAATTACATCACCTTCTCTAGTTTGATAATTTTCAATAATTGCTATCATACATCTACTCATTGCAATAATTGTTCAATTTAAAGTATGAACATATTGTTTTTTTCAATTTTCATCTTTATATTTTATATTTAATCTTCTTGATTGATATTCTCAAACATTTGAACAACTTGTTACTTCTCTATATTTATCTTGTCATGGCATCCAAGCTTCTAAATCATATTTTTTCATAGCTGGATTTCATAAATCTCCTGAGCAAACATTTAATTTTTGATAAGGAATTCAAAGTCCTTGCCATATTTCTTCTTCTATAGCTATCATTTTATTATGCATAGCTTGTGATTCTTCTGGTTTACAGAAAACTACCATTTCTATTTTATCAAATTGATGCCCCCTAAGTATTCATCTCATATCTTTTCAAGCACTTCAAGCTTCTTTTCTAAAACAACTTGAATAAGCAACATATTGTTTTGCTCATTTTTCCAAATCAAGAGTTTCATCTGCATGATAAGATGTAACAGGAACTTCTGAAGTTCATACTAGATATAAATCATCATCATCTGGATTTACTCTATAACTTCCATCTTCACCTGCTGGTAAAAATCAAGTACCATACATAGCTTTTTCTCTAACTAAAACAGGAGGTAGGATAGGATTAAATCATTTTGAAATCAATTTACTCATTGCATAATTTATCAATGCAAATTGTAAACTAACTATATCACCTTTTAAATACCAAAATCTAGCACCTGAAACTTTTGATCATTTTTCAGTATCTATCCATCATTTTGCTTCACCAATTTCATAATGAGGTTTTGGAGTGAAATCAAATTTTGTAGGTTCTAAGAACTTTTCTTCTACTATATTATCCTCATCATCATTTCAAATAGCAGCTGTTGAATCAAGTAAATTTGGAATTTGATAATATAAATCTTGCCAAGTTTTTTCTATTTTTCTATATTCTTCTTCAAGTACTTTTAAGTCATCTCATAAAGCTCTCATTTCTACAATTTTTGCTGGTTTTTCATCTGCTGATAATTGTGGAATTTGTTTACTTACTTTATTTCTAGTTTCTCTTAGATTATCCAATTTTACTATAAGTTCTCTTTTTTTAGTATCTATTTTTAAAAACTCATCTAAATCAAGTTTTAAATTCCTCTTTTTTATAACATCTTTTACTAAATCTGGTTGTTCTCTTATAATTTTTAAGTCTAACATAATTAATGATATAATTAATAATAAATAAAGTATATATTTTTTTATATTTTTGCAATAGTTTTAAAAAAATAAGTTAAATTTCAAAAATTTAACTTATTTTAATCAAACAACTTCCATCATTTTTTCATATTTTTTTGTAGCAGTTTCATCGACTTTCTTATTTCAAATTTCAAGTTTTTTTTCAAGTTCTTCAAAGTTTTCCATATAATAATTATATTTTTCTCTAGCTTGCTTAAAATAATCTAAAATCAAATCTAAAAGTTCTAGTTTTGCATGTCAATAACCATAACCTCAAGCTCTATATTTTTCTGCAATTTCTTTTTGTTTTTCTTCTATAGCAAAGAATTTTATAAGAGCAAATACATTACATTTTTCTGGATCTTTTACTTCTTCTAATCATTCACTACCAGTAACTATTTTCATTATTCTTTTTTTAAGAGCTTTCTCATTATCAAAAACTGGTATATGATTATCATAAGATTTACTCATCTTTCTTCCATCAATTCATGGAATTAATCAAACATCTTCTGATATATAAGGTTCAGGTAATTTAAATAAATCAGTTTTATAAATTTTATTAAAATTTTCTGCTATATCTCTAGCAAATTCAAGATGTTGTTTTTGATCTTTCCCTACTGGAACTAAATCTATATCATAAGTAATAATGTCACTAGTCATCAAAATAGGATAATTAAAAAGTGCCATATTTATTTCAGAATTTTTATTTTGGCTATCTTTAAAACTATGAGCTCTAAGCATCAAAGAATAAGGAGTCACACTTGATAAAATCCAAGTAATATTATTTATATGAGTAATTTTTGATTGCTCAAAAACTGTTATTTCTAAATCATCAGGTAATAGAGCAAACATCTCACACAAAAGTCTTTTTTTATGAGACTGCAAAGTCTCTTTATCATGCACAGAAGTTAAAGAATGATAATCAGCTATCATCAAATAAGCATCTTTTCATCTAGAATTTTCTATAAGTTGTTTAAACATACCTAAATAGTTTCATAGGTGCATTCAAGCTCAAGTTGGTTTTATTCATGTAAGTATTTTTTTCATTTTTATTTAATTAAATCATTTAAATTTTTATAATCAGTTGTAGAAAAATAATCTTTTAGAGTTTCTGCTCTTTTTATAAGTTTTACTTCCCCATTTTCTTTCAATAAAAGTTCTTTACACTTTAGTTTTGCATTATAATTAAATCACATTGCATTTCAATGGGCTCAAGCATCATGTAAAACTATATAATCTCATATTTCTATTTCTGGTAATTTTCTATCAATTGCAAATTTATCATTATTTTCACAAAGTGAACCTGTAATATCATAAGTATGAGTTTGAGGAGAGTTTTCTTTTCCTAAAACTGTTATATGATGATATGAGCCATAAACTCAAGGTCTCATAAAATCACTCATAGAAGAATCAAGTCAAACATAATTTTTATATGTTTCTTTTTTATGTCTTACTTTTGATACAAGTTGGGCATAAGGTCAAGTAATATTTCTTCATTGTTCCATTACAATATTTAATGGATTTTTTCTTGAAGAATTATCTATAAGTTCATCATAAACTTTTTTAATTTCAGAAGCAACATACTCTAAATCAACAGCTTTATCATCTGGATGATAAGGGATTCACACACCTCCTCAAAGATTTATAAATTCAAATTCTATATTTAATTTTTGTTCTATTTCAACTACTAATTCCAAAAGTAATCTAGCAGTTTCCACTAAAGAATCTGGATTTAAATCATTTGACATAACCATAGTATGAAGACCAAATCTAGTTAAACCATAATCTTTAAATTTTTTATAAGCTTCAAAAATTTGAATTTTTGTCATTCAATATTTAGCTTCTGAAGGTATTCAAATAATATCATTTCATCAAGTTTTTTCATCTCAAGGATTATATCTACAACAAACAACACTTGGAAATTCTCATACATTATCTTTATAATAATCAATATGACTTATATCATCAAAATTTATTATTGCATCAAGCTGCTTAGCCTTTTTGTATTCCTCAATTGGTGTATTATTTGAAGTAAACATAATATCTGTTCAAGTATTTCAAATTGCTTCACTTAGATATAATTCCCCAAGTGAACTACAATCCATACCACATCATTCTTGTTTTAAAATTTCTAAAATATATGGATTTGGATGAGCTTTTACAGCATAATAGTTTTTAAAATCAGGACACCAAGAAAAAGCTTTATTTACAGCTCTAACCTTCTCTCTCAAAGCTTTTTCATCAAAAATCAAAAAAGGTGTTCCAAATTTTCTATCTAAAGCTTGAATTTCTTCTTTTGTATATAGTAAATTGTATTTTTCTTGCATATGTTTTTATTAAATTTAATTAAGTTTAGTTTATTATTTTTTTAAAAGTTATCAATTTTTTTAACTATAATTTTTTTAAAATTTTTTCTATATTTTTTTCTATAAAATATAATTCTTCTCCTATTTTTAATTTTATTCTTTCATCTTCAGTTTCTTCTAAAGGACTACCATAAATAGATGATTCATATAATTCTTCTTTATATTTTTCTAAAAGTTGTTTTTGATATTCTGTTAAAAATTTATTAAATTCATATCATTTTTTAAAATCATATTTTTCTAAAACTTTTCTTTTAAAGTTTATCAAGTTTTCATATTCAAAATTTTCTAATCAAATTAATCATGTAATTCTATTTTTCATATCTTCAATTAACATATTAATACTTTTATCTCAAAATATTTTTTGTATTTCATTTTTTTCTAATTTAGAATTAGTTTTATTTTTAACCTGTTTCATATTTTTTTTATTATTTAATTAAATTTTTTATAAAAAAACTGCTATTTCTATTTTGAAATAACAGCTTTAAAGTAATAATAATTACTATTTTGATTTTTTGATTACTTAAATATACCAAAAACACCAAAATCTGTCATTTCAGATTTGGCTTTTGCTCCAAGTATTTAAAATAATATTTTGCATAAATCTATATTTAAATATAATTTATTAATTTTTTATAGTTTATATTTTTTTATATTTTAATCAAGTAAAAAGTATTTGACTTTTTGTAATTAATATTTATTTTTAATAAATATTAATTTTAATTAAAAATAAACATGAATACTACTGATAATTTAAAAATATTAAAAGAAGAACCTATGATAATTCCTAAAAAATTAAAAGAAAAATATAATTCTAAAGAAGTATTAAAACATATAGAAGATTCTAGAAAAACTATATCTGATATAATATGATTAAATGATGATAGATTATTAGTTATAGCATGACCTTGTTCAATTCATAATACTAAAGAATGACTAGAATATGCTCAAAAGTTAGTACAATTAAAAGAAAAATTTCCAAATTTATATTTAGTCATGAGAACTTATTTTGAAAAACCTAGAACAACTATCTGATGGGAGTGATTAATAAGTGATCCAAATCTAAATTGAAGTTTTAATATAAATTTATGACTAGAAAAAGCTAGAAATTTTTTACTTAAAGTAAATAAACTTTGACTTGCCACAGCAACTGAATTTTTAGAACCAATAACTACCCAATATATAGCAGATTTAGTATCTTGGTGAGCAATTTGAGCAAGAACAACAGAAAGTCAAACTCATAGACATATGGCTTCTGGCTTAAGTATGCCAATATGATTTAAAAATGCTACTTCTTGAGATATAAATATAGCAAGAGATGCAATTATATCATCAAATAATTCTCATAGTTTTTTATGAATTAATAATGATTGAAATATCAGAATAATAAAATCAAAATGAAATCCTGATTCACACTTAATTTTAAGATGAGGAAAATCTGGACCAAATTATTCAGCTGATAATATAAAACAAGCAAATGAAGTATTAAAAAATGCCTGAATAAATACTTGAATAATTATAGATGCCTCTCATGCTAATAGTAATAAAGACCATACAAAACAAAAATTAGTTTGTGAAGATATATCAAAACAATTAGAATCTTGAAATAAAATAATTGTGTGAGTAATGCTTGAAAGTAATTTAAAAGAAGGTAATCAAAAATTTAATCCTTTAACTGATAATAAACAAAATTTAGATTGTTGAGTAAGTATTACAGATGCTTGTATAAATATTGATCAAACTGAAGAAATACTTGAAATATTAGATAAAGCAACTCAAAAAAGAAATAGTTAATTTTTAATTATTTCTTTTTTTTGGTGGATTTTCAAAAGTAATTTCTTTTAATCAATTTATAAAATCATAATCAAATCATAATTCTTTTTCATAAACTTGAAAAACTGTTCCAAAAAGTCATGAATTATAATTAAATCATAATTTTTCAGAATATTTTTTTACAAGCTCTTCATTTTCTGCTTCTAATTCAATATAAGGTTTTAATCCTGGCCACAAATCAATCATAATTTCTACTTCCTCATTTATTTCCCAAACTTCTCTATAAGTTTCTTGATAAGACTTTTGCTTTAATCCTAATTCTCTAAAAATATTTACCATTATATCAAAATCTCATACTATAGTCTCAAGTTCTTGTATAGAATAAATATCAAGTTTTCAAGGTTTTTGTTTTTTGTAAGTACAAGTAATTTTATCTCATTCATCTCTTACCCTTAAATAAGAACATTTTGAATCTCAAGGATGTTTAAAAATCACTCTTTTCATAAGAGTATTTTTCTTTGTTTGCACTCATCATAAAGACTTTATTTTTTCTATAATTTCATCTTTATTTATATCAGTAAAAACTATTTCAAATTCTGTTTTCATATGTTTTTTAGTTAAATTTTAAACTTTCTCAATTTCCAAAGACTAAATACAATTAAAAATAATACTAATATTAAAACTCAAAAATACAATACTTTTAAAGAAAAATAATCTACAATAAATCAAGAAATAAGAGAAAAGCTTGCATATCAAATTGTTATAAAAAATGAAAAAATAGATAAAATAGTTGATTTATATTTTTTTGGAGATTTTTGTATTAATACATTATTTCAAAAACTCATAATTGTTCAAAAAATAAGTGAAATTATTACAAGTCCTAAAATTGCAAAATAAATATTAAAAAAATAAAAACAAATAGCAGAAATAAATAATCAAAATATTATCAAATACAAAATTTGTTTTTCATTAAATTTATTTTGTAACCCTTTTATAAAATGAGCTCAAATAGCAGAAAAAATTCAAGTAATAGCAAATAAAATTCAAATATTAGTTATACTAACTCAAATTTCTTTAAAATATGGTTGATAAGTAAACCAAAAAATATTTCAAATAGCAGAAACTAAAGTCAAAATTATTATAAAATACAATAAAAATTGATCTTTAAACAAATAATTAAATCAATTTTTTATATGTGTTTTGGTATCATTATATTTTTCTAATTTTTGTCATTTATCAGAAATAAATAAAACAAAAATAAAAATTAATATATAAGCTCAAATTGTAGCATAAATTGGTAATAATGGACTTATTACAAATAAATATCAAGACAATAATGCAGCTAAACTTCTTCAAATAAAAAGTGAAATATAAGCATTTGCTTGAATATTTTTAATTTTTTTTTCTTGATTAGTTTCTTCTAAAGAATCATGAATTAAAGCTTCTAAATTTCAAGAGGTAATAGCAAATCAAATTCAATTAAAAATTGCTGAAATTATAAATAAATATAATTTTTTTGAAAATAACCAAAAACTAAAAGATAAAATTATAAGTAAAATTCAAACTAAATATAACTTTTTTCTTCCAAATTTATCAGCCCAAGCTCATGAAGGAATTTCAAAAATAAAACTTACTATTCAAGATAATAAAGTTATAAATAAAGCTGTATGAAAAGAAAAATTTAAATATCAAGTAAAGAAAAAAGTCCAAATTGCTGTAGTAAAAATACAAGCACCTAAAAATTCTATTAAATAAAATAATATAATATTTTTATTTAAAATTTTTTGCATAATTTTTTATTAAAATTTAAATTTCTATTCCCCAAATTTTCATATCTCCATCATCACTTTTTAACTCCTATCAAGTTTTTTTATAATACTCATTAAAACTTGAATCTGAAAAACAGTTAACTTCAAAAACTTTGTATCAAGTTTTTTCTAGCATTTTTTTTATAAGTCATTTTCACCTAAATCTTTCATCCAAAGCAAATTGATAAACTGAAACTATATTATCCCTTTTTCTTGGATAAAACCTCAAAGCTCAAACAATTTCTTCTTCATATTTCAAAATAACAACTTGTTTTCTATTTATAGCTCATTCAACTCAAAAAGGACATAAAAATTCCTCATTTGTAATTCAAGGATTATCTTTTGTTAAATTTTTTGCAAAAAAATCTTGAACAAGTTTTGTTTCTTGTTTAGTGGCTGTTTTTAAGGTTAAGTTCATTTTCTATTAAATTATTTGACTTTCTTACTGTATTATGATACAATTATTCTGTATTATGATACAATTATTCTGTATTATGATACAATTATTTTATTTAATAATTTTAAAAATTATGTGATGACAATTAGATAAAGCTCCTGTTAATATAAATCCCACTGAAGTAAATAAGCAAAGTATATCTACTTCTGAGGCTATTAAAAAATGAAAAGATACACAAAAAAAAATAAAAAATATACAAGAACAAGAACAAAAAGAACTTGAATCTTTAAAAAAAGACAGGGAAGAAAATAACAGTAATGAAAATGTAGATTTAGATTTTATGTTTAATTTTCCTATTTGATGAGCTGAAATGTTTTTAAATAATCCAGATTTATTAAAACAATTTCAACAAATAAATGAGTATATGAATAATAATGATATCAAAATTGAAAATATAAAAATAAAAGATTGAAATACAAAAATTTATGAATTAACTTGATGAGTAGAAATAGATAATAAGGTAAATTCAAAAGAACTACTTAATAAATTAACTAAAGCATTTAATTTAAAAGAACAAAGAAATGTTCCAGAAACAAAATTTGATATTGATAATATATAATTCAATGCCTGAAAATACAAAAGAAGAGATGGAAAAAAAATATGAAATACTGATTAAACAAATTAATGTTTTATGATGAAAAACTCTTTTAATTCCAGATATAGTAAATGCAATGAGAAATCTTGATCCAACAACACAAAAATGGAAAAAGCTAAATGATGCAAAATATTTATTAGAGGAAAGAATCAGATTAATTGAAGAATATAAAAATAAATTTCCAAAATAGTATATATAAAAACTATAACAAGTTTATTTAAAACTATATACTATAAATTATATAAATAGAAGTAAAAATGATTGCTTCTATTTTTTTGAATATTTGGAATCAGCTTTATTTCAGATTTAGTAGATATTTTTAAGGTTAAATTCATATTTTTTAATTATTCAACTACAGAAGTATGCATAATTTCTACAACAAAATTATTAAAAATATCTGGAAAATCAAACCAAAATTCTTTATCATTCCATCATCATTTTGTAAATCTCAAATTATTTTTACTAGCAAATTTTTCAATTTGTTCAATATTTTGTTTAGGACTATCAGATAAAAAAGCAATATGAGTCATTATTCTCTCCTCTGTAGTAATCTTTTTATCTTCTGTTTCAATAATTTGAATATCTATTTTTAAAGGCTTTTGTTCAATCATACACCATCTTTTATTTCACTCTCTATATGATAGCAATTTAAAAATTTTCAAAAAAGTTTCTAATGTATTTGGCTTTATATTATATGCAAAATGATGTAATTTAGTTTTATTTTTCATAATTATTTTAATTTAAAAAATACTTTATACTCCTCCTCTTTCCTCTATTATTTCTAATTTATTTTTTATAGCTTTATTTATATCAACTCAAGTGTCTAGAGCTAAAACTAAAAGAGAAAAAATTACATCAGCAAATTCATTTTCTAAATCCTCAAATTTAAAATTTTCTATTTTTTTAGTTCTAGCCCTTTTTAAAAAAGTCAAAATTTCTCAAGATAGTTCTCAAGTTTCTTCTTGAAGTTTTACACAACTAGCTAAAATATTTTCATTTTTATTTTCACTAGAATGACTTTTTAATTTCCTATTAATTTTTTTAATAGTACCTAACAATTCATTTGTAATCATAATATTATTTATTATTAAAAATAATTATTTTTTCCCTTCCCATTCTAACAAAAATTCTTCTAAAAAAGTTTCCATAAATTTATGTCTATGCTCTGCTATTTTCTTTCAAGTTTTTGTATTCATTAAATCTTTCAATTTTAAAAGTTTTTCATAGAAATGATTTATTGTAGGACCTTTGTCTTTTCTATATTCTTCTTTTGTCATATTAAGTTTTGGTTTTATTTCTGGATTATACATTTCTCTTCATTTATTTCATCAATAAACAAAAGTCCTTCAAATTCAAATAGCACCAATTCAATCAAGCATATCAGCATCTTGAATAACTTGTAATTCAATAGAATCAAACTCTCTTTTTCAATCTAAATTTGAACTATATGAAACATTTTGAATAATATTTTCTATATGTTGTATAATATTTTCTTCAACTTCTAATTTTTCAAGTATCTCTCTAGCTTTTTTAGGTCCTATAGATTCATCTCAATTATAAAATTTATGATCTGCTATATCATGTAAAATTGCTCACAATTCTATTACAAACAAATCACAATTTTCATCTTTTCAAATAGTTTTTGCAAGATTCCAAACTCTATAAATATGCCAATAATCATGACCAGCATCATTATTTTGCATTTGCTTTTTCACAAAATCTAATAATTTTGTTATAATTTCTTGTTTATTCATAGTTTTTATTTTATACTTCTAATTAATCCTACAAAAAGAGGATGAGGTTTTTCTAAACTAGACTTAAATTCTGGATGAGCTTGTGTGGCTATAAAAAATGTATTTTTATTATTTTCTACAAACTCAACTAGTTTTTTATCTTCTGATTTTCAAGATAAATTCAATCAATTATTTTCCAAAATATTATGATATTTAGGATTTACCTCATATCTATGTCTATGTCTTTCAAAAACTTCTTTTTTAGTATACAATTTTTCTACCAAACTTCAAGATTCTAAAATAGCTTTATATGCTCAAAGTCTCATTGTTCATCATTTGACTTTAATATTTTTTTGATTTTCCATTATATCAATTACTTTATTTTGAGTTTTTTTATCAAATTCACTTGAATTAGCATCTTTTAATCCACAAACATTTCTAGCAAATTCTATCACAGCTAATTGCATTCAAAGACAAATTCACAAAAAAGGAATATCATTTTTTCTAGCATAGCTAATAGCATTTATCATTCATTCTATTCCTCTTTTTCAGAATCATCAAGGAACTAAAATAGCATCTAATTTTCATTTTCTTCTATATTTTTCTAATATTTTATTGTTCTGTTCCTCTCCTTTAGGAGAGGTTAGGTGAGGATTTTCTAACTCATCTGATTCTATAAAATTTATATTTACCTTTGTTTCTAAATTAGCTCAAGCATGAGTAAAGCTTTCTAAAATTGATTTATATGTATCATCAAATTTAGTATATTTTCAAACTATAGCTATTGTCACTTCCTTTTTAGGATTTTCTATTTTTTTTACTATTTTATTCCAAGAATCTAAATTAATTTTTTTACCATCAAAAGAAAAGTAATCCAAGATTATTTTTCAAACATTTTGTTTTTTTAATTCTTCAGGTACTCTATAAATTGTAGCTACATTTTTTCATTCTATGACCTTATTTTTATCTATATCACAAAGCATTGAAATCTTTTCCTTTATTTTACTATCCATTTGTTTTCAAGTCCTACAAATAAGCATATCTGCTGTTATTCAATATTCTCTTAGTTTTATAATTGTATGTTGTATTGGTTTTGTTTTTATTTCACCAGAAAAAGTTAATTCTAAAAGTAAAGATAAATGAATATAAAAAACATTTTTTCTTCCCAAGTCCCTTTTTAATTGTCTAATTGCCTCTAAGAATGGAGCTGATTCAATATCTCAGACAGTTCATCAAACTTCAATCAAAGTTATATCAAAATCTTTTGCAACTTGTAATATCCTATCTTTTATTTCATTTGTAATATGAGGAATTATCTGAACAGTTTGCCCTAAATACTCTCAAGCTCTTTCTTTATTTATAACATTTAAATAAACTTGTCCTGTTGTTATATTGTTTTCTTTTTTTAAAGAAATTCATAAAAACCTTTCATAATTTCATAAATCCAAATCAGTTTCAGCTCAATCATCAGTAACATAACATTCTCAGTGTTCATAAGGACTCATAGTTCAAGCATCAACTTGTAAATATGGATCCATTTTTAAAACTCATATTTTCAATCAAGCACTTTGTAATAATTTAGAAATTGAAGCTGTAACAACTCATTTTCAAAGACCTGAAACAGTTCAACCAGTAACAAAAATAATTTTCATAATTGCAAAATTTAACAAATAAAAAATAGGGGTCAAATCCCCTATTAAATTTAAATAATACATAAATTTTTTCTCCAATTAAACTTCATAAATAGTTCATTTAGAAATAATTAATAGAACTATTTTATACATTTTTCTAAAATTACAAAATTATTTCACTTTTTCCCACTTTAAAATCTTTCCATTATCAGTATCAAACCAGAAATTATATTCAATATTTTTTTCTCAAGCCAAAATTCTAGGTAACCAATAAATATCATCTTCCCACATTTTTTCATAAGGTATTTTATCTAAATCAAACCAAAAAGGTCTAATTTCTTCAGATTCTATAATTTCTCAAGAAAATTCTAAAATTTCAAAAAGATGAACAGCTTGATTCCATTCTGTTTTCTCATAAAAATAAAAGTTTAATATTCAAATTTTTTCTTGATTTAAAATATCTATTCAAATATCTTCTTTTGCTTCTCTTATCATACATTCTTCAATACTCTCATTTCATTCTTGTTTCCCTCCAACTCAATTTAAAACTCACTTTGCAAAACCTATTTTTTCTCTCAAAGAAAAATTTTATTATCTTTTATCATTATTACTAAAGTTATTTGTTGCATAAATTTTTATTTAAATAATTATTTTATAATTCATATTATAGCTAAAAATAAGCAAAATCAAATTTAAAAAACAAAACTCTTGACAAACTTTATATTTTATATATTATATAAAATATATATATTTTTAAATAAAAATTATGAACACTTTATGAAACAAAATTATTTCTCCAAATATTATGGAAGAACAAGAAAGAGTTGAACAATTAAAAAATTTTTTAAATGAATATATTTCTGAAGAAGAAGTTTATTCTCAAATATATAAAAAATCAAATACAGAAGAAATAGAAATAAACTACCAAGTAGAAGAAAAAAACTGAAAAATATCAGTTTCTCCAACTATTGATTCTAAACAATATAAAAAAGGATTTGATGAACTAAAAGAAATTTCTACTCTTAGAGATTTAAAAAGATTTCTTATAAGATATAAAGATATTTTAATAAAAAATATTTCTGAAAAAAATCCAGATTTTGAATTTAATGCATTAAAAAATTTTTGATATCATCAAAATGTAATATCAAAACAAACAAGAAATGAATATTTTATAGAAGACTTAATGAGATTAGCTTTCTGAGAAGAACAAAAATCTAAAATAGAAAATAAATATTCTCAAGAAGTAAAAGAAACTTATAATAAAATTTGAGATAAAATTAGAAAAAACTATTAAATTCATCAAGTAAACAAAAAAATAAAAAATTAACTAAAGAAAACAAAGAAAGAATAGAAACTGTAAAAAATTTAGCTTCAACTGCACTAAAAACTAAACTAGAAAAAAATAATATAATTTTATGAGAAACTATTGACATAAAAAATTATAAAAAAATTATTGAAATTGCTAAACAAGATGAAAGAATTTTAGAATTATTTAAAATAAATCCAGAATTTAGTTTAAAAATTTTAGAAAGATTAGAAAAAGAAGAAATTGACATAAATTTTGTACAAAAAATTCCAAAATATATAATTTCTAGTTTAAATGAAGGAATAGATTATTTAATGTGGAATGAAATAAAATTTAAACAATTTCTAAATAATATATTAGATATAAAAAATATTAGTGAATATATAAATTTATTAGAAAAATATAATAAATATTCTGAAAATTTTGTAAATTTTGTATTATACTATCCAGAATTTATCAAGAAAACATTAAAATCAGAAATAGAAAAAACAGATGTAATACAATTAGACCCAACTAATCCAAAAATAAAATATATTTTAGAACAAAGTGATAATATACTTCTTTATATTTTAGAAAATAAAGATAAACTTAATCATTTAAGAGACTTTTTAGATTGAAAATTAATGACATGAATCTTAATAATGAGAAGAAAATTAACTAAAAAAGAATTTTATGAAGAAATTTTAAAAGAATATAAAGAAAATTATAAACAAAATTTAGATAAATTCACAGAAGAAAATAATCAAAAAAGAACTAGAAGTTTTAAAGGAGCTGATAATTGGTATAATAAAAAACCATAAATACCTGTATAAAAAAGAATTATTAAAAATTTTCAATAATTCTTTTTTTTATTTTACACAAACTTCACATTTTTTATTATAACTAAAAATAAGTAAAAATAAAGCAATTCAAGATAAAATAAAAAATATAATAGAAGAAACTAAAAATGCTATTTTCAAATCATATATATCTGCAAAATATCACACAAAAGGTGATAAAATTGAAAAAACTATTCTAAAAGCTAAATTTTTTATAGAAAGGATTGTTGCTCTCATTTTACTTTGTACTTCTCTATTTACATAATCCTTTATAATAGGTCAATTCAATCCTCTAAAAATCCAAAATCAAGATGATATAATCAAAGCTAAATATAAATTTTTTGTAAAATATAAAATTAAGTAAAAAGCAAATGAAAAAATCCAGAACAAAATAAATATCTGTTTAAAACTAAATTTTTTCTCCAATTTATAAGCAAATAAAGCTCAAGCTGAAACAAGTAAATTTAAAAATGCCCAAAATATTCAAAAATAAGCTAAAGGTAATCAAATATTTTTCCAGTAAGGTTGGGCTAACCATAAAAAAATCAAAGTTGAACTTCATAGCAATCAAGCAAAAATTATCAAATATTTTACTTTTGCATTATCTTTAAATACAAATTTTAAAACTTCTTTTATTTTTAATCTATCTTTTTTCTCTACATTTCTTTTATGTTCTTTTAATAAAAGTGATGTAAAAACAGCCAAAAATGTAGCAAACATTTCAACTAAAATTACAAGTTTAAATGAAATTACAGCCAAAAATCAACCTAAAAATGCTCAAATAGCTTCAGACATTCTTAAAAAACTTTCATACATTCAGGCAATTTTTGTAAAATATTTTTCTTGAGATTTTCATAAAAGCTCATCATACAAATAAGCCATATCAGCTCAAGAAACTAAACTAGCTGAGATTCAAAGTAAAGATTCTACAATTACAAAATTCCAAAAACTATCTGCAAAATAATATCATACCATAGCAACTGAAGATATAATTGCACCTAAAACTAAAGAATATTTTCTTTTTACAACATCAGCAAAATATCAACTAGGAACTTCCAAAATTACAATTAAAACTGAAAAAATTGTCTGCAATATCATTATTTCATACATAGTTAATCACCTATCTTGAAAATATAAAGTCAAAATAGGTATCATAACCAAAAAATTTTTCAAAAAACCAGTTAAAAATAAGAATAAAAGGTTTTTATTTTGAAGTATTAGATCCATTTTTATATCAATTTTTTATTTTAAAATATTTTTCTCAATCAATTACCTTTGCACTTGGAATTCAAGTAAGATAATGATAATGCATATGTTCTACAGATTTATTTGATTTACTTTGTCTTATAAAAGAAAAATATTCTCACAAATTTTTATAATAATTTTTCATAAATTTTTCTATACTTAAGAAATCTACTAATTCATTAACTTTTAAATCAATTGTAAACTCTATATGTCTTTTAGGAATAGCCATAAGTCAATTTTTATCATCAAAATATGGATACTCATTATGCATTACAAACCAATACTTACTTTCAAAAAGTATTTTACTTTTATTTAATTTTGTACAAAAAGGACAATTTTCTAGAGTAAAATATTTATTTTGTTTATCATACAATTCTCTTTTAGGTAACATAATTATAATATTTTAAATTTTAAATCATTACTTTTCCATCATCCACAAAATAATTTGTCTTACAATTTGGACAAGTTAAATAATATTTATAATAATAACTTTTATTTTTTGTATTTTTTTTCTTTGGGATTGCTTTTACAACTGGTGTTCAACATTTTTTACAAGGTTGTAATTCTTTAGTAACTTTTATCTTTTTTTGAGAACTATCTAATCAGGTATTTAAAAGCTTTTTTAATAAATCTTGTTTATTTATTTTTTTTTCTTCTTCTATTTTTCAAGTATTTTCCAAAATTTCTTTAGTAGCTAGTTCATCACATCTTTCATTTTCCTTATGACCAGCATGACCTTTTACCCAATGAAAATTAACTTTATGCTTTCAAACTTCTTTTAATAATTGATCCCATAAATCATAATTTATAGCTTTATCTTTTTTAGTTCTCATCCAATTATTTGATTTCCATTTTTTTGCCCATCATTTTTCTATTCAATTAACCACATAACTAGAATCAGTATATAAATCAACTTCACAAGATTCTTTTAATTGTTCTAATCACTTAATTGCTCAAGTTAACTCCATTCTATTATTTGTTGTATTTTCTTCAAATCAAGAAATCTCTTTTTGTTTATTTCAAAATTTTAAAATAACTCAATATCATCATGGTCCTGGATTTGGTCTAGCTCATCAATCTGAATAAATTTCAACTTTTTTCATTAAAATAAGTAAGAAATTAAATTTTAAATTATTATATAAAAAAATATATATTTTAAAAGGCAGAAATATGGAAAAACCATATTCTGCCTTTATATCTTATGAAGACATAGTAGTACAACCTTCAATTGCATACTCATCAGCATAATCTTTTGTATCTTTTTTCTCTGATAAATGATATAAAGAACCATCCTCAGCTCTATAGAATTCCAAATTCAAAGATTTCTCTTTAATCATTGGTAAAACAAGTTTTAACCAAATTTCAGGTTGAATTCTTCTTCTTTTTTGGGAATTAACCAACTCATTTAATGCATTATCCAAGCTTTCTTGTGAAGAAAAAATTCTCTTCAAATCAACTTGTAAAATCTCTGCTTTACCATGATTTGTACTATCTATTACCATTACTTAACTCCTTTGTATTTTATGGATTTTTAAGTATATATTTTTTTTAATAAAGTCAATTCTTTTTATAAAATATTCCACTCATCCAATTTTAATTTTTCTTCATTTTTTAAAAATATTTCCCTATTTTTAAATTTTTCTAAAATTCATTTTTTTAATTCTCTAGAGTAAATATTTTCCAAAATAATTTCTTTTCAAACTAATTCTTCTGCTTTTTTAATCTGCTGAGATAACATAAAAATAATTTTATCTGTATATATTTGTCATTTTTCTGCTTCATCTGCAAAATATTTTTTTGATTCTGTTATATTCTCTACAAAAGATTGTTCATCTTTTTCTAAAACAAAATTATTAAATTCTTGTGTTGATTTCATAAATTCTTTATGAACATTCAAAACTTCAGAATTATTCATTTGTATATCAGCATAAAGTTTTGGATTTTGCCCTACATATCTTCAAACTGAACTAATCATTATTTTATAAATTGGAGATACAAAATTAAAAGATTTTTTTATATCAAATTTCATTTTCTTCATTGTATCTGCTAATACAAACATATTAAAATGAGTTAATCATTGAACTACTGCCATCATTTTATCATGCTGTTCTGGACTTTCTTCAACAACCTTAGCTCATTTTTCAGTTAAAAAATTCTTTAAAAATATATATCTTTTATCTTTTTTAGCATCAGCCTTCAAAGGACATAAAACAAAAATCTGTCCTGCTATATTTGAAACAAAAGGTCAAAACATAGGATGAGTAGGAAGAACTAAAACTCCTGAAGGTGAATATTTTTTTAAAGCTTCTGAAGGTTCTTTTTTTATAGAAGTTACATCTAAAACCATACTTCAAAGTTTTAAATATGGTGCATACATTTTTATTATTTTTGTAGTATAAGCTATAGGTACAGCAAAAACAGTAATATCAGAATCTAAAATTTCTTCTCTAGTATTAATAGAAAACTTACAATTTAATTGCTTAGCAATTTTTTCTCATTTTTCTTCATTTCTTCAAGTAATTACTAAATCAATATTATTTCTAAAATTTTCTAAAATAAATCCTGCAAGCCACTTTCAAAAACCATCTGTTCAACCTATAATTGTTATTTTTTGCATATTAATCATTACTTACAATAAATTAAATTTTAATTATATTATTTATTATAAAATAAAAAACAATATTAACTATTATTTAATATTGTTTTATAAAAATTTTGCTTAAAAGTATTTATTTTATTTTCTGAAGTTTCTTTATTTAAAAATCAATTATATCTTAATTTTGACTGATATCTATGTATTTTACTTTCTAGAAAAATTAATTCTGTATTTAAAAAATATAAAATTTTATTTATATTTTCTTTATTTTCTATAATTCAAGAAGACAGTATTTTTCCCCATTTATTTTCTACTATATTATAAATCTTTCACTCAGAAAAAAACATAATATCTTTTTGTTTTTTTTCTCAAATAATTATTTCACATACTATTCCTTTAGAATTATCACTTTTATCAATTGTTTTATACATTAAAATATGTGTTTCAATTCAATTTTTATCTATATAATAAATATATTTTTTCTTTTTTGATATATAATCTAACAAATCCAATTTATTTCAAAAAAATTTTGAAATTTTATATCCAAAGTTGAAATATGAAAGTTTAGTAATATTTTTATCAAAAATATTGTATAATTCATCTATAGAGAAATCATTATATTTATGTTCTAAATATATATCCATTTAAAAAATTAATTATATAAAAATATATTTAACTAATTAAATCTTAACATAAATAAAAAATAATAGCAAAATATCAACTATTTTGCTATTATTTTTTATTATTTTTCTTTCTTTTCTATATTATCATCACTTTTCATAAGTGGAAATAATACTACATCTCTTAAATTATCTTGTCATGTAAGAAGTGAAACTATTCTATCTATTCACATTCCCCAACCTGATTGGCAAGGCATACCATATTCCATTGCTAAAACAAAATCATCATCACCTGAAGTTGCTTCTTCATCTCACATTTCAATAGCTCAAGATTGTTCATCAAACTTTTCTTGTTGTAATTTTGGATCAACTAATTCTGAATATGCTTTTAATACTTCCCATCAATTTAATACTAATTGAAATTGTTCAACAATATTTTCATCATTATCAGATTGTCTAGCAAGTGGTTGCATAGTTTTTGGATAATTATAAACAAAAGCAGGTCAAACTATACTAGGTCTTAAAACTTTTTTATAAAGATAATCTATCATAGTTGCAGTAGCTTGTTTATCTATTCCTTCCCAATTATGTCATGCTTGTTTTATAACTTCTCTTAATTTTTCTTCATCTCATGGTCAATATTGACTTACATCTATTCAAGATTTTTCTTTTACTCAAGCAATATAATCAATTTTTTCAAAAGGAGTTGTAAAATCTACCTCTTTTTCATTTCAATCTTTATCTTTTATATTTACTTTTCTATCCAATCATAATTTATCAAAAATATAATCAAACATTTCTTCAGTAAATCTCATATTATCTTCAAAATTCCAATATGCAGCATAATGTTCAACAGCAGTAAATTCTTGCATATGAGATGGATCAGAACCTTCATTTCTATAATTTTTTCCTATCTCAAAAACCTTTTCAAATCTACCAACTGTAGCTTTTTTTAGTGCAGTTTCAGGAGCAATTCTTAAATAAAAGTCAGCATCAAAATCATTATGATGTGTAATAAAAGGTTGAGCTGCTGCACCAGATGCAGCATTTCATAATACATTAGTTTCTATTTCAATAAATCACTTTTCATCATAAAAATCTCTTAAAGCTTTTACAAATTTTGATCTAAATAAAAATCTATCATAAGAATCTTGATTCATTATCAAATCCAAATATCTTTGTCTATAAATAGCTTCTTTATCATTAATACCATGATATTTTTCAGGAAGAGGTCTTATGGCTTTTGAAAGAATTTGAAATTCATTTACAAAAATAGTTAATTCTCAATGTTTTGTTAAAAACAAATCTCAACTAACTCAAATATAATCACCAACTTGAGCAAATTTTTCAGCTATTTTATAAGCTGTTTTATTTTCTCAAGCTATTTCTATTTCATCTACAACTTCTTTTCAAGTATTAAATCTAACATGATTTCTTGAAAAACATATTTGAATATCTCATGAATTATCTCTTATTTTTACAAAAGTAAGTTTTCACATACTTCTACTACTAATAATTCTTCATGCAGTTTTTAATGTATTTCAAGCTCAATTAGCCATTAGTTCTTCAACATCTTTTAGATTTTGATCTTTTTCAGAAATTATATCTTTTATATCTTGTTTTCATCTAAAATTATTTGCATAACAAATAATTCAAGCTTTTTGCATATCTGCAATTTTTTTTTGTCTATCTAAACTTTCTTTTGGATAATCCATTTTCTTTAAAATTAAAATATATTTTTGTACAATTTTATAAATAAAATTTTAAAAGTAAATTTTTATTCTATAAATTCTGAAATAACATCATAATTTTCAGATAATCAAGTAGCCACCATAGAAGAAGTTGCATCACTGTATCATCTTCAAATATTATTTTCTATACCATTTTTAAGTCATGGAATATATCAAGGAACAACTACAACATTTCATATTGATAATATTAAATCAACTCTAGAAGATATCTCTTTTGACAATTTTTCAAAAATTATATTCTGAGTATCAGAAATATCTATATTTTTAGTTACATTATCAAAATTAATCAATTCTGCATTTAATCACTCTATTTTTAAATTATTTATTATCATTGTATGTATTTGTGCAGAAATCATCTCTCAAAATCATAAGATAGAAATTTCATCATTGATACCTTTAACCAAATAATCATTATTAGCTGATGATTTTATTCAATTATGAGAAGATAAATTAAATATAATTTTTATAAGAAGCTCTTCAAAACTTTTCTCAATAAAAGTTTTAACTTTTTCAAAATTATTTATTTTACTTTCTTTTGCTATATTTAAATGAAAATCTCTAATTTCTTCTACTTTTTCTTTAATAAGATCATAATCAATATTTTTTTCTTGTAATAATTTTCACAAAGCAATTAAATTATCAGTAGTATTATATTGAGGTTTTCTTATAGCAGAAACAACAACTACTTGATTTTTTATTCAATTTTTATAATCATTTTTTATATTTTCTGGAGACCTATCTAATTCTGCAGCATTTTCCCCTCACCATTTTTTTACTACTACTTTTTCCATAATCTTTTAAACTATAAAAATAAAAAACTTTCTAGATTTTTCTCTAGAAAGTTTTGTTTTAAAATATTAAATAAAAAAACAATACCTTAAGAGAAAAACTCAAAAAGTTTAATTGTTTTGATCTTTTTTATTTGTAAAGAAAAATTCATTAAATAATATTTTAAATCAATAATATATTTTGATTATATAATATAAATAAAAATGTCAATAAAAAATATTTATAATTTATCACAAAATTGACTTTTATAGCTAAAATCATATATTAAATTAAAATATAATAATTAATATTTAATTTAAATGGCAAAAATTTTAAAACCAAGTGGATTTATAGACTATAATCCAAAAAAACAAAAAATATTTAATGAAATAAAAAATATTATAGAGAAAAATTATCAAAAATTTTGATTTGTCAATATAGAAACTCCAGCTGTAGAAAATAATACTGTTTTAACAGCAAAAGGTTGAGATGAAGTTGCAAAACAAATTTTTGGACTTTATGGACTTGCTCAATGATGAAGTGATACAAAAAAATATTCTTTGCATTTTGACTTAACAGTTTCCTTTGCAAGATATGCAATAGAATATGAAGAAGATATAAAATTCCCTTTCAAAAGATACCAAATACAAAAAGTATTTAGATGAGAAAGAGCCCAAAAATGAAGATTTAAAGAATTTTATCAATGTGACATAGATGTTATTTGAGAAAAAATTTCTGAGTTTTATGATGTAGAAATAATTGAAACTTTATATAATTCTTTATCTGAAATTTTAACATTTTTAGAAATAAAAACTAGAGCAACTGTTCATTTAAACAATAAATTTCTAATTGAAGCTTTAATAGAAAAATTTAAAATATCTGACTGCAAATGATTTTTTAAATTACTTGATGATTATTATAAGTTAGAAAAAAGTGATTTTGAAAATAAATTAAAAGAATTATCAACAGATAATTATTCTGAAATTCTAAAAATTCTAAAACTAGATTTAAACCAAATAATAGAAATATTACAAAACTCAAAATATATAAACAAAATTATAGAGTTGCAAACTATCTATAATACATTAAAAAATAGATGAGTCTCAGTAATATTTGATCCATATATAACTAGATGACTTGATTACTATACCTGAGTAGTTTTTGAAACTTTTATAGAGTGATATCAAAATTTTGGATCAGTTTGTTCAGGTTGAAGATATGATAATCTAGTATGAGCTATTAGAAAAGCTACAAATTCAAAATGAACTGAATTAGCTTGAGTTGGTTGAAGTATAGGGTTGTCTAGATTTTTCTCACTTTTAGAAGAAAACAATCTACTTACAAAAAAATTAAACCTAACTGATATAATTATTTTTAATTTATGATGTTCAGAAAATTATAGAGAAAAAATAATAAAAAAACTAAAAAATAATAATAAATCTTTTGATGTATACTACAACAAAGCAAAACTAGATAAACAGTTTAAATATGCTGAAAATAAAAATATAAAATACTGAATATTTGCTTGAGAAAATGAAGAAGAAAAATTAGAATTAATGATAAAAGACTTAGAAAATAGAACTCAAGATACTATTAAATTAGAAGAATTAGGAAAATATTTCAATTAAAAAAATCTGCTTTTAAGCAGATTTTTTTACTCTTTTTAATATTTTCTTTTCTATTTTTTTTATCTTATGTTTCTTTGAAATAGCATCATCTATATCTTTTAATAATTCAGCTATAAAATAAAATAATGAAACTCAAACAAGTAATCAAGCAATCCCAAAAAAATGTTCTCAAATAAGTAATATAACAAAAGTTAAACTTATTGGTAATTCTAAAAAATTTGAAACAATTTTAGGATTTAAAATATAAGCTTCAATAGTATGAATAATCAAAACTAATAATATAATAGCAATTACAATTCAAATTCATCAAGATGCTGTATATCAAACTATAATAATAGGAATACTAGATAAAAATACTCAAACAACAGGTATAAATCAAAATAAAAATACTATTAATCAAAGAGTTAATAAATATGGAAAATATGGAAAATTATTATCTAAAAATATAAAACCTATAATAAATAATCAAATAATTGTCAAAATAGAATTTATAAATGCAATAATTGATTGAGCCTTTAAAATTAATCAAAAACTTCTAATAATCTTATCAAAAATTATTTTATACTCTTTATATAAAAATGAAAAACTAGATTTTTTTACTCAATGTAAATATTTTTTTAATTTACATCTATCAAGTAAAAATATAAAACTCAAAAGAAGTCAAAAAATAAATTGAAAAATAACACTTCATGCTGTTTTTAGTTTTTCAAAAACTTTAAAAATTACATCATAATTTATTTGATTACTATTTATTGCATTTTTAAAAGTTGAATCAAGTTCTGAATAATTCTTATTTATATCTGATAATAAAGATTTAACATGATTAATTTGATCTCATAAAGCTGGAATAGTATGAGATAATCAAGTAAGTTCATTTTGAATTTTTGGAACAGCTGAAGAAATTATTCATATTATTAAAAATAAAAATACTACATATTCCAAAATAATGATAATATCTAAACTAAAAACCTTTTTTAAAATATTTCATCTTGATTTCTTTACACATTTTTTTTCTATATATAAATAGATTTTATCTCTTAAAAAAACTGCACCTGAATAAAAAAGATATGCAAATATAAAAGTAAGAAAAAATAATAAAGCAAAGTCCTTAAATAAATATAAAAACAATATTAATAATCAATAAGCAATAGCTTTATAATAAAATTTTTTTGTAAAAATAAATGAAATAATAGTCTCAATATGCTTCATTTGTAATAAGTTATTTTTAAGCTATTTTAATAATACAAATTTTTATTTTTAAATCAAAAAAAAGTAGAAAATTCTACTTTTTTTTAAGCTAATCCAATTTTTCTAGCTGCATACCAAGGTTTCCAAGAATTTCATGCTTGTTTAAATATTTTATATGCTAATCTAACATTTTCTTCTGGATTTTGCCAATTAATATTTCTAACTTCTGGATGGTACTTATCATTAATTTGAAATAATCCTAAATCATTTCAACCTCCTGGATTCTTATAAAAATCTCTCTTAGCATTAAGCTTAAATCAACTTTCTCAATAAGCAACTAAAATAGCATTTTCAACTTCATCTACTGGAAATACAGACTCTATTGATTTTTTAATATCATAAGGAACTTTTGATAATATATAATTTTTTTCACTTAAACTTAAATATTTAGGAGAATTTAAGTTTTCAACTCTTTTTATTTCACTATCTTTTATTCAATATTTCTCTGCTTTTTGTTTCCAATTTTCTCATCCAAATTTTTTCAATAAATTTACAACTAATTCATCTGGATATTTTCAGTTTTTTAATATTTTTCAATTCCACATTGTAATTCATGGTCTTAATCTATCAAATTCCGTAAACATATCTTCTAATAAAACTTTTCTTTCCATTGAAACTAAAGACAAATCTTTTACTTTTTCAGAAAATACTAAAATAGCAACTTTGGGATCTATATCCCTTTTTATAGCCTCATCTACAATATCTGAATATTTTTGATTTTCTGGGTGTTTCTCTAAATACTGTTTTATTTTTTGATTATCCTGTTTTTCAATTTTAGTAATATCTCAAATTTTTATATTTTCTATTTTAGTTCATTGATTAATTATAAGTCTTCTATTATCTTCACTGAAAAATTCTCATTTTAATCAACTTCTTTTATAGATAATCCCATTACTAGTCACCTCCCTAACTTCAGAAGGTAATACTTGTCCAGCTGTAGTTTTTAACCATAATTCTCTATTATAAACTCAATCAAAAGTAAAAGTAAATTCCAAATTAGAAATTCTTAATTTTTCCTTAGTTAAATCTTCTGATTTTATATGATTTTTAGTAATATATTGTAATCTCTTATCTAAAGAAATTCTTAAAAACTCATGATTTGTAATACTCTCCAATTTTTCATCTGATAATTCTTTTTGTTCAACTTTAGATTTTTCTAAAACTTCTTTTTTATCCCCCTCTAATCATACATTGTATTGTTCTACTCACATAAAAAATAGTTATAAATTATATATAACTATTTTATCATATCTATCTATATAAAACAAATAATTAAACTATTTCAAAAGTAAGTCTTATATCTTTTAATGATGCATCAATTAATTTAACTTTAATATCATCTCAAAGTCTATATATTTTTTTAGTTTTTTTATCTTCAAATTGCATAAATTCTTCATTATAAACAAAACTATCTAAATTATTTAAATCAACAAATCATTCAGCTGTATTTTCCAACATAACAAAAAATCATTTAGGAATAAGTCATGATATTTTAGCATCAAATATATTTCACAACTTGTCTTGATAATATTTAACAATATAATAATCCTTTACTTTATATTCCAAATTTTGAGCATTCCTTTCCTGATTAGAACATTTTAAAGCAATATTTTCCAAAATAGTTTCATAATGAATAATTCTTTTTTTATCTAATTTTTTATTTATTTTTTCTTTTATTATCCTATGAATTTGTAAATCAGGATATCTTCTAATAGGTGAAGTAAAATGACTATAATATTCAAGTCATAATCCAAAATGTCATTCATTTTTGACAGAATAAGCTGCTTTTGAAAGAGTCCTTAAAATTATTTTTTCTAAAATATTTTTATTAGGACTTTTTTCTATTATTTTTAATAAATTTGAGAATTCTTTTGTATCAAATTTTGTAAGTCTAAAATTAATTCAAAATAAATTTAAAGATGTTTGTAATTTTTCTATATCTTCCTGAGTAGGTTCAGGATGAATTCTATGTAAAAAAGGTAGATTAGCATAAGTTTTAGCTACACTTTCATTAGCTGATACCATAAATAATTCTATAAGTTTATTTGATTTATATCTAGGATATTGTTTTATTTCAATTACATTTTTCTTATCATCTAAAATAATTTTAGTCTCTGGAAAATCAAAATCAAGCACTCATATATTTTGTTTATTTTTTTCTAATTTTTCTTTCAATTCCCAAGAATTTTGTACTTTTTCTATCAATTCTTTAGTTAAAAATTGACCTCAAAATAATTTTTTTCATATATTAATATTTTTATCAATAATATCATCAACTTCTTTATAAGTTAATCTAAAATTTGATTCTATTAAACTTTCATAAACCTTTATTTTTCTAATTACTCAATCTTTTCAAATAAGCATTTCACAAGTTAAAGTAAGTTTTGGAGTATCAGGATTTAAACTACAAAGATTATTTGATAATTTTTCTGGTAACATAGGGATTACTCTATCTGGAAGATATACTGAAGTTGCACTCACCAAAGCCTCTTTATCTAAATACCCTCCTTCTCTTATATAATTTGAAACATCAGCAATATGTACATATAATTCAAAATTTCAATTAGTCCTTTTTTCTATACTAATAGCATCATCTAAATCTTTTGCATCTTCTCAATCTATTGTAAAAGTAAATAATTTTCTTAAATCTTTTCTTCATTTTTCTAAACTTTTTTTTATATCAATTTTATCACTTATTTTTTTTAATTCATTAAAAGTCTCTCTAGAAAAAGATTGTTTAAATCAAGCTTCTAAAATAAAACTTTCTACTACTAAATTTTCATCTTTTGAATCTCATAAAACTTTTACTATCTTTCAGTTTGGAGCTTTTTTGTCCCAAGAAATTATTTTTACTCATACTAAATCTCAAGTTTTAGCATTTTTAATATATTTTCAAGGAATAAAAATATCTACTTTAAAATTATCATCCCTAACAATAACAAAACCAAAAGATATAAATTCTTTATTATTTCTTTTTGAAATTTGTTTTTTTCATTCTTGAAAAGTTCAAATAAAAATCTTATTACTTCTTTGTAAAACTTTTTTTATAACTGCTTCATCTTTTCATCTAAAAGTTTTTAATTCAGCTAAAACTTTATCTCAAGGTAAAGCATCTTTTTTATTAAAACCATGAACATAATATCATTTTTCTTGTCCTTCAATATCAACAAAACCAAAATCTCCAGATTTAGCTGGAGAATAAATTCAAGTTATTGTTCTTTTTTGAGTCATTTCTACATTATTAAAATTAATTTACAAATATTATACTAAAAAATTTGCATTTTACTATTTTTTTATATAATAAGTTCACACTAATATATTAGTGTTTTATGGGGCCTCTTATGGGGCTCCACCATTTTTTAAAAAATATAAATGCCCAAATGGTGGAATTGGTAGACACGTGGGTCTCAAAAACCCATTCCTTTGGAGTGAGGGTTCGATTCCCTCTTTGGGCACCATTTTAAATTAAATTATGATTAAAAAAGTTTTCTCATTAATAATTACTGAAATACTATCAGCTTTTATGTTAAAAAAAATCAAAGAAATTAAAAGAAAAATAAAATTAGCCAAAATTTGAGCAATTATTTTTTGAATTATATTTACATTACTTATAATAAATAATATCTATCTTACTTATAAAGTACATAATCTGGAAACTAAAATTGAAAAACTATCTAAATAATATAGATAGTTTTTTTATAATTCATTCATAATCTTATTTAACTCTTTTTCAGATTCTTTTTTATCTTGTAATTTTTGTTTTTCTAAATTACCTTCAAACTGTTTTTTCTTTTTATATTCACTATATTTTTTAGCTAATTCATCAACTTCTGAAATAAGATTAAAACTATACTCTAAAATATTAGAAGATTTTTTCACTTGTTTTAAATTGTTCTCTAAATAATCATAAAATTCTTTATCTTTATAAACTAATTCTAAATGTTTTCACAGATTTTCTACATCACTTCTTGGAATATAACTAGTTTGAGAATCTATCCAACTTTCTAAAAAATTAATTACCTCATCACTAAAAAGCTTAACTGTTTTTATTCTAGTTAAAGCTTTTTTAAAATTAGTTTTATAATCTTGTAAATTGTCTGATGATTTTGTAAAAAATTGTGTTTGAGGCATAAACTTATTTTTATAATATTTATATAATTTTAACATACTTTCCTATTTCTAGCAAAAAAGCAAAAAATTGTATTTTCTTTAAAAAATATTATAATAAAAATAATTTATTCTTCACAATAAAAATCTATGAACTTCCTACAAAAAATTTCACTAAAAAATCTATGAAAAACTATAAAAAATACTTGTTCAAGATTTCCTATTTCAGTAATAATTATACTTATAATAAATACTATATTTTTTATACTTTTACATTCTAAAACACAAAATCATATTTGGTGAGAAAGACTTATTAAAGCAAATATTAGTTTAATTATGGCTTTTGTATTAAGTATTTGAATTTATTTGGCATGAGAAAACTTTAATCTTTCAAAATTAAGACAAAACCTGTGGCAAATTTTAACTATTATATTTGCAATAATTTTTTATTATAATTTTTCTTCAAATACTGATGATTTTAAAAATTTTTTAAATTTTTTCTTGAATTTTTCTTGAATTATGGCTTTTTTATTTTTTTCTTTTTATATAAAAAATATATTAGAAAAAAAATTACCTGAATCTAAAATTTATTACTCTTATTTTTATAATTTAAATGTAAATTTATTTATAAGCTATATATTTGCATGAATCTTATTTGCTTTATGAATGATAGCTATTTGAGCAACTAATGCTTTATTTAACCTCTATATTGACTCTAAAAATACTTATTGAAATTGGTCTATTATAAGTTTAGCTTTAATCTCTCCATTTTTTCTTTTAAGTCAAATTCCAGATAAAAAAGAATTTTTAAAATATAGTTTCAAAGAAAATAAATTTTTCTCATTTTTAATTAAATATGTAGCAATTCCTTTTATCTATATTTATTTTGCTATTTTATATGCTTATTCTATAAAAGTTTTAGCCAATTTTTGAGACTGGCCAAAATGAATTATCTCTTGGCTTGTAATATGATTTTCTATTTTTTGATACTTGACTTATAGTTTTTCTTTAACTTTTGAAAAAGATAGTAAAGCAATAAAGTTTTTTAGAAAAATATTTCCTTATGTAGTTATTCCTCAAGTTATAATGCTTTTTTATGCAATTTATTTAAGAATTGCTCAATATGATTTTACTATAAATAGATATTTTGTTGTAGTATTTGGAATTTGGCTTATTTTAGTTAGTTTTCACTTTATATTTAGCAAAAAGAAAAACTTAATAGCCTTGCCTGTTTCTCTTTTTATAATAATTATTTTAATTTCAATTATTCCAAAATATAATGTTTATGATTTCCCTATAGAAAGACAATTTGAAAGATTAAAAACTGACTTACAAAAAGCCTGAATTTTACAAAACTCTAAAATTGTTCCTTTAAAAAGTTATAATGATATAGAACAAAATTTAAGTAAAAATATTTATTCTGAAATAAATTATCTATGTAATTATAATAATTGTGAAAAAGTAAAAAAATTATTTCCTAAAATTTATAGTGAAATAGAAAAAAAAGATAGAGAACAATGGAAAAAAGATATTCAAAAACAAATTGAAGAAATACTTAAAAATAAAGATAAAAAAGAATGTAAATATAAAAAATATTACAGATATATCCACAATGATTGTTTCAATAAAAAATATTTAGAAGAACTAAAAAATAAACAATATTATTGACCAAATATTTGGGATATTAAAGCTTGAATTACTAAAAAAATAAAAGTAAAGAATTATTTTTATAATAATAAAACAAATAATTATTGGAGCTATTCAATAAATTATGAACAAAATTTTTTCCCTATAGATATAAAATGATATTCAAAAATATATAATATTAATAATTTTAATGATATAACTAAGAATTATGTAAATTTTAATTCAGATACAAATAAACTAGAAGTTATAAATAAATGAAAAATAAAAGAAAAAATAGATATTTCAAATGTTATACAAAAATTAATAACAAAATTTGGAAAACAAGATAAAAAAAATATTAATAAAAATGATTTAATTTTTAATATAGAAAACTGAAAATATAAAATTTTATTTAAAGAAATAAGAGTTAAAAATCCTAATTATAAAAAAAAGAATAATAATTCAAACTTTTACTGGAATTCAACTAGATGATACTTACTTATAAAATAGAAAAAAAGGATTTTTAATCCTTTTTTTCTATATTTCTTTTTTCTCAAATAATTATTCCAACAGGTCTTCTTCCTTCTCTATCAGTAATTTTTACTTCAACTTTTTCTCAAGACTTAGCCCCATTTTTCCATTTTTCTGGGACAAAAATATCTTCCCCCTTTTCAACTACTACAAAACCAAAATCTCAATTATCTTTAAATTTACCTGAAACTATCTCTCTATCATCATCAAGTATTTTTACAATAACAGCTTCTAATTTTCATTTATGTTTTTGTAATTTTGCTTTTACTAAATCTCAAGATTTAGCTTCTTTAGTATTTTTTGAGTGAACAAAATATCATTTATCTACTTTTTTTCAATCTATAATTCTAACTAGATCAATATATCACCAATCTCAATCACTAGAAAAAGAAAAAGTTCACTTTATAGTTATATCATTTAAAGTTTTCTCTTGACCTTTTATACTAACTATCTTTACTTCTGGTTTTTTTCATTTTGCTCTAATCTCTACAGCCTTTACTAAATCACCATTTTTTGCTCAATTAAAATTTTTCTTACTAACAAAAAAATCTCATCAATAATATTGTCTGTCATCAGGGATAAAAAATCAAAAATTATCTCAAGCTTGCAATTTTCATAAAATTATTTCTTCTTTGTTTTTTTTCATATTTATCTTTTTTAAAAAATTTTATCTATTATAAAGATATAAATAAAATAATCAAAAAATAATTTTACTTTATATATACTTTTTATATACTATAGTTAAATTATATAATAATTATAAGAAAATGTATATTTGTAGTGATTGTTGAAATGAAAGTATCAAATGGACTGGACAATGTAGTTTTTGTAAAGCATGGTGAACTCTAAAAGAATTCAAAGAAACTAAAGTATCATGAAATACTCCTTTATCTAAATGAGAAGCAAAAGATTTACAAAAAATATCAGAAATAAAAAAAGATGAAAAACTTGAAAAAATAAAAACTAAATCTAATGAATTAAATAATGTATTATGATGATGAATAGTTCCATGAGGAATTACACTCCTAACTTGAGAACCTGGGATTTGAAAATCTACAATTACTTTACAACTTTGAAAATGGATCAATGATAAGAAAATAATCTATATTTCATGAGAAGAAACAGAATATCAAATTGGTTCTAGAGCTTCAAGACTTTGAGTATCTGGAGAAAATATGCAACTTTTAGCTGAAAATAATATAGAAAATATTTTAGAAACTTTAACTAAAAATGACTGTGATATTTTAGTTATAGATTCTATTTCAGTTATTCATAGTTCTTCTATCCAATGAGTTGCCTGAAGTTTAAGTCAAGTAAGATATATTGCTGAATTATTAACAGCATACTGAAAAAAAACAAACACTTCTATATTTATAATAGGACACATTAATAAAGAATGAAGTATAGCTGGGCCAAAAACTCTTGAACATATGGTTGATACTGTATTATTTTTTGAATGAGAAAAATATGACAATCTAAGAATTTTAAGAAGCCTAAAAAATAGATTTTGAAATACTTCAGAAATATGACTTTTTAAAATGCTTGAAAATTGACTAGAAGATATAAAAAATCCATGACTTGAATTTATAAACAATTCTGAAGAAACAATAGGTTCAAGCTTAAGTATAACTATAGAGTGAACTAGAGCTTTAGTTATAGAAACAGAAAGTCTTACAACATATACAAAATTTGGTTATCCAAAAAGAAGTAGTAGATGAATAAATAATTCAAAACTAGATTTAATAGTTGCTGTATTATGAAAATATACACCTATAAATCTAGAATCATATGATGTATATACAAATATAACAAGATGATTAAAAATAGATGAACCTTGAATAGATTTATCTATTGCTGCATCCATAATTTCAAGCAAAACAAATATAGCTTTGACAAAAGATATTATATTTATATGAGAAATCTCACTTACTTGAATTATTAAAAAACCTATACATCTAGAAAAAAGAATAAAAGAAGCTGAAAAAATGTGATTTAAAAAAATAATATGCCCTATATCAAATATAAAATCAAATAAAATAGAAATAATACAAATAAAAAATACTAATGATTTAGTAAATATTATAAAAAATATTAAATAATATAAAAAATATGAAAAAATATTTTATGTTAATATTTTTTTTCTCTTGAATATTGATTTTGATATTAATTAATCAAAAAACAATAAATAATTATTTCAAAGAAAAGAAAATAAAACAAATAAATAATTCTATAGTACAAATCACATACAATGATGATTTTAAATTAAATATAGATAATAAATTATGATTAAAAGATATAAAAAAAACTAATATAAAGGAAAATAAATTAATATGAAATTGATTTTTTATAAATAGTAACTGAATTATTATAACAAATAGACATATTGTAAATAATTATAATTGAAAATATATAATACAAACAAATGATAAAAAAAGTTATAATGCAAAAGTAATTTATATAGATAAAAATAATGATATAAGTATATTAAAAATAGAATCAAATAAATATCCTATACTAAATATTAATAATAACATATTTACTTGAGAAACAGTTTATAAAATCTGAAATGATATAAAAAAATGAATTATAATAGATAAAGATAATAAAAAAATAATAACAACTCTAAACTTAGAATCTTGAGATTCTTGAACTCCATTATTAGATAAAAACTTTAAAGTTATATGAATCAATACAGCAAAAAGTAATGAAATAAATAAAAGTTATGCTATAATAATAACTAAAGATATAATTAAAAAATATATAAAAAACTAGAAAATTATTTTCTAGTTTTTTATATATAATACAAAATTATAGCAACTAATATTCAAAGAATAGCTCATGCAAATGCTTCACTTGGAAGATGTCATAATTTTTCTCTAAATTTAGTTTCTCAAATATATTTATTCAAAGCTGAAGCATGTAAACCTGCTTCAAACCTTACATTTATAGCATCATAAATAATAATAATTGTAAATGACATTGCTATTGCAAATAAATCTGACCAAATTCCATATTTTATAACTATTGCAGTAGTAAGAGAAACTGCTACAGCAGTATGAGCAGAAGGCATTCATCAAGATCACAAAGCAAGACTCAAATCAAGCTTTCATTTATTTATAATTGACAATATTCCTTTTATAAAAACACTTATTATAAATGCTATAGCAGGAACTAATATTAAATGACTATAAAACATAAAAAGTAATTAATATATTATAATTTTTTATTCACCTATTTTTACAATTTTATATTCAAAAGTTCAACCTTGTGATTTAACTTTTATAATATCATTTTTCTTTTTTCAAAGTAAAGTTTTTCATACAGTAGATTCATTTGAAATCTTAGGTTGTTCAGCTAATATATCTGCTTCCATAGAACCTACAATTTTATAAGTTTCTTTTTCTTTTGTATCTATATTTTCAATAGTAACTAAAGAACCAATTGTTACTTTATCTGATTTTTTCTTTTCATCTCATTCTTTAATTATCTCAACATTTTTTAATTGAGCTTCTAAATCTGAAATTCTTTTTTCAACTGCAGCTTGTTCATTTCTAGCATCTTCATATTCAGAATTTTCTGATAAATCTCAAAAACTAATAGCTTCTTTCAATTTTTCAGCAATTTCTATTCTTTTTACTTCTTTTAAATTCTTTAATTCATTTTGTAATGCTTCTAATCATTCTTGAGTAACATAAATTACTTTTGTCATAATTTGTTTTTTAAAATTATAAATTATTTTAATCTTTCCAATTTTTCTTTTACAATAGGATAAAGTTTTTTTGAAACTTTAACTCAAAAAGTTCTATTTTTATAAAGAAAAACTATTCTTATTTGATTATCATTAAAATCTTTATTTAAGTTTATATAAAAAGATTTATTTCAAAAATTATTAACTTCATTTATAGAAAATGGTAATTCATAAGTCAAAACATTAAAAACATCTTTTAACTTTTCATATGGTTCATTTCCAAAAAAATATAAAGTTAAATATTCACTGTAATATTCAATATATTCATTGGGATATTCAGTAGTTAAATCAAATAACCTTGGATGAAGTTCCAATTTTTTTAATTTAAATTCTTTAAATTTATTTAAAATATCTTTTTCTATTTTTGTTTCTTTTATTTCTCCTACTACCTGACTATATACCACCTCTTTATTCTCAGTATCAGTTTTATTAATATAAGACTTTTTATCTACATTATTTATATTTTTTTCATCAATAATAATACTATTAGTTTCTTTTTTATTATTATTTTTATTATTTCATATTGTTTTTCAAGTATTGTATACAACTTGAGTTTTTCAAACATTGTCAGATTTAATTTCTTTAAGAAAATTTCTATAATCTGAACTTATAAAATAAAAAAATATATTTAAAAGAAAACTAATAATTAAAAATCAAATAATATAGATAAAATATCTTAATTGCATAGTATTTTAATTTTAATTTTTAATTTTTACTTGTGAAAATTCTAATTCTACTGGAGTATCTCTTCATAATAAATTTATAGTCATTTTAACTGTTCATTTCTTTTCATTTACTTCTGATAAAATTCATTCATTTCAGCTAAAAGTTCAATCTGTTATATAAACTTCATCTCAAACAGTAAATTTTGAAGAATATTCAACTGCATTTTCCTTGATTTTTCATTTTAATTTTTCTAATTCTTCACCTGAAACTGGAACAGGAATATTTCAAGCTCATAAAAATCAAGTAACATTTGGAGTATTTCTTACAATATACCAACTTTCATTAGTTACAATCATTTGAACTAATATATATCAAGGTAATATATTTTTACTCTTTTTCACTTCTTTACCTCAAGCTCTAACACTTACAACTTCATGAGTTGGAACAAAAACATCTAAGATATAATCTTCCATTCAAAGACTTTCTCTTCTTTGAAATAAAGATTGTTTAACATTTTCTTCAGTTCAAGAAATAACTTGAATAACATACCATTCAGGTCTTAATTTCATCTTATTATCTAGTATTATAAATTAAAATAAATTTGGTAAAACTTTTAGAATTACTTCAGAAAAAATAGTATTAGCAATAAATAAATATACACCAAATAATATCAAAGTAACTAAAACCATCATAAAATATTTTTTAGTTTCTTCTCTTGTTGGCCAAACAACATGTTTTAGTTCTCTAACAGAACCTTTTAAAAAAGCTATCATAATTTTTATTATATAAAAATAAAAAATGTTGCATAATATTCTTAGCAACACTTGTCAATAGCAATTATATTATTTTAACTTAATTAGTCAAATTTAATAGGATAAAATATATTAAAAAGTACAAGTTTTATAAAAAATATATATAATATAAAATTATTTTTTTATAGTTTTTTTATTACTTTAATATTTAAATCTGATTTTTTTAATTTTAAATAAAAATCATTTATTCATCATTTACAAATTAAAGGTAATTTTATTTTCTTTTTTTCTTCAATTAATTTTACAAGTGGTAAAACTATTTTTCAAAGCATTTCATTTTTATTTGATGAATAACTTGATTTTGGTAATTCCTTATTTGATATATCTTTTCATAAATTAGAAAGTAAAATTTCTAAAATTTCTATTGTTGTATTTTGTGAATGTATTTGCTTACTTGTTAATTTTTCTCAATCAAGATAAATTTTTCTTTTTATTAAATCAAGAATTAACCCATCTAGATTTTCAAAATCAATATAATCACCATCAATAATTTTTGTTTCTCAATTACTATTTTTCATAATAATTGAGTTTTTATTAACAAATTCTGAAAAAATATTATTTTTTAAGTCTTGTTCTATTTTAAATCATTTACTTTCTAATCAATCTAACCAATTAGCATAAATAATTTTTACTCATGAATATTCATTTTTAGTTTTTTCTACTGATAAAATTAAATCCTTTCTAAATCATTCTAAAGGTAAAACAAAAATTGCTGTTCATCACATTATTGAAGTGTCATTTGGAGATAATCATAATATATCAGAATTTCTTGAAAATTTTTGAACTAAAGAATTTATAAATAATGAAAAAAATTTTGATGATTTCCTAGTAATAAAATTTCAATATCTATTCTTATCAATAACAGCTATAAAATTCTTCATATTACTTTCTGTATATCAAGCTGAATATAATTTCAAAATTATATTTAATATCTCTAAACTTATAGCTCACATTATTCTTCAATATGTTTCTTTAAAAATATCTTCTTCAGGTTCTATAAAAGTAGAATAAAACTTTGGTTTTCTAATTGGTAAAATCTCATTAATATTTTTTCAAAAATACTTTTTTACCTTTTGTTTTATATCTTTTGTCCAATTAAAAGATTCATTATTTGTATTTAGGATATGATCAACTAAAACAGGCCTTCAAGAATAGACTAATCAATAATCAAGAGGTAAAAAAGGTACAGAAGCTAATTTTTTCTCTATATTATTTAATCTATATCAATAAATTTTAACTAAATTTAAGTCTATATTTTCAATATCATTATCAATATTTTCTTTAAATGAGACAATAGGATAATAAGAATCAAAAAAACTTGTTATTTGATTTTCAATAGAAAATTTCGTTCAAATTATTTTATTTGCTTCCAAGCTCAATCTTAACAAATTATCTATAGGAGTATTTATATTTAAAAAATCATTTATAATAATTTTTTCATCATTTATATAATTAATATTATTATAAAATTTTTCTAGTCATATAAAAATTAACATTGAAATAACTGAGCCATATCATAAGCCTAATCATCTAGAAGTTTCTGATAATAAATTTATTTCTAATCATCATTTATCAATAATATTTTTAGAATATTTATAATCAACAAATTCTTTCAACTTAGAAAAAACTGAAGCATATTCTAATAAATTATTTTCTATAAATTTTTCTTCATTTAAGTCATAATAATTAATTTTATTAAACTTAATTTCTTTTTTCTCAATAAAATTAATTCATAAGTAAATTCTTAAAGAAATTTTTTGTTTGATTCTAATTCATTCATAATTATCAAATATATCTCAAGCCCAATTCAAAAGTAAAGGTAGTGAAATAACTAAATTATTTCACATAAAAAATTTTTCATAAATATTTTTATGCTTATTTTTTAACTTTGTTGAATTCATAAATAAATTTTTAAAATTAATTTTCTAATCATTTTCCAGTTGAAACTATAATAATTTTTGAATTTAAATTTATATTTGGCCTATTTCTTGATATAAATGTAGCAAAAGAAACAGCTGCTGAATTTTCACATCTAATTCAAAATTTCTCTATAATATTTTTTACTTTTAATATATCTTCATTTCCAACTTCTGTATAAATATTTCACTCTTCTGTAAAAATTTTATATAAAATAGGTAAAACAGCAGTAAAAGGAGTAGTTAATTTTTCAGCTAAACTATTTTCATGATAATTTTTTATTTGATATTCATCAACTCAATATTTTAAAGATTGTGCTAGAGGATGTTCATTTTCTGGAGCTACTCAAATTATCTTAGTATCCATTCATAGCTCTTTTATAGCAAGCCAAACTCATATTATTATATCTCAACTCCCACAAGGAATAACTACATAATCTGGATTTTCTTCCTTTATCTCATAAAAAAGTTCTTTATATGCATTTACTGAAATAGGTTCAAAACTATTTGTCACAGCCCAAATATTTTTCCAAGTTTTATGTCTTTCATATTTATCATATTCTCAAACAATTTGTGCAAAATCTCTAGGTCTTAAAATTCAATTAAATCTTGATCAATCAATAGAAATAACTTCTCACCATTCTTTTAAAGATTTTTTTCTTGCTTCTGAAACCCAAGGAAAAATCAAACTTGTATAATCTATTCATGCTCTACTACAATATCTTCATAAACTATAACCTGCATTTCAAGCAGTAAGACAAACTATTTTATCTACATTGTTTTCAAGTGCTACATTTATAATATATTCACTTCTTCTATCTTTATGAGTTCAATAAGGATTATATGATTCATCTTTTATAAGCATATTTGATAATCACAAAACTGATGCAACATTTTCATTTTTTATTAATGGAGTTTTTCAAGCACCATAAGAAACATGTACTTTTTAAAAGGTACAAGACTTTCAAATCATTCTATTATAATAATGAAAGGTATCAGTGGAATAGAAAAAAGATGACTCCTGTACAATACAGAAATCATCTTTTACAAAAATAACTTTTTTTATTCACTACACTTTTATGGGTGCAGTTCATTTCACTTGAAAAATAGCTTCTTTTTGACCTATAAAAACAATTTTTTACACATAAATAGTAACCATTTTCACTTCTGAAAATGGTCTTCTTCTTATAGATGTAATAAATAAATTGTTCATAAATCTTTTATTAATTTTCTTAAAATTTTAAATCTTTTATTTTAGCTAAATCAATTCAATATTTTTTATATACTTTTGTAGTGTTTATAGAAGTTGTGTCACTCATTTTATATCATAATTTATTTACAATTTTTTCTACTTCCTTCTCATTTTTTCATTCAATTTCCATATAAACTGGAATTTGTGGCCAGAAATCTAATTCAATTTCTACTCAATCTAATTTATAACTTATTCTTTTATTTTCCTGATAAGCCTTTGCTTTATATCATAATTCTTCTAATATTAAATTTGTTGTCTCAAAATCACCAACACTTGTTTCAATTTCTTTGGTTCAAGTTATACTATCATTTAAAATTTCTTTTATTGTTAATTCCACTTTTTCTCATTTTTGTCTTAATCTAACCCATTTATTAGGATTTACTGGATTAAAATCATAAACATACCTTTTTTGCATATTTTCTCATAAAAATCTAGCTCATAACTTATGTAACTTATTTTTTATTTCATCAAGATTTATATCCAAAATTTTAACTTCATATTCTGTTTTCATATTATTTTTTTATAAAGATAAACTTTTTATTCTTCTCAAAGCTAAAAAAAATCATTTTTCAAAATTATCACTATTTAATTCTATCTTTTTTAAATCTATGTCAAATTCTTTTAATTTTAAACAAGGATTTAATATTCAATCTGGTGACATTCTCAAATATTCAGCTTCTGTTCAACAAATGCCTTTTTTAGAACATGTTAGGCATTTTCCTTGTGTTCTTTCTCATTTTACATTATTTACTTTAGTTATTTCTTCAATTTCTCTTTGACTTAAAACATATTGTTTTAAATTATCTTCTATTGGCAAAATATCAAGTAGTTTTAATTTATATCAATTTGTTGTACAAAAAATATCTAAATTTGAGACTTCATTAATATTATATGTTCATATGACAGCATTTATACTTATATCTCATTTAAAATTCAATTCTTTTAATTTTTCTAATCATTTTAATACTTTTTCTAATCAATCTACTTTTGTGATATTTTTATATCATTCTTCATCTAAAGAATGTAAAGATATTGTTATTTTATCTAGTCATGCCTCTATTAGAGATTTAGCTTGTTCTTCAAGCAATAATCAATTAGTAGTCATTCACACACTTGATTCAGGCAATTTATCTTTTGTATATTTTATCAAATCAACTAGTCAATCATATAATGTTGGCTCTCATCATGTAAATCTAATTTTTTGTTCAATTCAATATTTTTCCATAATATCTATTGATTTTTTAAATATAGAATCATCAAATTCAACTTTTTTCTTAGGATTTCATTCATTATGACAGAAAAAACAAGATTCATTACATAATTGAGTTAATGATACTCTAAATTGACATCAATTTTTTTTAGGTAAATCTTTAAGAAGTTCTTCAATTGTTATATTTTCCAAATAAGAATTAATTTCAATTACTTTTTCTTTTTCAATATATTTTTCTATTGGTGTTTTCATATTTTTTGTTTATTAATTATTATTTAATCATTTTTTCACTATTTTCCTCAATAGTATTTTTTATATTATCTAAAATATAGTTTTTTACTTCTTTTACTACTTCATTTATTGTTTTATTAGTAGTATCAATTCTTATATGTATATCATCAAATTTTTTGTATTCTTTATCTGTTTTATCTAATAATCATCATTCTTTAATTAATAATTTATCAGCTTCTGTTATATTTCATCTACTCTTCATTCTCTTTATTCTCTCTTCTTTTTTTACATCTAAATAAAAAGTTAAATCTGGTGTAAAATCTGTTATATCTTCTAATTTTGCATTTTTTGCTTTTATTGATCACATAGCAGCATTATTAGCAATAGTACATTCAGAATTTCTATCAAAAACTATATTTTTTCATTGTTTCAAAAGAATTTTTTTTCAAATTTCAACTTCATTATAACTTAATAAACTATAATAATCAAACCTCAAATCAGGATCATTAAGTGGAGATTTTTCTATAGTTTTTCTTAGAATACTCATTTTTGGATTATTATCTTTTACAATAACAGCATTAATTTCATTAGAAATTCTCTCTACAATTGTACTTTTTCATGATGCATCCATTCATACAAATGCATAAGAATATCATAATTTATTTTTTAATTTTTTCATGTATTTTTAAGTTTAAAATTTAAAATAATATCCATATAGAATTTTATCCTAAAATCATAATTAATTTTATCACTAATTTTCAAATCACTAGCAATAGTATCAGCTAATGCTAAAATAATTAATTCTATATAAATTGCTTCATATTTATTTTTATGTTCATTTACTTCATTATTTAAATTTAAGTTATCTTCATACAAAATATAATGAATTTTTCAATGATACCTTATAAGATTTTTAACAAAAATTTTTTCTATATTTGATAAATCAAATTTTTTTAGTATATTTTCCACTTTTATTGCTCATTGTTCTTCATGTCAAGGACATTTTGTTCAAAATCACTTTTCATAAGAAAATGTATCATTTTTAGAAATATCATGAAATAATGTTCATAAATATAATAAATCTTTTTTAGAATAATTATCTATCTTTTTTTCTAAGTATATATCTAAATTAGAATCTTTATTTACTTTTATAATTTTTTCTAATTCTTCTAATACTTCTATGGTATGTTCAAAAACAGAAGTATTCATATGCCAAGGATTATGTTCAATACATTCTTTTAATTTATATAATTCTGGTAATGTATTTTCTAATTCTCATGAAATTATTTTATTAATACTTACATCAGATATTTCTAATTTATTCATTAAAATTAATTTTTTAAATTATAAAATTATATGATACTTAATATCTCTATTTCTTTTTTCTCATTAGGCAATTCAATTTCATATTCTTCTCCAGCTTCTTTTCAAATTAACTGTTTTCATAATGGTGTATTAATTCAAAGATAATATAAATCTCATTTTTTCTCAAAATCTCATCATGGAACAATAAAAAAAGCTTTTTCACTATCTTCATCATAATCAATATATTTAACAATTGACCCTAATAGTACTTTATTAGAAACAGATTTTTCATTTTCTATTCTAAATAAAATTTTTTTCACACTATTAATAACCTCTAATATTTTACTAGATTGAATACTATATCATTCTACCATTGCCTCAGCTTCTTCTCTTTTAGTATCATACCTACTTTGCATTGCAGATTCTGCCTCATGGGTATCTTTTAAAGCTAATTTAATATTTAAATCAATTTTAGATTTTTTTTCATTTAATAAATCTAAATAATCTTTTAATAATTTTACTTTATTCATATTTCTTTATATTAAATATTTAAATTAATAATTAATTTATATTAAAATAAATAAAAAAGTCAATATCTTTATCCTACATTCTATTTCAAAGTGCACAAAATTTGCAAAATAAAAAAGACATTCATAATGGGGGGTGCATTAAAACCTAACCATTATTAGAATGTCTTATACTCATTTTACTGAAGAAAATATTTATGCAATAGAAATATATAAAAAAGAAAAATTTCTTAGAAATAGCTTTTTAGCTATTTTAAAACTAAAAGTTTCTTTTATTTTTTATATTTTTCTTGTAAAGTTTTATTGTAATATTTTCTTGTATTTAAATTTCATCTCATAATTTTCAAAACTATGCTTCATATTTTCAATCAGCTATATCTTTAACAATATCTTTTACAAAACTAATTTCATCTAATATAGTATTATCTTGAATATTTAAATCTTTTAAATCTTTTTCAAAACTTTCATATATATAATCATCTCTTCATAAAAAATTTGGAATATAAATATAATCTTCTATAACACTTAATATTAAATCTTTATATTCTCTTAAAAAATTAGGAGTTTCTTTTTCTAGTCTAATTTCTAAATTAGTTTTCTCTACTTTTCTTTCCATAATCTCAATTTTTAAATAATAAACTAAAAAAAATACCAAAACTTAAAGTAATTAATGACCCTTTAGCTTGGTATTTTTAAATACATCATAAAATAGACCATTGCTAAGAGTGATGGCCTGTATGATGTTTATCTGATACTGATTTTAAAATAGAAATAGCATTTTTATAACCTTTATTTTCTCAATTTAAAAACTTTGAAATTCTAGCTATAGTTGTAGAACTTACTCAAGTTTCAGCTTCAATCTTTTTATATGAAATATTTTTTTCAAGCATTTTAGCTACTTTAAATCTATTTGAAAATTCTAAAATTTCTTTTTCACTAAGTAAATCTCTTAAAAAATTAAAAACATCTGTTTTATTATCCATTTTGGCTAAAACAGTCATTAGTTTATCAAAAAATGTTTTTAATTCATTATTTTTCATTATTTTACTTTAGCTCATTAAAGTATTTATATAGTTACTTTATTAAAATAAAGTAGAAAGTCAAATTTTTTTATCCCAAACTTTCATAAATCTTTTTCTTTTCTTCATTACTTTTTAAATAAATAGGAGTAGAAAGTATTTCAAGCATTTTTCTAGTTTCTAAATTTATTTCTAGTTTTTTAAGTAATATATCTGTAAATATTTCATCATAGATTTCTGAAAAATAATTATATAACTCTCTTTCTCAAGAATTTATTAAAATAGACTTATAAGTTAACCTTAAAAAATCCACTATATTTTCATCTTTTTTATATATTTTTTCTATAATTTCTTGTTTTTTGGGTATTTTTAGCATAAAAAAAGATTATACAACTAAGTCAAAAGTAGTTTATATAATCTTTTAAAGACAAAAACTGAAAAATTTAAGACAAAAAAATTAATCAATGTTTTTTTATTTTTTCAAATTATCTCTCATCTTATTTATATCCCAATACATATCACTTTTTACTCATTGTTTTTTTAAAATATCTTGCAACTCAGTAGGATTTATTGTTGCTCAAGTTACACTTGTAAAACTTTCTATTTTTAATAATGAATTTTTGGGATTTATTTCTCAATAAATTAATTTATTTAAGAATTTGATAATATTTTCTTTAAAAACTTGCTCACTATTTGCTTCAAGTCAGCTATTTCAAAAAATTCATTTCTTTAAATCTAAGCTTTTAGGGTTTATATTTAATCATTTTACTTGTATCACATTTGATTTAATTTCAGCTATCAATTCATTTGTAATATTTTGTGGAATTAAATCAAAACCTATTTTATGTAGAAAATCTAAAGTCTCTTTTTGTTTTTCTTTTGTTTCCTTTGTATCTTCTATAACTTCTTGTTGTAATTTATTTTTGTATTTTTTATAGGCTTTTTTAGGTCAAAAAATAAGATAATTTTGTAATGCTTTATATTTTTGTTCAAAATTTTCAAATTTTTGCTTCAAATCATTTGGATTTTGTATATTTCATAAATTATTAAAATCTTGCTTTGTAAGTTTTAATTCATTAGGAATATCTAAGTTTTTATTATAAATTTCTTCTAAATTTTGTCTTATACTTATTTTTAAACTAATAAGGTAAGCATCTAATCATTCTTTAAAACCACTAAAATTTCCTGATTGAATTTCTTTAACATTTTCTTGCCATAATTTTTGAATATCTCATTTAAATTTAGAATATCATTTTCCCACAACTCACAGATTTTTTCCTGCTTCTTGAAACTCTTTTACTTCATCTAAATATTCTCAAGTTAAATCACTTATTTGTTCTTCATCAAGTTTATTTTTAAATTTATAATCACTATCTATTCTTCCCAAATCATATTTTGGTGGGATATGATCCAAATCCAAACTAACCATATTATCAGACAAATTTCACTCTACATCTTCTAGAATTTTTGTAGGATCTCAATTTTCATTTTCAGCCCATTCTCATTTAAAAAGCTTAAATTCTGGAATTTTAATATCAGGAAAATTACCTATTACAAAATCTCTTGTAGCATTATATAATTCTTCTTTTTCTTCATCACTTAAATTTTTTGAAAATGCTATTTCTTGAAATAAATTTTTATATTTTCAAGATATTAATTCCTTTTTTAATTTTTTTCCTAAATTTTCATTAAAATTACTATTTTTATATTTTTCTAAATCATTTAAAAACTCTTCAGCTAATCATCATTGTTTATTATATAATCACTCTTTTCATTTTATATATTTTTCATAAGATTCTTTTATTTTTTTTATTTCATCTTTTTTCTCCTTATTCTCTTTACTCTTTTCTTCTTTTATATCTATATCAAAATAATCTTTTATAAATTTGTTAAACTCTTTTCAAATTGGATATCAATTAATTTCTATATAATCTAAAATATCATCTGTATTTTCTCAATCTTGTAATTTTTCTAAAATTAAATTATAATCTTTTGTATTTGACTTTGTTTCCAAAAACTTTATAAAATTACCATAATCATTTTCTTTTCAAGGAATTTTTAAAAAATCTAGTTTTTGTTCTAAACTAGCCTCTTTTTGTTCAACATGTTTTTGTTTATCAATTCATTTATTTCAAAATGCTTCACTCATAAAAAAAGTATTATAGTTATTCTATAATACTTTAGCATATTTATAAATATTTGTAAAATTATCATCAAATTATTCTTAAAAGTTCTTTTGCTCATTTAATTTTACTATCTAACTTTTTATTCTCACTATCTAACTTCATTATAACATATAAATCCTTAGTAAAAACTTTATGTTCTGTATCTTTTAGTACTTCTTTAGATAATTTAGTATAGAAATTTGGTACTATTTTTTTCATGTTTCTTATCCGAAGTCAAATTGGTTTTCTAGTTGTAAATTTTGATAAAATTCAATAATACCAAGATGTATTTTTTCTTCAAGAATCTAAAAATTCTTTTTCTCCTTCTAAAACTTCTTGTTTGAAAGTATCATCTATCTTTCATAAAAAAGCTATTTTTGATTTAAAATATCTTTCAACTTTTGCTTCAGCTCATCTTAATCAATGATTAATTCAAGCTTGAGCTACTGCTTCTTCTATTGCTTGTTTTCATTTTTTTAATTCTCATAAATCTCATGACACTCCATTTTTAATTTTTACTGCTTCAAAAATAGCTCCCCAATATGGATTTGACTTTCCAAGCATTACTCAAGGATTATTTTTTTGAAATTCATTATAAATTGCTATAAACTCATCTTGAGCTTTTGGTGATAATTTTGAGATATCTTGAAAAGTTTCAGCTGATATTTTTGATAAAATTAATTGCTCTTTTGTAACTGGTCAATTATCTGCATAATGTGGTAGTATTGATAGATCTATCTTTACTGAAGTTTCTCAGTTTTTCATCATTTCTAAAGCTTGAGAAATTTGTCATTTAATAGTATCTTTTGCTAATTCTGCCAACTTAATTCTTTGTTCTTGAACTTGTGGAAACTTTTGTTCTGCTTCTAATTTTGATAAAGCATCTTGATTTAAATCTGCTGAATGTACTGCCATAATTTTTTAACTTATTTTTAAAATACTTGTATATTATAATAGTTTTTTAAGTTTTTGTCAAAAAAATATCCTCTTGAAAGGATATATAACATTTCTGTTGGATTTATACTTGCTCACATAACTCAAATAAAATCATTTGGATTTAGTGGTGAGTTTTGTGGATTTGTTTTTCAATAAATTAATTTATTTAAGAATTTGATAATATTTTCTTTAAAAACTTGCTCACTATTTGCTTCAAGTCAGCTATTTCAAAAGATTCATTTCTTTAAATCTAAGCTTTTAGGGTTTATATTTAATCATTTTACTTGTAATACATTTGATTTTATTTCTGTAATTAATTCATTTGTAATTTTTTGAGGTATCAAATCAAAACCTATTTTATGTAGAAAATCTAAAGTCTCTTTTTGTTTTTCTTTTGTTTTTACTTGTTTTTCTAATAATTGTTTTATCTGTTCTTTATGAACTCATAAAACTTCTTGTTGTTTTTGTTTTACTATTTTGTTTATTGCTTCTATTTTTGGTTTTATTCTCTCAGCAAATATTTTTATTTTTTCTTCTTGAGTTTCAGCATTTCTAAAATCTTGTAAATCACTAGGATTTATTTGTAAATTTGAATCAATATCAAAATAACTATACAAGTCATCCATTTTTGAAATATCATAATTTTGTTTTGAAAAATTGCTTTTAAAATCTTTTAAAATTTTAAATCAATTATCATAAATTCCATTTAGTTCTTCTTTATTATCATTTGTTATTTCAGCTAATTTTCATTTATCTATTTCATTTTCAAATCAATATTCACTTCAAATTACTCTCATTTTATACATTGGTGGATTTTCTCACAACTCTATATCAACAACTCCTCAATTTTCTTTTTCTACTCAATCTACTATTTCTTTTGTTGATAATTTTTCTCATGTTTCTACAGCTTCAATATCTGGTAAAATACTTGCAAAATCTGAATCAACAGCAATTATTGATTCTCTAAATTCTTCATATTTAGCAGAACCAACTCAACCTAAATCTTTTACTACTGCTTGAAGTTTTTCTGGATTTTGTTTGAATTCTGCAAGGATTTTTAATGTTTCTTTTTTTATTTCATCCAAACTTAAATTTTCTGATATAATTCTATCTGTAAGGTTTCAAAATTCTCTTATAATATTTCAATAAACAGGATGGTTTTCATTTAATCAAACTAAAGAATTATGTACTCTATCTACTTTTTCTTTATATTTAAAAAAATTTTCTTTCTCATCAGATGTCTTTTCTTTCTCATCAGATGTCTTTTCTTCTATTTTTTCTTTTTCTTCTACTAATTTTAAATATTTTTCATATTCATTTTCATTTTGTGATACTTTTTTTTCTACTTCTTTTTTTTCTGTCTCTACTTCTAATAATTCTTTTACATTTTCTAATGTTTCTGCTTCATTTTCAATTATTAACTTTATTTTATCTTTTATGATATTTTTACTTTTAAAATTATCTAATAAAAAATCAGCTACTTTTCATCTTTCATCTAAACTCTTTATAGAACTTTTTTCTAAAGCATTTTCTATATCTCTTGATAATTTTTCTTTATTTTTTATTGATTTAAAATCTATACTTTTTTTTACTTTATTATTTAAAGTACTTGAAAAATCTGTTTTTTCAACAGATTGAGTATTTTCAAGTCATTTATATCATTCTATTCAAGCCATAAAAAAATATTATAGATTACTCTATAATATTTTAACATAATTATTTCTTATAAGCAAAAACTATCATAATTTTTGTGCTGCTTTATCTATTAAATCCTTTAAAATTTGAATTTTTTTTCTTAATTTTTGTCCCAATTGCTTATCTTTTTCTTCCAATTGCTTATCTTTTTCTTCCAATTGCTTATCTTTTTCTTCCAATTGCTTATCTTTTTCTTCCAATTGCTTTAATTCCTCTTCTACTCTTTTTAATTCTTTTTTTAAACCTTTAATACTTGTATCTAATTGATCTAAATATAATTTTTTTTGTGATAATTCTTGTTTACTTTTTGATAATTTAAATTTTTTAACACATATTTTTTCTTTAAATCATTTTATGATATTATCATGATTTAAATCACATTGAGCTAGTAAATCATTTACTTGAGCTTGTGTTCAAGAAATTATTGTTGACATAGCCAAGGCTGCTAAACCTAATTTAGTTTTACTTGATTTTGGAGCTTCTGGAGTATTAGTTTGATTTTCTGGAGTTGTATTATGTTTTTTAGTCATAAAAAAGTATTATTTTTTAAAATACTTATATATTATATCTATTTTTAGTATTTTTGTCAAAAAAATTAAAGATAGAATCTATCATGAAATGCAACTTTTAAGAAATTATTTATAATATCAATATTTTTTTGCTTAAAATAAGTATATATGTTATAGTTATATAAAATATATAATAATAAATATAAAAAAATGTATTCCTATATAATAATTACAATCATAATATTATTAATAATATTTTTAATATTTATCTATTTATTAAATAAAAAAATTGATTTATTAGAATCAAAAATAATAAATATTTTTTCAAAAAGAACAGATACTATATCTGCTCTTTATGAAATAACAAAAGGACAATTGACTAAACATGATGAAATTTTCAAAGATATAATATACCTAAAAAAAGAAGAATTTTATAAAATTGATAATAATAAAGATTTATTTAATATACTAGAAACAGAAAATTTAATACATAAAGAATTAAATTTCATATTAAGAATAATAAAAACAAATAGAAAACTAGCAAAAAATAATAAATTTCTATATATTAATGAGATAATAATAAACAAAAGTTTTGAAATATGAAATACTATTGATTTTTATAGACAGATTATTAAAAAATTTAATAATCTTATAACAATCAAAAACTTAACTATTATATGACTTTTTATTCCTATATATAAAAAAGAAGAAATATAAAAAAGAAATCTGTAACAGATTTCTTTTTTATATTATTATGCTTGTTTTCTAAATCTAACAACAATAAATCCAATTATTAAAGCTGCTATTAATAATAACCATTCAGCTGGTCAAGTTTGTGGTAATTTTTTTGCTTTAGTTCAAGCTAACTCAGCTGTTTTTTTAATTTGATTATTAGATAACTCAGTTCAACTTAATGTAGTTCAAGTTTGTAATTGTTCTGTAGAAGCTGAATTTAATTCAGTTCATGTTGAAGTAGTTCAAGTATTTGTTGTGTTATCAGAAGCTGAATTTAAATCAGGAGTAGCTTCATCAGAATATGTATTTTCTGATCATGTTTGAGTAGAAGAAGATAAATCTCAACTATCAAAATCAATAACACCATCAACTCAAGCATCTATAGTTTCTCAATTTACTCAAGTAAGAGAAACAACAGTTAATGTATATGTTTTATTTGAATCTAATTGGTCAGATAATTTTACTAATACACTACTTCCATCAACAGTTAAAGAATCAATTCAAATTTCTACAAGATTATTATCTTTCTCAGTTATCTTAAATTCTTTATCTTTAGTATCATCTATAGCAACATTAAATCATACAGATAAATCTTTTGAATCAATAACATTTATATTTTCAATTGATAAATTTTTTCACATTTCTGTTTTAAAAGAATATTCTTTTGAATAATCTCCTTCATTTCATTCTCAATCAACAACTCTAATTGCTACATAATAAGTAGTATCTGGTTGTAAATTAGGTATAGTTGCTCATGTAGAATCAATCATATCATCTAAAGATTTATATTTTTTATCATCAACATGACTAACAGAATCATAATAAACAAAATATCAAACTGCTCAATCAACTGGTTGCCATGATATATTCAATGAATCAGGTGTAGCACTATCTAGTTTTATATCTCATTCCAATGATAAAGCATAAGTACTTACAGTAGTAAATAATAAAGCAATTAAGAATAAAGAAACTTTTTTTAGTAAATTCATACACTAAAAATTAAAAATTAAAAAAAAATTTGAGTAGTTATATTTTTTAACTAACATAGCTATATTAATATAAAAATATTTTATTACAAATTTTTTATGAAAAAAAATATAACATGATTTACATTAATTGAATTAATTATTGTTATGACCATTACAGCAATTTTAGCTATAGGAGCAAGTAGAATAAATCTTTCACAAATAGCTGAAGCTCAAAAAGTATGAATATTTTTAAATAAAATCAATTCAAATATAACTACTGCAATAAATAATAGTCTGATTTGAAAATGAATAAATGCAAATATTGATACTCCAAAATTTTGGAAAATCAATATAAACTCCAATTGAAACTGAAATTGATATTGAACATGAAATATTATAGTAAGCTATTGAAGTTGAACTTTTCAAACTGCTAGCTGATTAACTATAAAAGCTCCTAAATTTTATCAAATAACAAATATAAAATGTAGCAATTTAGATAATACAAACTCAACATCTGAAAATAATATAAATTTATATGTACAAAATTGAGATATTACTCTATCATGATGTACTAATACAAATGCAAAAATTCTAAATTTTGATGTTTTATATAAAAATTTCAAAAAACATGTAAAGATAAATTCTGTTAACAATATATTAAATTCAAATTAATAAATTTTATTTTTTAAAAAAGGAGAAAAATGAAAAAAATAGCAATATTATTATTAATAATTTTTCTAAGTTCATGTAGTTTTATAAATCAAAAAAATGATACAAAAACAACAAAAAGTAATGAAATATTAAAAAAAGAAAATAATATAAAAACAAATACTAAAACAAAGAAAATAACAACAATAAGTAAAATAAAACAAATTAAAAATAACAATGATAACAGAATAAAATATGCTACAAGATGATTAATAATAACATGAACTATTCACTTAAAAAATGATGAATATATATTGGCATTAAAAAATTTCTTAAATGCTTATAAAAATAGAAAATGAGATTCTACTTTAGAAAAAAAGATTGCTGATACATATTATATAATGAAAAATTGGAACAATGCATTTAAATATTATGATAAAATAACAAGTAAAAATATAAACTATAAAAATAAATTTATAGATAGTTATTTATATTCATTAGATATAAATAAGCTACAAACAAATACTTGATATCTAAATTTTAGTATAAACAATATAAAAAATATTAAATTATTAAATAATCAAGAAAAATTCTATTATTCAAATAGTTTAGAATGTATAAAGGATTTTTCTTTATGTAAAAAAAATTTTGCAGACTATATAGAAAAAATAAAAGAAAATAAAAAAGACTTAATACCTGAATTAATTAATGTAGAAAAAGCATTAATTGATTACAAAAATTTCAAAATTGATGAATTATATTTTAAAAATACATTGGTTATATGAGCTTTTTTTAAAAATAATAATTTTCCAGTTGTTATAATATTATGAAAAAATATTTTAGAAAAAAAGCCAAATTATAAACCAATATTAAAAATGATATCTCAAAGTGATTTTGAATTATGAAATTACAAAGAAGCAAAAATATATTTAACAAAATATTATGCACTTGATTCAAATGATAAAGATGTATTATACTTATTAGCTTTAATATCACAAAAAACACATGATTATGTATTAAGTAATATATATCTAACAAAAGCAGCTAAATTATGATATCAACCAGTAGAAAATATTTATAGATTACAAGTTTATAATGCTTATATATTAGATGATACAAAATCTATATTACAAAATTTTAATAAATTGATTAACAGTCAAGAAAATCCTTCAAAAAGTGATTTAATATTAGCAACATATTATAATTTAATCAATTCAAATATAAATACTTGAGAAAAATATGCTCAATTATGAATAAAACTTTATCCAAAAATTGAAGATTTTTATTGATTTGAATGATGGATTTTAATAGAAAAAAAAGAGTATAAAAAAGCAAAACTATTACTTGAAAAATGATATTCTATAAATAAAAATAATGCTTTAATTAATTTAAACTTAGGTAGATTAGAAGAAGCTCAAAATAATAATATCATAGCAATGTTATATTACAAAAGAGCAATTCAACTAGACAATTGATGAGAAATAACTAAAATTGCAACTGAAAAATTAAATACTTTAAAAAACAAAACAAATACTTGAAGTGTTATAAATAATAAATAAATTATGAATAATAAAAATAAATCACCTGAAAATCTATCAAATATAGAAAAAGATAAGGATATTTTAAACAAAAAAATAGAACAATTATCATATAATTTTTTAAAAAATTACACTCAAAAAAAAGACATTATTTCAAAATTAATGTCTTTTGAAACATCAAAATGATTGGATACTTTTAAAAAACAAATAGAATCATTAGAAAAAAAATGAGAAATAAATGAAAATGTTTCTATAGAAAAATTATTTTTATCTGTAAAAAAAGCACAAGGAGAAATTCTTAAAATAACAAAAAATAATATTGAAAAATTTAAAAAAGAAATAAATAATAGTGAAACAAAAAAATATAATATATCAAAAAATGATATAACTAATATAATTAATAAAAATCTAAAAAATAAAATTTTACATCCCCAAAATATATCTGATAAAATAATATCAGCTTCATTTGGAATATTAAATAGTTGATATAAAATAATTTTAAGCTGAAAAATATTAACTATTGACTTTATTAAATTAATAACTTTTCAAGTACCATTAAAACAAATAAAAGAACAATTTAAAAAAGTATAAAGTTAACAATTAACTTTATACTTTTTTGATTATATTAATTCCTTAAAAAAATGCATCTTCTCCTCAGATTGCTTTGTCATTGCTCAAATATGAGGAGTAATAAGCACATTTGATAATTCAAAAAGTTCTATTTTGGGGTCATTTGGTTCTTCTTCCCAAACATCAGCAAAAAATCTAGCTTGTCTATTTTCCTTTAAAAAATGAACTAAAACTTTTTCATTTATAATTCATCATCTTGATGTATTTATTATTATTACATCATTTTTTAATAATTTAATCTCTTTTTTTCACAAAAAATCTTTTGTAGTTGGAAGAAGTGGAATATGAAAACTTATAACATCAGATTTTATAAAAATATTATTTTTATCCTCTATAAATTCACAATATTTATTTTTTTCAACATCCTGTTTTTTTAAAAATGGATCAAATATATAAAATTTTTTAACTCAAAAAGCTTTAAATCTTTCATATATTTTTCTTCAAATATTTCAAAAACCTATAATTCAAACTGATTTATTAACTAATTCAAATCACATATATTCAAATCTATCATCTATAAATTTTTCATTCTCAGATTCTAAATACATACCTAAATTTAGATTTCTAACTAAATTCAAAACTCAAGCTAAAACTAAATCAGCAACTGCATTTGCATTTGCTCAAGGAGTATTTAATATTTTAATATTTCTTTTTTTACATTCTTCTAAATCAACTTTATCAAGTCCAACTCAAATTCTTGCTACAAACTTTAAATTTGGATATTTATCTAATAATTCAGAATCTACTTTTATCTTACTTCTAATAATTATTACTTCTATATCTTCATTTTTAAATTTATCTCAATTTTCAAAAATCTGATTATTTTTTTCTAAATAATCTAAATATTCTCTTTTAATTTCTGGAAAATCTTCCAATAGTAAAATTTTCATATCTTTATATTTCTTGTATAAAATAACTAATTTTAAATATAATATAAAATAAATATAAAACAAATAAAAAATAGGAAATAAATCCTATTTTTTTAAGCAAAAATCTTAACTATTCAACATATAATTCAACATTTTTTCTTTTTTACATCTTTTTTTATTTCTTTTTTAACTGATTTTTTTATTACTTTCTTTATATCTTTTTTATTTCATTTTGATTTTTTTAAAACTTTTGATTCATCTATATCTTTTATAACTTTTTTAGTTTCTTTTTTTACTGCTTTTTTAGCAGCTTTTTCAATTTTATCATGTTTTTTATCTAATTTTTTAGATGAAACTTTTTTTACAGCCTTTTTAGTTTCTTTTTTTACTTCCTTTTTAACTTCTTTTTTAGCTTCTTTTTTTATAGCTTTTTTTGTAGTTTTCTTTTCATCCTCTACTTTTTTTACAGCTTTTTTTAAAGATACTTTTTTCTTTTTATCTTTATCAAATAAAGCTTTTACTTTCTTTGAAGGAATATTTTTCAAAATAAGTTCTATATCTGCTTTTGATGCACAATCTAAAACTCTATTTTTTCAATCACTAGCTTCTACTTTTAAAGATTTTATATTTTCTAAAACTTTTTTGTCATTTTTTTCTATTTTTTTCTTTGCATCATACCAATATTTTCTAGCTCTTTTACTTACATCTAATTCTTCCAATACTGAAATAATTGAATAGTACTTTTTATTTCCTTTTTTAGTGAATTTTATTTTATCTCATTTAAGTACTTCTGAAATTTTCATAATTTAAAAATAATTATATTTTAAAGTCCTTTAAAATATAATTATTTTATATATAAACTCAAATTTATAGTCCTATTTTTAGTTTACTTTTTATTTTTTTAGATTATAAATACAATTAATCTTCATTATCTCAATCCAATAACAAAGTTTCACTTCAAGGTAAAGCTTGTCACATGAGGCTTTCTAATTCTCAATACATTCAAGTTACTGCTGAGGTTGCTCTTATTAAATCCATTTCTCTTTTTTTCCAATTTTTTTCCATTGCCCTTCTTTCTGAATCAATTCAATTTTTTAATTGAGAAAAAACATCAACCATCATAGTTATTTTTGAAGAGAATTGTTCACTTGTAAGATATTTATAAAGTAATTCCATTTTTATATCTTTTCATTCCAAAGATTTTTCTACTTTTGAAATTGAAATTAATTTATCTCTAAGCATAGTAGCAACAGGAATTGCAAATTCTGGACTAGCAACCATTACATCATCAAACATCCCAAAATTTATAATTCACTTAGGTAAAATAGTTGAAACTAATATTGCTATGTTTCAATTTACCTTAAGTTTATCATCCTTTAATTTCATAATCCAAGAATCTGTCCAAGATTTTGTATTTTTTGATTCCCAAACAATAATTCAAGCCTTTTGTCATAAATTATCTTTTACTGTTTGAATTAAATCTGCTCATTTTATTCATGTTGGAACATCTTCAACATTATCTATAGGAAAAGCTTGTAATAAAGCATTTTTTATATCATCTTCTTGTATATCTCATTGAATTTGTTGACTTGCTTGTTCTGCTTTTCTTTTTGCATCATCAAGAGATTTTTTTAATTGTTCTTGTTGCTTTTGATACTCAAGTTCTTTTTTTCTAAATTCTTCTTGAATCTTTGCTATCTTATCATCAAGTTGTTTATTTGACTTTTCTTGCATTTCCAAAGCTATTTTTTCTTCTAATTTCTTTTTTTCTAAATCTATCTTTTTTTCCATTTCTAACTCAAAATTCTTTTCTTTTTCTTCTAATTCTCTTGCTTTTTTAAGCATTTCTAATTCTTTTTTCTTAGCTTCTTCTTGTTCTTGTTCTGCCTTTTTTATTCTATCTTGCATATCTTTCATCTCAAGCTCAATTTTCTTTCTCTCTTCTAATGCTTTTTTCTCTGCAAATTCTTGAGCTTTTTTTCTCATCTCAAGAGTTTTCTGTTCAAGCTCTTTTTCAAATAAAACTTTTTGTTTTTCTTGCTCTTGCTTTAATTTTTCTTCTTGAGATTTCAATAACTCTTCATATTTAGATTCAGCAATTTTATCTAAATCTATTTGTGTATTACAATTTGGACAAGTAATTTGAGACATAAAACATATTGTTAATAATTAATTTTTTGTATTTTATATAAAAATAAAAAAATAAAAAGCCTTTATTAGACTTTTTATAAATGATGCTCAACCTCATATTCATATTCTCTATCAAAATCTTTTTTATATTTTTTAAAAATATAAATCAAAATTGGAGTATATGTAAATGTTATTAAAAATACTACATTAAAAACTATAGCTTCCAATTCTTGCATATATTGATAATTTGGAATAGCTGCTGCTATCATAAAAATCATAAGCACTGAAAGTCCTCATCTCATTCATCAAAAAGTTAAAACTGCCCACCATCTTACATTATCAATGCTATTAATTTTTTTAGTAACTTTTGATAAATGAGAATAAAAATACATAAATATTCATCTAACAATTGTAACAAATAAAAATATATAAACTGAAACATCAAAATATTTCCAAACAAAACTATTTAAATCAAATAAATCAACTAAACTTCAAAGAGCAATAAATAAAAAAGCATTTGATAACATAGCTATAAAATAAAGTATTTTTCAAACAAAATTATGATTTTCAGGATTTACTATAGAATCATATTTAACTAATTTATCTTCTTTCCATAATTTTTTAATTTGCTCATTCATAACAAGCATTGAAACAATTACAGCAAAAATTCATGAAACATGTAAAAAATGATCACTTAATAAAAATGATATAAATATAGCAGTTAATACTATAAAAGTTTCTATATAAGCATCTGTTGTACTTGCTAAAAATTTAATTCAAATATATCAAATAATAATTCATACAAAAAGAGATTCTCAAAATAATTTTAAAATTTCAAAACTTATAGATCAAACACTTAAACTAGCTTCTCAAATTGCTATTCAAATAGCAATAGAAAATATAGATAATGCAACTACATCATTTGCTAATGATTCACTTTCCAATTTAAATGATAATTTATGTGGAACTTTAAAATTTGATAAAGCTGCATTAACTCAAACTGGATCAGTAGGACTAATAGTTGAGGCTAATAATACAAGCATTAAAATTCAAATTCAAGGTAAAATTATATTTCCAAAAAATACTATTGCAGCAACTGTAATTAAAACATTTACTACTGCTAATAATACAATTGAAACATAATTTTTCTTAATACATTTCCATGTTATTCAAAAAGTATCACTAGCTATTAAAAATGGTAAAGTAATAAGTACTAAATAATGAAAAGTATGAGCATCAAATTTCAAAAGTTCAGGTTCAAAATGAGCAAATAACAATCACACTATAATATAAAATATAGTACTTGGTAATCATACTTTTTCTTGAAATAATGTAGCAAAAACAACTGCAATTAAAACTATTGCTATAATCTCTATCATATAATAAAATACTTAATCTATAAATTTTTATTATTTTATCATATTTTAATTTAAATATCAATAACTTTTAGTATATCATCATACTTAAATCATTTTCTAATTAATCTTTCTATTATTTTTTGTTTTAATTCATATCAATCAAATTTATCTTGAATCTTTTTTATGATTTTTTTATATTCCAATTTTATTAAATCCAATTCTCAAGTTTTAAAACTTTCTTCTAAAAATTTTTCTATTAATTCTTTATTTTCTTGTCTTTGAAATAATTTTTGTTTTATATACAATTTTGATTTTCATTTATTTTTATAACTTCTTACTTTAGATTTTATAACTTCTTCTTCCTGAATTATATTTTTTAATTTTTCTTTAATTATAAAATTAATTTCATCATCAATTATTCATCCATATTTCTGTCATTTTACTGAATCTGGTCAAAATTTTTGTTTTAATTTCTGAGCTAATTTTTTGGGACTTGGATAATATTTTAAATAATACCAAATAGCATAATCAATAATTTTTTGAGAAATTTTCATAAACATACATTATTAGCTAATTACATAAAAATATTATATAAAATAAAAACTAAAAAACAAAAAAAGAGAAGTAAAAATACTTCTCTTTTCATTATATCACTTGAAGAGCTTCTTGCAAATCAAATGACTCCTCTTTTATCAACTTATCAAAGCAAAAATTCAAAACTCTAGCATAATCACTATCCAAAAGCTTAATAGAAGAAAAATCAATATTTCTCTTACCTTTTTCTAGGATATAGTTAAGTTCATCATTTACACTTTTTACAGAAGGAAAATCCTCAAGATTAAGAGCTATAACAATAGCCTTATCCAAGCCAAATGATTTAGCATCTTTAGATAAATCTGAAAGAGCCTCTATCACCTCTGTTTTATATCTATCCAGCCCTATAAGTTTTGACATAAGAGCCTCCTTTCTTTTAAAGTATATTAATTATACTATTTTTAAAATAAAAGTAAAGTTATTATTATAAAAAATAATATTTTTTATTTCAAAACTACATCCAAAACTTTCAACATCAGATTTTTTTTCCCCATCCAATTATCTTCTGAAATATCAAAAATTAAATCAAGTTTTTTTCAATCTCTTACTCATATTTTTATTTCTTCATAATAATCTCACATATAAAATGCAAACATTTTAAATAAATGTTTTGTTGTAAATTTCAAATGATCTCTTGATTTATTTCAAAGAATTTCAACTTTAAAATCATTTAAATTTTCAACCATAAAAACTGGTTTTGGATTTCACATTCAAAAAGGTTTAAATTTATTTACCTTTCTTAAAAAACTAAATCAAAGTTCATTTAAATCTACTATCTTTGTAATCTCTATTTCTTTTATCTCCTGTGATAAATCTAGCTTATTTACTTCAGATAAAATACTTGATTTAAATTCTACTAATTTATCTTTTGAAATAGAAAAGCCAGCTGCTTGTTTGTGTCACCCAAAAGCCAAAAACATATCTCTTCTTTTTTCAAGAATTTCTATCATAGAAAAATATTCTGGAGCTCTACAACTAGCTACATATTTATCTCCTTCATCTTTTAGTGCAATACAAGGTTTATGATATTTTTCAGTAATTCTACCTGCAACTATTCACATAATTCCATGTGGAACATCTTTACTAATATAAAATAACAAATTATCTTGTTTATTTATCTTACTTTCTGCTTCTTCTACAAATTGTTTTGTTAAAAATTTCCTTTTTTCATTTAATTGTTCAATTTCTCTTAGAGTTTTTTCTACTGAATCAGAATTGTTTAATATAAGGTTTACAGCCTTATATGGGGTATCCATTCTTCCTGCAGCATTAAGTCTTGGTCAAATTGTAAAACCAAAAACATCTGCATCTAAATCAGTATCTAAATCTTCTTCTAAAAGTCTTCTAATTCATCTAGACCTTGAATTTTTTATCTGAGCAAGTCAAAGCTCAACAATTACTCTATTTTCTCAAGTCAAAATCATACAATCAGCAACTGTTCCAATAGCACAAATATCAATAGATTCTATTAAATATTGTCTATATTCATCATAATTTAAATATTCTTTAGCCAAAGCTTGCATAAGTTTAAAAGCCACTCAAGCTCAAGCAAGATTTTTATATGGATAAGTACAATCTTGTCTTTTAGGATTAATTATAGCAATAGCTTCTTCTGGAATTATTTCAGGAACAGCATGATGATCAGTAACTATTATATCAACTCAAATAGACTTTGCATATTTAATAATTTCTACATCTCTAGTTCAACAATCTACAGTAATAATCAAACTAACTCAAAGTTCTTTTGCTTCATCAACAAAATATTGTTTTAATCAATATCAATCTTTTACTCTATGAGGTAATCTATAACTTGCTTTTAATCAGATTTTTGTAAAGAAATGCATTAAAATACTAGTTGAAGTAACTCCATCAACATCATAATCTCAAAAAATAAAAACTTTTTCATCATTATCTTTTGCCTGTTTTATTCTTTCAACTGCCTTTTGCATATCTTCAAATAAATATGGATCATGTAAACTATCCAAAGTATTTGGTAAAAATTCATCTCACTCAAATCTAGAATTTAATATTTCTTCTATAGTTTTATTTTTAGTTTTTCTATCAAATTTTATTATATTTCATTTTATTGATTTTTGTTCTATCACTTTTAATATTTTACTTAAATTTTAATTAAAAATAATTATATAAAATCATAAAAAAAATACAAAAAGAAAAGCTGGGATAAATATCCACAGCTTAAAAACTAACACTCAAAGCATTTCTCTAGCAAAATCTTTAAGTGACTTAGCAACCTCTCTACCTCCTGAACTATAAACCATATTATTTGAATTACCTAGTCTATACCCAGAGTTAGATCCATTAACATATATGGTTCTATCAGATCCACCTTGAGCACTTGGTACTTTAATAAGTTTCTTAGTGTTATCTGATGTATCCATATATTCTTCTATATAAGCCATAACATACCTCCTTATTTTTAATTTTTATGATTTGGCAAATATATTATAACATAAAAAAAATAAAAAATAAATTTTTTTGTTTTTTTTATTAAATAACATATAATATTTACATATTTTTTTGTCCTCATAGCTCAGTTGGAAGAGCACTAGGCTGCGGACCTAGGTTAGTCGTAGGTTCAAATCCTACTGAGGATACCAAAATATAAAAAAAGACTCTAATTTATTTAATAGAGTCTTTATTTTTTATTAAAAAAGTATTAGTTTCTTCAGTTCATATTAATTGATTCAATCAATTAACATATAAATCAAAACTTCTTTTATCTTGTTTAAAAGTATTTTTATTAATTATATTCTCAATTTTCTTTTTAAAATATAAAATTCTATATTCCTCATATACTTCTCTTAAAACTAATTTTACATTCTCAGATAATTTACCATACTCTAAAATAAAAAAATTATATTCTTTCATATTAGGAGAAAACTCTCATTTTCTTATAATTTCATCCAATGGAAAAACAAATTTTTTCATAAAATTATCATGTTCTTCTAGTTCTTTTCTAGTATATTTTAATCATTTTACATCTGTAGTGAATTTTTGTTCTAAATATTTCATATCATTATTATTAATTTATATTTTTAAGTCACTCTTAATACTTCTTCAATAGTAGTATATCACTTAATTGCTTTTAATATACCATCTTCTTGCATTAAAATCAAGTCTTTTCATCTTGCTGATTTTATTATTTCATCAACAGTAGCTCATTCTCTAATCAAATCTCTTAAATTTTCTGTTAATGAAATAATTTCAAAAATTCAAATTCTTCATTTATATCAACTATAATTACATTTACTACATCATTTGGATTCATATAATTTTAATTTATCTGCAGGCATTCATTTCATACCTATATCTTCCATCATATTTTTTATTAAAGCAATTTCTCAAGGAGTTTTTTCTCTTTCTACTTTACAATAAGGACATATTTTTCTAACCAATCTTTGAGCAATAATAGTATCAATTGCTGATGCTATTATATATGGTTTCAATCACATATTTATAATCCTATCCAAAGTATCTGCTGCTGATTTTGTATGAAGAGTTGATAAAACTAAATGACCTGTAAGAGATGCTGAAGTTGCTGTATCTAAAGTAACTTTATCTCTTATTTCTCATACCATTATTATATCAGGATCTTGTCTTAGTAAAGCCTTTAATCATGTTTCATAAGTAAATCATACTTTATCATCAACTTCAGCTTGAATAATTCCCGGTAATTCATATTCTATAGGGTCTTCAAGTGTAATAATTTTTTTATCAGGAGTATTCAATTTTGATATCATTGTATAAAGAGTTGTTGTCTTACCTGATCAGGTTGGTCAAGTAACCAATATTAAACCATTTTTCTTTGAAATAGCTTTTTCTACCATTCTTTTTGTAGTCCAAAAAAATCATAAATCTTCAAAACTAACTATTGCCTTTGATGCATCAAGTAACCTACAAACAACATTTTCTCAATATTTAGTTGGTAAAGTAGAAACTCTTACATCCAATTTAGAATTATTATTTTCAGCTACATTTAACTCATACTTACCATCTTGTGGAACATTTGTAATATTTAATTTTAGATTTGCACTATATTTTAATCTTTCTAAGATTAATTTATATTGATTTAATTCTAACTTAAAAACATTAACTAAAATTCAATCAATTCTGAATCTTACTTCAACTTCATTTTCAAAAATTTCATAATGTATATCTGAAGCTCCTAAAACTAAGGCTCAAATACTTAAATCATATAATGCAGTATCTGTTTCCCTCCTTTTCAATGAATCTTTAACTTGTTTTTCAATCTTTTCAAATTTATCACTAGAAAAACTCTTTTGTTGTTCAGACTCCAAAATTTTTTCTTTTAACTTCTCATTTATTTTTACTTTTATATCTTTTCAAATAGGCATATTGAAATTTTTAATCTTGTATTTTTTATTTGTTTTTATAATATATAAACATTATAGCATAATCATTTTATTAATGCAAAAATCCAATAAAAATGCCTCTATACTTTTATGGGCAATATTTATAAGTATGATTTTATCTATATTATTCTTATCTATAAGTACAAAAATAACTAAAATACTTAAAAATAATGATAATATACTAAATCAAAATAAAATAAATCAAATAATAAATAACAAAGTTAAATCACTTAATTTTAATACAACAAAATTAAAAGATAAAACTTACCTAATTTTTGAAAGTAGAAATCCATTAAGAAGAGTAATTAAAAAAAATTCTAGTTTTACTATTTTATTTAATTCTTGAGCAACTATAAATTTAAAAATAAATAAAATATATTGAGCAGATTTATATTACAAATTATACCAATCAAATGATAAAAATAATATAAATAACTTAGTATGAAGTTGAATTATATCAGATAAATTGGAAACTACATTGCTTGATAGTTCAAATAATTGGTGAAAAATAATACTACAAAATTTATGATGAGAATCAAAAATAAAAATCTATTCTGAAAAAGCATGCAGACCTAAATATATAAATTATAAAATTATAAAAATAATCTGAAATACAAATATAATACAAACTGAAAATAAAAAACAATTATATTAATTTCTTTACAAATATAATTTAAAATATAAACTAAATAAAAAATAATTTATTATAAAGTTATGAACAAAAAAATTATATCATCCATTATAATGCTAAGTATTATATTTTCTATATATAATACTTCTTTTGCAGAAGAAAAAAATACTCTATATGAAGGATATAAAAAAAATGTAGAAACTTATTGTATAAATGCTAATTTTTATACTCAAGAAGATAAATGAAATAAATATATTTATAAATATAAAGAATATCAGAAATACTATCCAACTGTTGAAGAATTAAAAAATAATTCAAAAATAAAAGCATTTCTTAATCAAAATGATTTTGCATTAAAAGCAATAAAACAAATATATAGAGATACTCAAAATGAAATATATAAATGTTGATTAATTTCAGCTCAATATAAATCTATGAAACTATTAGAAAATTTAACAAAAGCAGATAAAACTTGAACATTAAAAATATTAATAAAAAATAAAATAAAACCTAAAATAAAAAGATTGAAACAAATAAATTCTCAATGTAAATTACCTGAAAACAATATATCTATATCAAAAAAAAATATTCTTGATCAATCAACTTTTGAATTATGTAAATATAGTTTTTACCTAGATTATCTAGATTCATATTATTCAAAAATAGATAATATACTTTGAATAGATGAAACAAAATTAAAATGAAAAACAAAAAAAGCATATGAAAATATATCATATAATCCTGATGTAATTGCTGGATTAAAATCACAAATTCAAAATAATATAAGTTCAGAAAAAAATCATAGTTATCAAATATACAAATTAGCTTTTACTGCTTATAGTGAATACCAAAACAACTATCCAATTCATCTTGCCCTATGATTATTAAAAGATAATTTAATCATATATAGAGAGAATTTATATAAAGCAATAAGTCCTATAAATCAAGTTGTATATAAAATAATACATGCAATGAGTAAATAGAAATCAATAAAAAAATAATATAAAGTTTCAAAACTTTATATTATTTTTTTATTAATTTACATAAATATATCAACTTATTGCTCTATTTTTTGAAGAAATTTTTCTATAAGTAACTTCTCACAATCTTCTATAATTCATATCTGTTATAATCAAATCTCAATTTGATTTTATATCCATAACTATTCAAACATGCCCATATCTAGGATTATATCATCTACCATTAAATACAATAATTGCTCATAATTTTGGTATATGTCAAACTTTATGTCATTTCTTCCTTGCATTTCTTATCCAATCTTTTGCATTACCTCACCAATCTACAGTTTTATATTTTGCAACATACCAAGTACAATTTCCCCAATAAAATTTATGATAACTTGGCTTTGGAGTTAATTTATATCTTCAAGAAGCAGTTACATACTTACTTCTAGAAAAAGTATATCAAGATTTTCTATATGTATAAACTCTTTTTCTTGGTTTATATTTAGGTTTAGGTACATATTTTTTAGCTCATGGTATAACTAATATCTCTCAAGTTTTTACAACTTCACCAGTTCAAATTAAGTTTTGTTTTCTTATTTTAGAAACATCAACCTTATATTTTTTAGCTAAGCTAAGTAAAGTTTCTCATTTTTCTACTTTATGAATAACTCAAGATACTGGTGGAATTTTTATTATATCCCCAGGATGTATAACATGTTTTTTTGTAAAATTATTTGCCCAATAAATAGAATTACTAGAAACTCTAAATTTATATGCAATTGATGATATTGATTCTCAAGCTTGAACTTTATATTTTACTATTTCATTAGTTCAAGATAAATCTCTATTATCATCTAAAACTGTTGATACAGATAAAAAAGAATCCTTTGCTTCATATAATTGAGCTCACTGATCTTCTAAATCATTTTTTCAAATTATATATGATCATAAAATTGAACTTTCATCTATATCTCATCTATAAAAATCATAAGCAGTATTATTATAAATTTTTGATGCAAACATAGGATATATAGGCATTAGAAATGCCATAAATATAATAACTATTTTATATCATAATTTATTTTTTTTTAAAATTTGAGTTACTTTATGTTTTAATCACATATTTTCTTTCAACATCCTAGAATGTCTATCTATACGTGCTTTTATATTAACTTTTTGTACCAAATTATTTATTTAGAAAATAAATATAAACTATAAAAATAGTCTATTTATACTTAAATGAAAATAAGTATTTTAAATTAAAAATTTAGCCTAATAAGTATAATAAAAAAATAGAGATTTTCAAAAGAAAATCTCTATTTTTATTTTTTAATTAAGCTATTCAAACAACTTCCATTTTTGTTAAACTTGGTCTAAAACCATTATTTCTCATATATCTTTTTTTAGATTTCATTTTAAAAACTCTAACTTTTGAACCTCTAAATTGTTCAACAACTTTTAATTCTACTTTTGAACCTTTTACTGTAGGAGTTCATACCTTAGTTTCTTTTCCATCTTCATCTGATACTAATAAAGCTTCAACTGATATTTTTTTACCTTCTTCAACATCTTGTCTTTTTACATCAATTACATCACCTTTTCTAACAATAAATTGATTTCATCCTAATTCTATAACTGCTAACATAATTAACTTTTTTAAAATATATAAAATAAGTATTTAAGTATTTTTTTAAAACTTAAAAAAGAAAAGCCCTAATTTCCCTTTTTTCTTAAGTTTTAACTACTTTAGAATCTAAAGTCTATAACCATAAAATAGTTTCACACTACAGATTCTAAATTTTTAAAAATGGTTGGGATGGTAGGATTCGAACCTACGCATGACGGAGTCAAAGTCCGTTGCCTTACCACTTGGCGACATCCCAATAAATGCTTCTAAAATTTCTTTAGCTTGCACATTATATAAAAATAAATAAAAAGTCAAAATAAATTTTGATTTTTTTTGTTAATTATTAATATAAGGCTTACAAAAATAATGATTTTTTATAAAATTATTATTAATATATAATTATTTTTTAAGCTTAAATAAACTATGTTGTGAATAATAAACTTTTTAAAAAAAAGACCAAGTGACTTAACTATTAGAATATGAAGAATTTTATTTTGATTACTATTAGTTTCTACAGCTTATTATAATCTTATATATCAAGGTGATGCAATGGAATCTAGTTTTTGGTGAATAACAATTTCTGATCAAGCAGCACTAATATTAAAATATATATTAATAGCTATGTGAACACTTCCAATTATTGCATCAATAATAAATCATTGTATAGCTAAATCTAAATATATAAGAATTGGACAAATTATATTTGGTATAATACTATTTATATTTGCATGACTTATAAAAGATACTGCAGATTTAGATTTTGATGTATTAGTTATGATATTAGGTTTTTTACCTCTTTTTGCATGAATTACATGAAAATGTATACCTAAACCTTGTTTAAGATATGGTGAAAAAATAACTAAAATTAGAGTTTAATTTAAAATACTATATATAAATATAGTATTTTTTTATATAAAAAAAACAGATTAGTAAACTAATCTGTTAATAAATCTCTACTTGGTTCATAAAAATCTAAATTATCTTTTCAAATTTTATCAATAATATAATTAATTAAATCTTCTTTTTTTACTTCTGTTTGAGTTCCATCAACATTATTTCTCACTTGAAAAATTCAATTTCTTGCTTCCATTATTCAAACCATAACCACATATTTTGCTCATGATTTATTTGCTTTTAACATTTGTTGTTTCATTGATGGAGTTCATAAAGAAACTGAGGTATTTATTCAAGCATCCCTAGCTTCTAAAGTCAAAGGTAAAACTACTTTTTTAGCTTCATCTCATAATTGAACAAAGTATAAGTCCAATTTATCTTTATTTCTAATTTTTATATCCTTTTGTTTTAATAAATCTATTAATTTAAAAACATCTACTGAGAAATTTGAAGCAGGAATTTCTTTATCATTTCATAAACTTAATGATAAAGTATTATATCTATATCATGATGATATAACTTCATTATTAGAAACTAAATCAAATTTCCATACAGAATTATTAATATAAGGATAATCTAAAATCAAAGAAGAATCTTCCATATAAGGAACACTTAATATATCAAGATATTCTTTTAAAAGAATATAATGCTTTTTTGAATCTTTTTTTAAAAATTTTGTAATTTTAGGAGCTTTTTCTAATAAAATTTCTTCATCTTCAGTTTTTGCTTTCAATAAAGCCAAAGGATTTTTTTCTAAATCATTTAAAGATTCTTCAGATAGTAAATGTTTTTTATCTTCATAAAAATTTTGTAATTCTTCAATGTATTTAGTTTGTTCTTTTTTATTTCATACAGAATTTATTCTTATATTTACTTCTGATTCAAGTCAAATTTTTTTTAATACACTATATGTTATATAAATAAGTTGAGCATCTATTATTGGATCATCTTCTCAAATAACATCTCATCAAAATAATCATACAGATTTTATTTCTCAATCAACTTTTGGATAAAATCAATCCATATAATAGGTATAAATTGGTTGATTTTCTTCTGACATATTATTATCAATATATGATTTCAAAGTTAATATTGATGAATTTGGCTTTAAAGCAAATTCTCACAATCAATCTATATCAAAATTATAGGAATATTTATCATAATCATCTCAAAAAATATCTTTTATATATTTTAATTCTATTAAATTTGGAGTTGATAACCTTCTAAATCAATTCTTTCTAAATTCATGTCTAAATACTTTCTTTAAAAAAGTTAGATATTTATGATCATCTTGTCAAATTACTTTTGTTTTCAATTTTGAGTCTTCCATTTTTCTTTTTTCATATTAAAATAATAAGTCTGTGTTTAAGTATATTCTATAATTGTTTTTTTTCAAAAATAATTAAGCATTTTTTATAAAATAAACTTGTAAAATTATAAATTATAAGAATAATAGTTTAAAATTAATAATGATATAAATATATAATATATGGAAAAGAAAAAAAATATTGCATTAACTTGAGGTTCAACTTGAGGACACATATTTCCACTAGTCTCTTTATATAATTATTTAAAAGAAACTGGAAAGTATAATTTTTTATGGTTCTGAGAACAATGAAACCTAGAAGAAGAAATTGCTCAAAAAAATAAAATTCCTTTTTTTGATATAAGTGCTTGAAAACTTAGAAGATATTTTGATATAAGAAATTTTTATGAACCATTAAAAAATCTTACTTGAGTTGTTGAAGCAATTTATTATAGTAAAAAAGAAAACATTGACATAGTATTTTCTAAATGAGGTTATGTTTCATTACCTATGGCATTTTGAGCAAAATTGACATGAAAAAAATTATATATACATGAATCTGATACTGTAGCATGAATATCAAATAAAATAGTATCAAAACTTGCAGACAAAGTTTTTTACAGTTTTGCAAACAAAAAAATAGATTGAAAAAAACATATATTATCTGGACAAATATTAAATCCTGAATTAATTGATTATCTAGAAGATACAACTGTTGTTAATTGAGCAAAATTAAATGTTATTGTTATGGGATGAAGTCAATGAGCAACTAATATATTTAATGCATTATTAAAAGCATTACCAAAACTACAGCATGTTCAATTCCATATTGTATTATGAGAAAAACATATGCACTTAAGACCAGAATTTAAAAAATTTTCAAATACAATTGTTCATGATTTTATAACTCAAAAAAGATTATGAAAGATTTTAAAAGATGTTGATATAGCAATAACAAGAGCCTGAGCAACAACTTTATGGGAATTATATTATTTTTGAATACATAGTTTAATTGTTCCATTAAAATGAAGTGCTTGAAATCATCAAGAAAAAAATGCTCTATATTTTAAAGAAAATTATTGAAGTGAAATACTTGATGATGATGAATTATTATCAGAAAAAATAATTGATAAACTAACAAAATATAAAGATTTAAGAAAAGTATGATTAAATTTAAAAGATTTTTTTAAACCATTAAAAATAATTCAAAAAGAAATAGAAAATTAAAAAATATTATTAATTATTTATTTCTTTTGGCAATACTAAAAATTATATTAAAAAAAATAAGTATGTTACAATAAAAATATACTTATTTTTTTATTATATAAAAATATGAAAATTGTTTTAAATATACCTGATATTATTGTAGCAAAAATAAAATATGTACTTCTTTGAATTTTTATAATTTCAATGATAAGTTATGCATATTTTTTTAAATGAGCAGATTCAAATGTTTATTTATTATTAGCTTGTATTTTTGCAATATATATGGCAATCAATCTATGAGCAAATGATATTGCAAATAATATGGGACCAGCAGTTGGTTCAAAAGCTATAAGTTTAAGATGAGCAATAATAATTGCTGTAATTTTTGAGGCTAGTTGAGCAATAATAGCATGATGAGATGTAGTAAATACAATAAAATGATGAATTATAAAACCTGATTTTTTTATAAATCATCAAATTGAATTTATTGCTATAATGCTAGCAACACTACTTTGATCAGCTATATGGGTAAATATTGCTACATTTCTTAAAGCACCAGTATCAATCACACATTCAATACTTTGATGATTAATCTGAGCATGAATTACTTCAGCATGATTTGAAGTAGTTAACTGGCCAGTTGTTATAAAAGTTGTAATTGCATTAATTATTGCAATATTTATGTGATGAATTATTGCAACAAGTATCTATATATCCATAAAAAGAACAATATTAAAACAAAAGAATAAATGAGAAGCTGCAAAACATTGGGTTCCAATATATGTATCACTTATGGTATTAATCTTTTCTATTTACCTTATACTAAAATGATTTAAACATAAATTATGACCAGTTCAATCATATATAGAAAACATGTGATTAAATTTCATCACTACTGCAGTCTTTATATCTGTAATAATTTCAGTTATAGTTTATACTATATTAATAATAAATTATTGAAGAAAGAAAAAATCATTTTTTGAAGATAGTAAAGACTTTGTAAATGAATTATTTAATCTTCCTTTGATTTTTGCTGTTGCTCTTTTAAGTTTTGCACACTGATCAAATGATGTAGCAAATGCTATTTGACCTCTAGCAGCAATATATGACACAACTATAGATACAGTTTGAAATGTAAATAAAGTTGGAATACCTATATGGATTATGATTTTATGAGCATTTTCTCTATCTTTTTGACTTGCTGTTTTTTGAGCTAGACTTATAAAAACTGTTTGAAAATCTATAACAAAACTTGACCAAACAAGAGCATATTCTATTGCTCTTTCTGCTGCTATAACAGTAATTGTAGCATCTTGATTATGAATTCCTGTATCCACAACACAAATAGCTTTATGATGAATTTTTGGTATATGATTATATAGACAATGGTTAAAACATAGAAAATGAAAAGATAAAAAAGTAATAGAAATCTGAAAATTAAATTGAATAATTTTATCTTGGTTTGTAACTTTCCCTATTGCATGAGTAATTGCTTCAATAGTATATTGAATAATTATATATTACTCAAAATAATATAATAAAAAGTCAATATATTTTATAAAAAATATATATAAAATAATTGATACAAAAAAAATAATATGATAAACTTTAAATATAAAATATTTTCTAAAAATAAAAATAAAAATGAACACAGTTTTTAATAAAGAAGTAAAACAATTTGATAAAATTAGTTTAGATGAATTAAACCAAACTTCTAGCTACTTAAAAAGAATTGATAGAAAATTTTTAGTTACAGCTTCTGACTTTAAAGAAATATTAAAAGATATAGTAAATGATTTTAAAATTCTTGAAATAAATAATAAAAGAATATTTTCTTATGATAATGTTTATATGGATACTGAGGAACATTTATTCTATAAACAACATCAAGCAAAACAAAATAAAAGAACAAAAATAAGAACAAGATTATATAAAGATTCTGATTTAGCATTTTTTGAATTTAAACAAAAAGAAAATTGAATAACTCAAAAATACAGATATAGCTTCCCTATAGAAGAACACTGAACTATGACAAAAGGAAAAAAAAGATTTTTTGAATGAGTGTGGCAAGCTATGTATAACTGAGAAAAAGCACCTACAATAACTCCTTCAATAAGAACAAAATATAAAAGAATAACTTTAGTAAGTAAAGATTGAAGTGAAAGATTAACTATAGATTTTGATATAAAAACTGAAAACTTAAGAAATTTATCTCAAGATGAAGTAAATCTAAAAAATTTAGTAATAATTGAATCAAAATCATTAAACAAAGATTGTACTAGTTGTGAAACAATGAAAAGACATGGAATAAAAGAAGCAAAATCTTGTTCTAAATATTCTCTATGAGTTATATATGCATGACTTGCTGAAAAATATGATACATTTGCTGAAACAATGAATGAAATCAGAAAAATAAGAATGCAAACATTAAAAAATAGATTTAGAAAAACAAAAATAGAAACAATACTAAAACAAAATACACAAAAACAAAATGATAGAAAAAAAAATCTAGTTAAACAATAAAAAAAAGAAATTTATCAATAAATTTCTTTTTTTTATTAAAACTCTGTTTTTATTTCATCCTTTATTATTCTTTTCATATCTTCTTTTAAAGGAGCAACAAACTTATGTTTTTTTCAGTATAAATCTATTTCTATAAAATAAGCATGTAAAGCTTGTCTTTTTAATTGATATAAAGTTGCTGCTTGTTTATTAATTTTTGAATTTCAATAAGTTTTATCTCAAATAATTGGATATCAAATAGAAGCTAAATGAACTCTTATTTGATGTGTTCTTCAAGTTTCAAGTTTAAGCATTATTAAACTATATTTACTATCAATATGCTTTAAAACCTTTCAATATGTTATAGCCAATTTGGGATTAACAGGATTTTTAGTAGTCATCTTCATTCTATCATATGGATCCCTACCTATATAACTTTCAATTTTAAAATTATCTTTAGTTAAAATTCCTGTAACTATTGCTAGATAATATTTTCAAACTTCTCTATTTTTTATAGTTTCAGATAAATAATTCATCATCTTATCATTTTTTGCAATCATTATTGCTCAAGTTGTGTCTTTATCAAGTCTATGAATTATTCATGGTCTTTCTACTCCTCAAATAGATGGTAAATTATTTTTACAATGATATAATACTCAATTAACCAAAGTTCCACTATTTCATCATTCTCAAGGGACAGGATGAACATTTATTCAAGCATCTTTATTTAAAACTAATATATTCTCATCTTCAAAAATAATATCTAAAGGCATTTTTTCAGCTAAAACTTCATCAAGTTTTTCAACTATAATCTCAAAAGATATCTCATCTTTATTTTTTATTTTTACATTTTTATTTATTTGCCTATTATTTACAAAAACTTGTCACTTATCAATTATCTTCTGAATATAACTTCTTGAAAAATCTTTAAAAAGAGCAGATAAATACATATCTACTCTTTTATTTTTCTCTTCTATAAATACACAAAAATTATATCTCATTTATTTTAATTATAATCCTAAACTTTTTTTAATCTCTTCTTCTTTTTTCTTTGCTTCTTCTTCTTTAGCTTTATTTTCTAATTCAGACACATATAAATCTCCTAACATTTTCCATTCTGATTGTTGTTTTTTTAATAATTTTTTGATATCATCAGGATGTTCTCAAGCTAATTCTTTAAATTTTTCTCTTTCTTCTGTAAAAACTTTTGTTAACTCATCAAATTGAAATTGAGATAAAGTAGGAACAGCATCAATAACTCTCTTTTTTTCCATTGTATTTAAAGAAAGACTATGTTTTAATAAATCAAGAAATTTTGCTTCATCAATATCAACTTCTGGAAGGTGTTTTTTGATTAAATCAGATATTATTTTATCAACTTCTTCTTCTTTTATTTGAACTTCTGACATATTAATTATATAATTAATTATAAATTTCTCTTATTATAAATAATATTTTTTATTTTTCAAAAGTTTTTATTATAATAAATAAAAAATTAAACTTTTACTCTTTTTAAAAATGTCATTATTTAAAACTCAAGCAATAATATTAAATCAAAAAAAAATAAATCAGAAGGATTTTATATATACTATATTTACAAAAGATTACTGAAAAATACTAGTAAATAAAAAATTAAGTTCAAAAGAAAAAGTATTAGATATATGATATATAATTAATTGTGAAATACAAACAAATGAAAAAAATGATATACATAAAATAAGAAATATAAAAATAAAATATGAATTTTTAAATCAAAAAAGAAGTTTTTCTGAAATAAACTTATATCTTGAAATATTAAGTTATACTTTAAAAAATATAGCTATTTGAATAGTTTTTTATGAGATTTTTGATATAATAGAATATATAAATAAAACTGAAAAAATTGATGAAACAAAGCTAATTTTAGCAAAATTAAAAATAAAAAATATTCTATGAGAACTAGATATAAAAAACAAAGATACAACTATAAATAAAGTTTTAAAATTCATCAATAAAAATAATATAAAAACTATTTTTAAATTAACTTGAATTGATGAAAATATAAAAATAGGATTAAAAAAAATATAATCATAAAAATCAAATATGCTTAAAAAAATTATAATAATTTTATTATTAATATTTTTAAAAATAAATATAAGTTTTTGATATTATCAAGAAAACATTAATGATAATATTAAAATTTATAATATTTATAAAAAGATACAAAATTTTACTAAAAATAATAATATTACATGAAAAAATTTAGATATTTTTAAAAATTTAATGAAAAAAAAATTATCAACAAAAATAAATAAAAATAAACAATTTAATTCATTTAAAGAATATGCATATTTTAAAATATATAATTTTTTTGATTATTGAGATGTTTTTTTTGATTTTAATAATCAAATTTACTATAATATTTTAAAAAATAAATATTTTAAAATATTAGTTACAAATAAAAATATAAAAATAAATGAGAATTATTTATATGATACAAAATGAAATAAATATATAAATATTATAAAAATTCCTAAGAATCAAAATATTCAAAATTATTTTGAAAAAAATATAATAATAAAAAATTGTAAAATAATTAATAATCCAAAACATTTTATAAAAAATATAAAATATAACTTTTTTATTTTAAAACCTATAAATTCAAAAAATATCTGTGAAACACAATTAGATAACTATTGAATTAGATATTTTATAAAAATAGATAATCAAACAATTATATACATTAATGAATGACAGGATTATAATTGAATAGATTTTGAAACAATACAAATTTTAAATAATTAAAAAATTCTGACAATGTCAGAATTTTTTAATACCCAACTCCTTCTTTTATTCTTTCAAGCATTTGCTTATCCATATCAGAAATGTATTTAGGCATTTTAGTATCAAGTTTAACTATTAAGTTTCACTCCTTTGCTCATTCTTTTTTACCAAATCATTTAACTCTCATTTTTGTACCTGGCTTAGTTCAAGCTGGAATTTTTATAGTTTTTGTTTGTCAATAAACTCATCTAACTTCAAGTTTTCATCAAAGTAAAAAATCAAAAAATGGAACTTCATAAGTTTTTTCAAAATCTAAACTTTCCTCTTTTTTAGGTTCTTGTTTTGTTTGTTGCCCATATTGTCATCAAAATGGATTTCAACTAGTTTTTGTTCTTCAAGTAAAACCTCAAAATAAATCTTCAAAATTAATACCTCATCAAGATCATCATCTTGCTGCTTGTCAGAAAATATCTTCAAATCATCAAAATCAAGAAGTTCAAGTTCATCAAGCTCAAGAAAAAGGATTTCATCAAGCTTTTCAAAACATATCATATTGCTTCCTTTTTTCTGGATTTGATAATGTCTCATATGCTTCTCACAATTCTTTAAATTTCTTTTCAGCTTCTTTTTTATCTCATTTTGCTCTATCTGGATGATATTTCATTGCTAATTTTCTATATTCTTTTTTTATTTCATCTTGGGTAGCTGTTTTTGAAACTCATAATATATCATAAAAATCTTTTGCCATATATTCTTATAATTAAAAAATAAACTCCTCTATAAATCTTTACTCTGAATTATACTCTTTTATTTTAAAATATCAAATCTTTTTAGCACTTATTTTTATAAAGTGCTAAAAAATAAAAAATACTAGGAATTAACTAGTATTTTTTAATCTAAATTATAAAGTCCTGGATTTTGATCACTCATTACTTTTTTATCCTTAAAAGAAATAACTCTTTTTTTCATTGTATCAACTATGTTTTTATCATGTGTTGCTATAATTATAGTTTTTCCCTGTTTATTCAATCATTCAAATATTTCCATAATTCATTTTGCTGTTTGAGGATCCAAATTTCATGTTGGTTCATCACCAATAATAATATCTGGATTTCTAACTAATGCCCTTGCTATACTTATTCTTTGTTTTTCTCAACCTGATAATTCTTGAACAAATTTATCTTTTTTAACAAGTAATCATACTTGCTCTAAAACTTCAGGAACTTTTTTTCTAATAATATCTTCTTTATATCCACAAACTTCCATAGCAAAAGCTATATTTTCATAAACTTTTTTTGATTCAAGTAATTTATAATCTTGAAAAATAACTCAAATATTTCTTCTATATTCTTCAAGAGTTTTTTCACTCATACTTTTATATAAAGCCATTTGATTATCAAGAATAATATCTCATTTCATTGGTTTAAAATCTCAAATCAAAGACCTAATCAAACTAGTTTTTCAACTTCATGAATGACCAATAAAAAATACAAATTCTCAAGCTTGTATATCTAAATTAATATCTCTTAATACAATTTTATTTCAAAAAGCCAAAGTTAAATTATCTATTTTCATTTATTTTATTAATAAAAAAATAACTATAAAAATTATAGTTATTTTTTCTTTTTAAGCAAAAATTATTATTGATATTTATGTTTAACTAATAAGCTATTTAATCTTTTATTTTCATTTTCAGATTCTTCAAGTTGCTTTTTTAATCTTTCAATTTCTTCATCTCTTTGAGAAATAGTTTCATCTCTATTTGAAATAATCTCTTCTTTTTGTTTATTTTCTTTTTTTAATTTTTGATTTTCTTTAGAAATACTTTCATTTTCTTTTTCTAATTCTTTATATTCAACTGAATCTTTGATATCAAATATCTTATTTAATCATTTTAATACTTCATCCAATTTATTAATTTTTAATAAAACTTTCTTTTGCTTTTCTTTATCTAAATCTTGTTTTATATTTTTAATTTCAATTTCTAATATAGAAATAGTCTCTTTTAAATTAGATATTTCTAATTTATATTTCATCTCTTTTCTTTTATATTCTTTTTCTTTTTTTAATAATTCTTGTTTCAATTCTATATCATATTTTTTTTCTATATTTTCTTCTAATATTTTTTTATATTTTTTATTCTTTTCAGGTAAAATTTTTTCTAACTTTTTATTTATTTCTTCTTGTTCTATTTTTTTTCTTATATTTTCTTTTTCAGCTTCTAATCTTTTTATTTTAATTCTTAATCATTTATTTTGAGCAGATAAATCTAACTGACCAGAAGTTAATAAATCAATATTTTTATTTGCTTCTTTCAATAATAAATCTAAATCTGAAATTATTGATTTATATCATGAATTTTCAGCTTCAATATCTTTAATTTTTTTTCAAGAAGAAATAATTTCTTCTGTTTTTCTTTTAGTTTCATCAGCCAAAGTAGATAATTCTAATTCTAATTGATTTTTTCATTTTGATAATTCTTCTTTTTGTTTAGATAATTTTTGTAATTCAGAATAACTATCTTTTAATAATCAAATAGCTATTATCAAATCACTTAAATAATTTTTATATAATCAAACATCCTTAATTAAAAATTTATTTTTTAATCAAAGAAGAGTTTGTTGCAAACTAGAAAAATAATCCTCACTAAAATATAATTCAGGATTATTCTTTATTAATTCTTCTCTATCAGAAAAAGTTTCTTGTCTATTTATTGTCATAATTACAATAATTAAAAATATTTTTTACATTAATAATTATAACATAAAAATAAATAAAAGCAAATATAATTATATTTGCTTTTATTTTCATTCTTTTTGCTTAGATAACATCTCTTGATGCTTTTTTTGTTTCTCTGCTTTTTTCTTTTCTTCAAGTTCTTGTTTTTTTCTTTCCCATTGTTTTTCTTGAAACTCTATATCTTTCATCATCTTATTTATTCTATCTACAACTTTATCTCTAGGTTTAGAATATTTTTCTCTTGATACTTTTAATATCTTTTGATATCTAGCTTCAAAAGCTTCTGGATTTTTTGGATATGGAGGAAATGTAGCAGCTGAAAAAACAGGACTAGGCATTCAATCAATTAATTGTTTTAAATAAATATGATACTTAGCTAAATTTGTTAAATCATCTTCACTTACTCAATTTCATAAAACTTCTTTTAATATAACTGCATCATGATAACCTACTTGAAAAGAAATAGTTGTTCATACATTACCAAAAACAGCTCATTTTACAGATTCTTGCATTTGATCAATATATTGATTTGCCATAACTAAATTAAGTTTATACTTTCTAGCTTCTGACAGGATAGTTGCAAAAGAATCTGTAGCAAAATTTTGAAATTCATCAACATAAAGATAAAAGTCTTTTCTTTCTTCTTCTGGAATATCTGCTCTACTCATAGCATCCATTTGAAATTTTGTAACCATCATAGCTCATAAAAGTGCTGAAGCATCTTCTCAAATTTTTCACTTTGATAGATTTACAATCACAATTTTATTATTATCCATTGCCCACCTAATATTAAATGTATTTTTAGGTTGACCAAGTACATTTCTTAAAATAGAGCTTGATAAAAATTGTCATACTTTATTTAAAATAGGTCAAGCTGCCTCAGTTTTTTGATTTGGAGCCATTTTTGCAAACTCATGAGTCCAAAATTTCTTTACAATAGGGTCAGTTATCTTATTTACAACTTTATTCCTATAAACATCACTTGTAAGCATAAGAGGAATAGAAATAATAGTTGCATTTGGATATTCAAGTAAAGCCAAAACTGTATTTCTCATAATATGTTCCAATCTTGGCCCCCAAGAATCTCAAAATATTTTTTTAAATATTCATACAAAACCAGATGCAACCAAAGCTCTATGTTCTGGTTTTACTCATTCAAGCATATTAAATGCAATTGGAAATTCTGTATCACTAGGATCAAAAATAATTACCTGATTTGTTCTTGATTTTGGGATATGACCTATAACTGCTTCTGCTAAATCTCCATGTGGATCTATAACTGCAACTCATCTTCATTTTTTTATATCATCTATAATCATATTTTCAAGTAAAACAGATTTACCCATACCTGTTTTTCAAATAATATAAGTATGTCTTCTTCTATCATTTGGTCACATACCAAAACTCATATTTGTTCCCCTAAAATTTGTCTTTCAAATAGGAGTTAATTCTGTTTCTGGAGTATATCAATCTGTTAAATCAGGATCAATAATTGGAAGATTTGAAGGTGGTTCAAAAGCCCTAGAACATACCCAATTAATTCAAGGAGTTTTTACATAATCTGTTGGTAAATGTACCAATCAAGATAATTCTTGAGTATTTAAAATAAATCAATTATCAATAATTCTATTTTTTACATCTTTTATTATTTCATTTTCCTTTGTTATTTCATTTAATTTAAAACTATTAAATCAATTTCAAGTAAATATACCTAAAGTTGAAGCTATTTCTTTTATATCTGATTTTCAATTAATTTCATCATCTCAAGCATGAATCAAATTTATACTTGTTTCATATCACAATCAAGAAACTTTTGATGCAAAAATTTTATCTAAAACAATCTTTTTTTCTCATAAATCAATTTGTTCTTTAGATCATTCCTCTTTTAGTTCTTGATTTTCATCTGAAGCATTATCTTTTTTCTTTATGAAAAATAAAATTATATTTATTGGAAAAAATATTATATTTAAAATATTTTTAAAATACTTAAATTTTGAATCAAGTAATATCTTCTTTATAAAATCAGGATAAGAAGAAGTAAGAATAGAAACAGTTTCTGTTAAATTACTTTTCCAAGTTTTGTTTTTTATAGGAGTAAAATTTACCTGAAAAGTATTTAAAGAATAAATACCTGTCTTTCACAATGCAGCAGTTATAGATGAATATGGATCTATACTCTCTGTTGATTCTCATTGAAGTTCTGTAAAAGTTTTTATAGGATATAAAAAGTGTTTTGATAATCATATTTTTCAAACAATAATTTTATCATCAGGAATATTATTTAAATAATCCCCTACTTGATTTATTTCAACATCTTTAAAATGAGCATAAATCTGATTTACCAAAAAATTTTTATATTTTTTAGGTGAAACTAAAAAAAATCTAATTCTATTTCAAATTTTTGTTATTTCCAAAGAAAAATTACTTTGTTTATCAAATTTTTCTCAAATTTTACTTTTTTTATCAAAATCCTCAAATACATTATGTAACACAATCAATATATGTTCAAATATTCAAGGTCATTTATTATTATGTTTATCTACAAGTATTTCAAGTATTACCTTCTTCATATTTTTTATATTTTACTATTTTCAATAAATCATAAAAAGTTCTTTTAAATAAACTTTAAAGATACAAAAATAGTTAATTAATAACTTTAAGATATTTTAACATAAAATACAAAAAAAATCAATAAAAAAATTTGCTTTTTTAAGCTTTTTAAATAAAATCCTTTTGCTTCTGAAATCCTTGTGTCTTTCAAGACATAAGGTTAGATAATATTATTTTCTAGTTAGTCCCGAAAACTGATTTTATAAAATAATATTTTAATCTATATTTTACAAAGGAACTTTTTAAAGTTTATAAATTAATAATAAAATATTATGGCAGGTGCAGTAAAAGGATACATAAAATTACAAATCAATTGAGGACAAGCTAATCCAGCTCCTCCAGTAGGTCCAGCTCTTGGGCAATACTGAGTACCAATTCAAGAATTTACAACTAAATTCAATGAACAAACTAAAGATAAAATGGGGGTTAAATTACCTGTTGTTATTACAGTTTATGAAGATAGAACATTTGACTTCATTGTAAAACAACCACCTATGAGTACTCTTATCAAAAATAAACTTAACCTTAAAAAAGGTTCTGGAGTACCTCAAAAAGATAAAGTTGGTAATTTAACTTTTGATCAAGTTAAAGAAATAGCTGAAGAAAAAATGCCAGATTTAAATGCTAAAGATTTAGCAGGTGCTATGCTTACTGTAAGAGGTACAGCTAGAGCTACTGGTGTTACTACTGATATTGATGGTAAAACATTAGAAGAATTAAGAGCTGAAATAGCTTAATTAATAAAAACCTCACCTAACCTCTCCTATCAGGAGAGGGATAAAATGAGATTTTTTATTTTTATATGCTCCCATCGTCTAGTGGCTAGGACACAGCCCTCTCACGGCTGGGACAGGGGTTCAATTCCCCTTGGGAGTACCATTTATGAAAATTAAGAGATTTAATCATCTCAAACAGTTTACTATCCTTTATAGTAAGCTGTTTTTTATTATCTAAAATAAGTTTGCACTGTAAAGCTCTTATAATTTTTCATTTTTCTTGCTCATTTCAAGTTTTATAGCTTTCTGAAAGGTTTTCTACAAGTTTGCACAAATTTTCTATAATATTTATTATATTATCATCATCTTGTTTTAAAGCTTTATATTTTTCTTCTAATTCTATTTTACTATCTTCTAACTCTTTCTTTTTATAATCATAAGTTTTTTTATCTATATCATTATCTAAAAATTTATCAAATAGACTTTCAAGTCTTTCTTTTGTTTTGTTTAATTCTTTTGTAATTTTTGTTAATTCACTTTTTCTTTGATTTACTTTATCTTTATAATATTCTTTTAAAGTTAATTTTGATAAAGCTATAAAAGATTTTGGAAAATTATAATTATCAATATGTTTTTCAAACTCTTTAAAAAGGTCTTTTTGACTTATATTTATTTTATAAGGTGTTTTAGCTCACTGATGATAATAAATATTTCATTTAGTTTTATATGGATATAATTTATTTCACTGAGTATCAAATAATATTCCTGAAAAATATCTTGTTCAATTTTCTCATTTTTTATATTCTCTAACTCTAGTTATTCAATTAACTTTATCATATAATTCTTTTGAAATAATAGGTCTATATCAAGGGCTATTTAATAATGCTTCTTCTCATCAAAACTTTTGTAATCAATAGTATTTTGTATTTATAAGCATTTTTGAAACTCTTTCACTATTCCATTTTGTTCAAGCTTTTTCATTTATAAATTCTGCAATTTCTTTTAAAGTCTTTTGTTGTGTTCTCATTATAAAAGCTTTTAATACAATTTTAGCTTCTTCTTCAACCACTTCTATATCTTTTTTTCATTTAGGTCAAACATTTCTATATCAAAATATGGCTTGTGAGAGCCATTGTCATTTATGAAGAGCTGTAAGCATTTTTCATCTAATATCTTTACTTCTATGCTCATTATCCATTTTTGAAATTCAAAGTTCTAATAAAAGCATAAATTTAGCATTTATATCATTTGCTAAAAAACTCTTATCAGTTGTTAAAATTCAATTTATTTTATTTGTATCTAATAAATTAATTATTAATGCACTATCTACAATATTTCTTGATAATCTTTTAGTTTCATCAACTACAATATAATCAACTTTTCACTTACTACATTCTTCTATCATTCTATTAAATCAAGCTCTTTTTCATTAAGTTTTAGCACTTATACTTTCTTTAATTTCATCTAATAATAATAAATCATTTTTTTTGATTGTATTATTACAATTATTACTTTGATGTTCTAAAGAATTTGTTTGTCTATCTTCTCTATCAGTTGATTTTCTACAATAAATTATTGCTGTTTCTTTCATAATATCTTTTTATAAATTCAAATATAGTTGGATAAATATATATTGTTATTATAACTATAATTGATAAAAATTCAAAAGAAAAAGAGACTTTTTAGTCTCTTAATCTTCTAACATAATACTCCAAAAATTAAACATTTCTGTTCAGATTTGTTCAATTTCTGTATCAGTTAATTTAGAAAAATCTTCTCACAAAGCTTTTCTAATTTGCTCAATTGTAAGCATACTTTAACAGTACATACAAATCCTTGCTTACATTTAAAAGCTGGCTGGCTGTATTTCTGTAAAAAGGCTCTTAACATTTAATAAGAGTAATTTTATTATATCTTATTATCTAATTTATCAAGTTTTATGTTTTCTATAACTTCATATTTAGTTGTTTTTCATTTATAATTATTTCAAGTTATTTTTGAATTAGGATATTTTTTCCTTATTTCTACAAATTTATTTTCATCTCAAATAAATTCTAATTTTCATTCTAATAGATGAGGGGTTCAATTTTTCTTTTTTAATTTTATTTCTTTATATTTTTCATCAAAAACCTTATCCATTATTAATTCTCTTTTTTCTTCTATTTCATCTAAAATATTTTTCAATTTTGGTAATATTTTTATTTTAATAGATTGATTATTTGCTTTATTTGGAAATCAAATTATTTCTATAAATCAAACATAATAATATGATATGAGAAATTTATCAAAATATATTTTTTGTTTCTTATTAAACATTTTTTCATTTATTTCAAATTTATCTCATAAAACACTATATAAATAAGATAAAGTATTTACAATAATCTTTTTATCATTTTTATATTCACAATCTATTAAATCATTTTCATAATAAGTATAATAAACACTTTCAAAAAGATTATCTATGTAATCTTTATAAAAATGCTTTATAAAAAATTTATAATCAATTCAAGTATTTTGTGAGATAAATAATTTATCTAAGATATTGCTATCTATTTCTAAATATATATTTTTTTCAAAAAACTCTACAATATTATATTTTTCACATATTTCTTTATCTCCTTGTAACTCAAAAAAAGGAAGATAATTCATTCAATAATGATGATAAAAATAAGTAAATTTGTCTTTTGTATTCCAATCAACTAAATCAAAAAAATGTAGAAAAAGACTAATTTGTTTATCAGAAGAAAGTTGAGCATTTATATAAAAATAATTTAAAAAAGTTATTAAATAATGCTTTTCTTTACTTTCTTCAATTAATCTAATTCTTGAAAAATTATTTTTTATTTTTTCTCAAAATATTCTTAAATCTTCAAATCATTTATCAATATTTTTTAAGGCTTGTTCTTTATCTATCATAAACTACTTTATTATTTTTCAAAACATTAAATCTAAATAAGATTTTCAATCTAATTTATTTTCTCAATACCAATCAATTTTGAATACATTATTTCCTATCATTTTTTCTTGTATACTATCATTATTAGTTTTTCATAAATCACTTCAAGGTTTTAATAAGATAAAAGAATTTATTATAATTTTTTTATCTAATTTCTTACTTAAATTAATTTCTATCTTTTTTAATGTTTCATCTTTATTTTTATTTCAAATCTTTGCTTTATCATTAAAACTTCAAGTATTTCTATCAAAAATTCAATCTTGTCATTTTGGGTCAATAAAATTAATATATGTAATATTTTTTTCTTTATTTATAATCCATAATATAAAATCTGGAAAAAATGGATGTTCATCATTTTCTAAATATATTCAAATAGCTTTTAAACTTTCTACATTTCTCATTAAATATAAATCTAAATTAGATTTGGAAAACTTCTCTGAAATATATTCTTGTAATTGTTCTATAAATATTTTTTCTCAAAGATTTAATTTATCAGGAGAAATATTTATATCTAATTTTGTAAATTTATCATCTTCTTTTAATAAAGGAGAATAAATATGTTTATCTATACTTAAATTTAAAGTATTTAATATTTTATTTTTTTCTTGTTCAAGATTTTCTATATATTCATTTTTTTCTTTTTCTGTTTTAAATTCTTTTGTGATAGTATATTCTTCTATAAAATCTCAAGTTTTATTTTCTTCACTTTTTTGTGATAACTCCTTATTATAAACTATATTTTTTGAATTTATTCTATGATTTACTTTGTTTTTTAATTTTTTTAAAAAATCATTGATTATAACTATTAAAGTTTTTTCAATTCTTAAAATATCATTTCAAATATTATTATCATATTTTATTTCATCAATAAAATTAAATACTTGCATATAATCAAAATCTAGTAATTTTCATTCTTTATTTGAATATAAACTTATTTTATTTTCTTTTAGATAATTTAATATAATAGTTTCTATCTTATTAGTGTTTATATAGTCTTTAAATTGCTCTATTTTGTCTTTTATATCATTTTTAATATTAATTCACTCTATTTTTTTATCTAGTCTGTAATCAAGAGAAAAGCTAAAATTTGATATTTTTTCATTTTCTATAATTTGCTTTTCATCAAAGTAAGAATAAATAATATTATTTTCTTCTAAAATTATATTTTTATAATTAATTTCTTTTTTAGATAATTTAAAAATGGGAAGATTTTTTTTATATTTTTCAAATTCTAATTCTTCTCAAGAATTAAGTTTTATAATATTTGGATGTACTTTTATTTTAAAACTATAAGTGTATTTAATCTCTTCATTTACTTTTTTTGTAAAAGTTTCTAAATAACTTTTTTTCACACTTAATACATTTAGTGTTTCTATTTTTCTTAAATTATCTTTATTTTCTTTTCATAATTCAAAATAATCCTTTAAGTGTTCTTTATTCTTTCTTTTTCAATCTAAATTTAATCACTTTAATCTTACTCATCTTCAAAATATTTGAATAATCTTATTTCAAGCATTACTTCATAAGTTTATAAGGGCAATAACAGAAACTCTAAAACTATTCCATCATTCAGCAAATTTTCTACTTCAAATTAGAATATTTATAGGACTTTCTTTTTTATCTATATTTTTAAATAAATATTTATTATCTATTATTTCAATAGACTTTTTATCTATATTTTCAAAATCAATATCATTAAAAAACTTATCTCAACTTCAAACATTTATTATTCAAAAATATTTTCAATCATCTCAAAAAGATAATAATAATTCATCTTTTACAGATTTAATTCTTGTAATAGTAAGTTTTCAAGAAATTTTATAATTAAAAACTATTTCAAATTCCTTTTTTTCTTTTTCAGTTAATCAGGCTAAATATTTAATAATATTTGATATGTCACTTATTTCAGGGTCATCATTTTTCCCATCCTTATTATTTACAGTATTTCACATAAAAGTAATAAGTGGCTTATCTGGAAACATTTTTATATTTCAAAATAAAGCTGTTTGTTCATTACTATCATAATCACTGATTTTACTCCAAATATTTATTTTTTCATTTATTACTCATAAACATTTATCAAGATTTTGTTTTAATTCATTTTCATTTTCTCAAGCTAAAATATCATTTCATACTTGGGTAAAACTAAAGTCTTTTCAATATCAATCTTTATAAAATAAGTTATAATTATAATCATAAACTATTTGATTTTCATACTCTTTTTCTAAATCTTTACTTAAATTGTGATAAGTTGCACTATATTCAAATAAAAAACTATTTTCTTTATTTAAGGCATTTCTAAAATTATAAAAAGCTCATTTATCTTCTTTTTGTTTAGAACTTATTCCTATATGGGCTTCATCAATCAAAATAAGTCTTTTTGTTTTTTTATTTCAAGCTAGATTATAATAATCACTTCATTTATTTGAAAGACTTTGGGTTGTATCTATAATAAATTTTAATTTATTCTTGTATTTTTTAGTATTCAAATAATTTATAAAGGGTTCTATTTCTTCTTTATGTTGGTCAATAAGATTTACTCAAGGAGTTGTTAAAATAATTTGAAAAATATTATAATTTTTTACTTTATCTAAATATTGTAAAATATTTAAGTGCATTACAATAGTTTTTCAGCTTCAAGTTGCCATCCAATAAGCAAGTGCATTTTTAGAAAAGTTATTATCATCAAATATCTTTTCATCTCTATTATCAAAAAACATTTCAGTAAAGTATAAAGCCAAGATTTGATAATATCTTAATTTTACTTCTTCTTTTCAAATTGAAGTCAAAAAAGAATTATAAGTTTTTAAGTAACTCATAATTTTTTTTATATATTTTTCTTCAAATCAAAGTGAATTATCTTTTAATTTTTCTATTTGTGCCTGAATATTTTCATTAGAAAAATCTATATCTTTTTCTAATAATGATTTACTCAAATAGTTGTATAATTTTGTTTCCATTATTTTTTATAATTTTTAAAACTTATTTTAATTTTTTATTTTCTTGTATATCTAAATAATTTTTCTTTGAAATTACTTTTTTCTTTGTTTTTTGTTCAAGCTCCTTTCTAGCATTTCCTGCTACCTTTCATCATTGTTTACTTGCTTCTTTTATCTTATAAAATCATTCACTATCTTGAGTTCTCATTATTTCTGTTGTTGAAGCCTCTCATAACATTGTAAAAATTAATTCTAAATCTGTCATATGGTCTCTTAAATTTTGATTTTTCTTTGTTAATCATTTATATTTTTTATATTCACTTGGAGTCATTCAAAAGGTTGCTCTACTAATTTCTGCTGTTAAAATTCAATATTGCCTATTTTGTATTCATCTTTCATCCCATTCATCTGTTAAATCTTTTCTAACAGCAATTCATCTAAGTCTTTTATCTATCCATTCTTTTGAATATCATTTTTGTTCATAAATAGACTTCATTCTATCCATTGCTAATTCTGGATTTTCTATTTCTTGTACTCTTTCATATCAAACTTGAGCTAACCATTGTTTAAAAGGTTCTGCTTTTTTGCTAGGAATAGATTGAATTATTCTAAAAGCCCCTTTTGTATTAACACAATTCATCTTTTGTTTTCATCATTTTGTATCAATTTCAAGGGTATGTACAATTTGTACCCACCCTTTTTTTAATTCTTCATCTCTTGATTTTAATCTTTGAATATATTGTTTAGGGTCTTTACTATCTGTTAAAGCAAAAACAATATCTTCCAAAACAAACCACCATTCATCATTATAATATATTTTTCTTATTTCTTTTTCTTGAAAAATTGCTAATTTTGTTTCCATAATTTAAAATTATTTATAAATTTATTCTAAAACTGGTCAAATTTGACCAGTTTAGAAATTTTGAACAAATTGTTACTCACAAAACAAACTTTCATCTATTATTTCCACATCATATTTTTTTCATCAAATTTCAAGCATACCAAACTTATCTCTCTCTAAGCTATAAATCTCTACATTTACTTCTAAAGTATCTATATCACTATATTTTCATACAATTTCTTTAATATTTTCTATATCATTTTCAGCCACTTCAATATCTCTCCAAATTACAAGAGTATTTCAAGTTTTAACTACTTTATAATATTTATTATTTATTTTATAAGATTTAATACTTTCTACTTCATAACCTTGCAAATAATTATAAGTTTCAACTAAATCAATTTCAGTTTCAATTTTCTTTTTTCAATAAACATATTTATTACTAAAAGGTTTTCTCAAATCCAAACTAGAACCTAATTTTATTTCTTCTTTTCTATACAAATATTTCAAATCTAATCATTCTGGAAAATCTTCTCTATCAACTTCCAATTTATCAAGTACATCTTCATACTGTTCCAAAACTTGATATTTAAAAATTTGGCTTACTCATTCATTGTTTTCAGGTTTCCCATTTTTCCAATCACTACTATAAACAACCTTCTGCACTCTAGGTTTAGTAACACTATCAAAATATTCCCCCATCTCCACTCAAATATATTTTCTATTTCAAGCATTTTTATATTTTTCTTCTAATTCTTTTACTAATTCACTATTTCAATCTTTTTTAGCTTTTTCAATTTCTTTTAAAATATTTTCTTTTTCTTCTTTATTTAATTCAATAACTGCTTGCTGTGTAGTTCCACTTCAAGAAAAGAAATCTAAAACTATAGAATTACTATCTGTTGCTAAAAATATACTATCTTTTACAAGATGAATTGATTTAGGAAAATCAAATTTTTTACTTCAAATAATATTATTTAAAATTTTTGTTCAATAATCTCCTGCTATATATTTACTATCTTGCCACACAGTTTTAAATCTTTCAGTATTTCTAATTTTTTCAATATCTATTTCTCAATTTTTTAATTTTTTTACTCTTAATCTATTTATTATTTTATCTTTGTTAAATTGTGCATATGTCCATTTTCTTTCAATTCATTTACTATCAATTGGATATATCTCTACTACTCAATTATTTATTTTTATATTTCTTTTTCAAGGATGAAAATTTTCATTACAAATATCTCAAAATCATATAATTTTATTATCTTTTACTAAAATTGGATAAAAACAATTTTTTGCTGTTTCTCTTTCACTTTCTCATCACCAATTTCTAAAATTTTCATATATGTAATCTTTTTCTTCTAATATTTTATTGTTAGATAATAATCATTTTTTAGAAACAGTAAAAGCATATTCATTATTTGTTGAAACAAAACCTCATTGTATTCATTTTGGATTATGTAAAACTGTTATACAGTGTATTTCATAAATTTCAGTATCAAATAAATTATTTAATAATCTTCAAAGGTTTTCTTGTTCATTTTCATCAATAGCAATAATTAAAACTCAATCTTTTGTAAGTAAATCTTTTGCTTCTAATAATCTATTTTCCATCATTGAAAGCCAACTTGAATGTTTGAAACTATTTTTATAAATAAAATTATTTCAAGTGTTATATGGTGGGTCAATATAAATACACTTAATCTTTCATCTGTATTTATTTTTTAGAAGAGTTAAGGCTTGAAAATTGTCTGAATTTATAAGTGTTCAGTTTAATTCATTTTCTAAATTATTGAAATTTGCTAAAACTTTATCTTTAAAATCTTTGCTAAAAAATTTAGTATCTATATTTAAAGTTTGATTATTTTTTAAATATTCTAAATCTAGTTTAGTGTCTTGTTCTATAAATCATAACTTTATCCATTCTTGAATTTGCTCTTCATTTTCTGAAATTTCTTTATAAAAACTTTCATCTATTTTATCAATAGTTATACAATATTCTGAAACTAAAACTTTTTTCTTCATCTCAAAAATATGTTTTTGAAATTCTTCAACTGCACTTAAAAATTCTATTATTTTTGATGAAATATTATTAAAAGTTTTTGCTATAACTAAACTGGTATTATCTATTTTAGCATTTAAAATAGAATTTAGGTCTCATAAAATATTATTTTTTATAAACTTTTCTTTTTCTTTAGTCAAAAATCATTTTAAATCTTTGTGAATAAAAAAATCACTATCATTTCAAATATAAAAACTGTTTAGTTTTTGGTCTAAACTCCATAAATTAATTAAAGTTTTTTCTACTTCATTATTTTTATCTAACTCATCAAAACTTTTAGCTTCTAGCTTTTCTCATTTTCAAAAATTAGTATTATACTTTTTTATTAAATCATCTTTTTTAATTTTTAGCTGACTAAATCATTTAATATTTCAATCTTGTATTTTTCAAAAATCTTTTCATAAACTTTTAAAAATGGCTTTTTTAATTTCTTCTCATTTACTTTTTGCTGTTTCAAAAATAAATTCTTCTTTTAATTCTACACTAAAAATTTCTTTATAAATAGCTTTAAAAATATTTTCTTTTGATGTTGAAGTTTTAGATAAATTAAAAATTACTTTATAATTATTATCAAAAACTTTTTCTATTCTATTTAACTCATAATGTTTAAATTCAGTTTCTCTATTATTATTTTGTGCTGTCTCTTCTGCTTCACTATCATCATTAGTTTCTAAAACAAATTCAATATTTTTTCATTCTAAATCAAATCTTACACTATTAAATCAGTTTCAAGATTTTATATAATAGCTTCATTTATGCTTCCAGTGAAACATAATGTCACTTCCATTATAATCTTCATCATATTCTACTTTATAAGTGTCTAAACTTCTTGTGTTATATCAAAAATCTCCATCAGAATAATATAAATCAAAAAAGTTTAAAATATAGTTATAGATTTTATTTTCTAAATCTCATTCTATATTTCAATTTCTTTGTGATTTTAAAATATTTAATAATTTTTCAGTTTCTCAATTTCATAAAACATTAATAAGTCATTCTATTTTAGAATAATTTCAATTTATATCTTCAAGTAAATTATCTTGACTAGATTTATGTAAAAATAATTTTAACTCTATTAAATCTGCTTTTTCTTCATTATTAGAAGCATTTACTAATTCTTTTTTTACTATTTCTTCAAGGTCATTATCTATAAAATTTTCTATTTCAGATTTTTTTAGTTTAAAAATTTTAAAAATTCAAAAATTCAAATCATTATTTTGAAATTGAAACATTTCTTTTAGTCTATTTTGTAATTGTTGTAAAGAAGTATTGCTTTGCATATTATTTTTTAGTTATTATAAATAAATCATTAGGTTTACATTTAAAAGCCTTTAAAAGCTGTCATATAGTATCAAAACTAACTTTGCTAGTTCTTCATTCTTTTATATTCCAAAGTTGTTGATAACTCAAATTTACAAGCTTTTCTAAATCACTTAATTTAATATTTTTCTTTTCTAATAATCATTCAATATTTATTTTTACTTTCATATTTTATTATTAATTGTTATCTATAATACTATATCTATAATTGATATTTTTTCAATAATAAAAAAGACTTTTTAAAAGCCTTTTTATAAAACATAATTAATTTTTATTTTTTTATAGTTATATTTATTTTTCATTTATATTCTAGTTTTATTTTTTTCCAAAATCAAATTCAATATATAGAAGGTTCTACAATAATATTGTATATATTGTAATAATCACATAATTCTTTAATAGCTTGTTTTCATAATCATTTTTGTATAGAAATCATTTTATCAATAATTATTCTCTTTTCAGATTTTATATTTATGTAAAAGAAAACTTTAGCTTTTCAATTTACTAATAACTTTAAATAAAAATATTTTTTATTAGATTTATCAATTCAAGTTATTAATGCTAATCTATATACAAAAGCTTCTTTATTTTTCTTTAATTCTTTTTGTATTTGAAAATAAGCTAAACATTTATAAAAATAATTTTTAAATGGTCATCATTTAAAAGGTGTTATTTCCATTAATCCTTTTTTATAATTTTCATCCTTACTATCAAAATAAGCATCTAAAATATCTTTAGCTTCTTTTTCAGTAATATCTACTTTTTTAAAAGTTATATCTTTTTTCATAAATTTATATTATAAATAATATTTTCTTAAATAATATCTATAATTTATTTTTTTCAAAACAAACCCATTTTTATTTTTTTATAGTTTGTAATAATCAAACTATGTTTTTGCTTAATCTAACTTCATTTTGGTAGTTATACTTTCATATAATATTTACTAAATACTGTATTTTTTCTAAATCAAAATTAAAATCATATCATTCTACTCTTTGTAATGTAAAAGCTGGTTCAGATGGTTCTAATAAATCAAGACTAAAATTATTTTTATAATCTTCTTTTTTTTGTAAATATTCTTCATACTCTTCTTGAGAGTTATAAACCTTTTCATATTTAGATGGTTGTAAAATATGCCTTGTTAAATTATTTTCTAATTCTACTCATTTTTCAAACCTTGATTTTGATATACAAATATTTTTTACAAGCATTTTTTCTAATGTTCATTCTACTTTATATTCTTTTATTATTTCTTTTTCTAAATCTTCATCATATACATTAGAAGATAATCAGTGTTTAACTGCATTATATTTTATAACTTCTTTTCACTCTTTAGTTTTTACTCATCATTTTAAAGCATTCTTTTTATTTGCTTCTAACTGTTTTTTTGAAATATTTACTTCTACTTTTTTCATAATACTATTTATTAAATTATAAATTAATTATCATTATTATTTGGTAATACTTAAACTATACAAAATTCTATTAGTATTCCTTTTTATAAGAGACAAAAACTTATTCTAATTTTATATCTTTTTTCAAAACAGATGATAACTCTTTCATAACTTTTAAAGTATTTCCTTTACTATTATTTATATATTCAAACAAGGGCTGTATAGTTTGCATTTGCCTGTCTTTGCAGTACCAAAATAGAAATTGAAGATTTTAGAGCTTTCTAATAGTGGATTTTCTGCTACATGAAGCTCTTTTTTAGTGTCTATAAAAAGTTCCAACCTAAGTTTTTGATATTTTTAAAAAATATGTTATAATAACTATATAAAACTAAAATTAATAAATGCCAGAAAGTTTTAATTATATTCCAAAAGTAGAAAATAAACAAGAAAGATTAGATACAAATAATACTAATCTTTCTTTTACTAATGTGGAAAATAATATAAAACAAAACTATGAAATAAATTCAACTATTCCTTGAGCAGATAATTTAGCTTTAAAACAATATAAAATATTTCAAGAAACAAATCAATCAAAAGAAAATAAAGAAACTCAAACATATAAAGAAACCCAAGAACAACTAGATAAAGAAGTATTTAAAAATGAAATGAAAATATTCTTGTATGAAAAATTAGGAATAAATAATAATCAAGAAAATAATTCTAAATTTGAAAACTTTATAAAATGAGTAATAGATTGATGAATACTAGATAATTATGATTTATTAGTACAAATATATGAAACTAATTGAAAAATAATACTAGATTGATTAGAACAATTAATATCTTGGGAATGATTAAAGAAACTAGCAAAAAGCCTAAAAGAAGATTTATGGACTTTGTGGGATTGAAATGCTTATGAAAAATGAAAAGTATCAGCTGAAGTAGTACTATGATTAATAACAGCCTGAGCTTGATTAACAGCAAGTTTAGTAAAAAAATGAGTAAAAGAGTGAATTAAACTAACAACAAAACAAATAGCTAAATTAAGAGTAAATAAAGAAAGATTAGTTCAAAGTTCAGAAGTAAAATGAACTATATCTGATATCAAAAATAAAGTTGATGAAGTAATTCCTAAGCAAGAGATTGATTTAACTAAAGTAGATAAACAATTACAAAAAGAATTAATAAAAGAAAAAACTACTAAAATAGAAAATCAATATAATAATCTAACTACAGATGAAATATTAAAATTAAGTCCTAAAGAAAGATTAAAAGCATCAGAAGATATATTAAATAGAAACTTGTCAAAAGAACAAAAAGATGCTATACTAGAAGCACATAATATATGAAATAGACTTGAAAATTGAAGTTATAGTATTTGAGATTTAAAAAAGAAAGTAGAAATACTCCAGAAAGCTTGATTTGATAATCAAGAAGTTAGAATTTTATTAGATAAATGAATATGTTGAAAGGAGTATCCAAAATTTAAAAATTTATATGAAGACCCTAGATATAGTTTTTTAGAGAAGTATAAGGATATATTAGGTGAAGAATTAAGTGAGAAAGATATTATTTGAGAATGAAATAATTGAATAATATTAAGGCATCCTAATAAAAATAATAAGGTTTTAAAAATTGCTAAAGAATGAGAAAATATAGATAAATTAGATATTGAATATAAAAATCATAGAGAATTTGATGAAATATTATTTCAATTAAAATCTTTATATAAAAATACACATGAATGATTATTATTACAAAAATATTTTGTTCCAAAAATTGATAAAATTAAAAATTGAGTTTTTGAAATGGAAAAAGTTAATGGATTATCATATAAATCTTTAATGCATTTAGAATATCATAAAGATAAACTCTGAGATATAATAAATAAAAAAGATTTAACAGATAATGATTTAGAAAAAATATTAGAAGAAAGATGATTAGTAAAACATCCTTTAAGTGAAACTATAGAAGATGAAATAATGTCAAAAATGACAAATAATGAAGCAAAAAACTTTTTAACTCAAATTTATTGAATAGAAAATTTATGGCATAAATATTTTATAAAAGATATAAAACCATTATTAAATATATTTGAAAAAAATGGTTTTAAACATAATGATGAACATTGGGGTAATTTTATGAAAACATTAGATTGAAAAATTTATATAATTGATTTTTGAAGAAGTAAAATTACTAAAATAGATAAGTAATAAAAATATTATGAAATTTAATGAAATAGTAGAAATAAACTGACAAAATATATTTAAAATTGATGATTATATTTCTTGAAATAAGGAAATAATAGTTTTTGATGTAAAAAAAGATTATGCTCCTAATATATTTAATAGATATGTAAATTATTTATTAAAATGATGAAAATTTAATTTTTTTGATAAAAATAGAAATATTTTAGATTGAGTTTATTCTGATTTTATAGTAATAGAATATAACAATAAGAAAGATAGAGATAATGATAATAATTTAATGGATAATAATATTAATATTATAAATCCTATTAAAAGTGAAGAATTAGATTGAAAAAGACAAATAGCAGAACCTATTTGAAAATTAGACTTAAATTGAAAATATTATTTATTTTTATATCCATATAATTGAACTACAAGTGAAATAAATCCAGAATTATGAATATATAAATGAGTAATAGTAAATCCTGAATTATATTTCTGAAAAATTTGAAAAGAAGTAAGAAAAATAGAAAATAAAGTAGATGATATTTTAGAATAACTTTTTTAACTCAATTAAATCTTCTAAATCTACTTTTCTCATATACTTTTTTAAACTTCCTATATCTAAGCTTTTTTTAGTACCAAAATAGAAAAAATAAAAATCCTAAAAAATTAATTTTTTAGGATTTTTTATAAATTTGAAAAATATAAAGCTATTTGTTTATAATTTTTCTTGATTTCATTTTCCCACCAAGCAGTTTCATTGGCTCATTTAATATTAGTTTTTGCATAAACTAGTAAAATAGTTATTTCTAATTTTTCTTCATTTACAAAAATAATTATTCTATTTCAAGAAGCTTTTGTTGAAACTTTTATTCACTCAATATTAAATTCATATTTAGCAATATATCAAATATCACAAATATGAATTTTATTAACTTTTAAAGTCTTTAAAAGTTTTTCTATATTTTTTAACATAAATTCTATAGTTTCAAAAGTTTTTCACCAAACAGATTTATACTTCTTCTTAAAAGGTTTTATATAATGATTTTTAGCATACTCACCTACTATTACATTATATTTTTTATTATTAATACACATTTTCAGGATCTTCTTGAGTTATAAGTCAATAAGGAATTATTTCCTTATCATCAGCAATAGTCCAGGGTAGTTGATTGTGAGTAAAATCAACTATTTGTGTTGTTGTTTTATCTTTCCATTTATCTGCTATTTTTTTCAAAAAGCTTTTTTCTTCTAGAGTTAATTTAGAAGTATCTGGTCTTTCTTTATTTCAAATCAAAAAAGATTTTCAATCTATATCAATAGAAATTTTTTCTTCTTCTAGCATTTCATCTATAACTCTAAAAAAAGCATCTGGAACTGGTCATTGTTGGATTCTTCTATATTCAAGATTTGTCAAGGATTCTAAATTATTATAATACCATCAAAAATCAGCCAAATAACAAAGTTTTGCTAATTTTGTTTTTGTTACTTTAGGATACTTCTTAGTTTTTATATTTTCCAGAAAAAACTGAATAATTTGTTTATATTTTTCAATATCTGTTTTTTTAGTTTGTTCTACTTTTACATCTTTAATAAAATTATCTATTTCAACTCAAAATAATTCTGCCAATTTTACAGCTTGCCCCAAAGTAGGCTCTATTTTTCCTTTTTCTAATTTTGAAAATGTTTGTCTTGTGATACCTAAATATTTTGCAACTTCATCTTGAGTAAGTTTTTTTTCTTTTCTAAACTTCTCTATATTTTGAGCCATAATATTTATTTTATATTTTAAGTAATTTATGTATCAATATTATATTATTTAAAAGTTTTTGTCAAAAGTTTTTAACATTTTATTAACTTTTAATGTTAATAATTTTAACATTTAAGTTTGACTTATAAATAAAAATAATTAAAATATAAATCCTTATTTTAGTAATTAATAATAATATGTATATACCATGGTGGCAAACATTATTATATTACTTATTAATTTGGCCAATTAAAACTATATCTTGATTTATATTAAAAAATATTATAGCTTGAACTTCAAAGTTTATCCAAAAAATAACTATATCTTCTTTAATGATTTTAATTTGAGCTTGATTTATAAGTTTTATAACAATGTTAGCAAAATAAAAGAAGTAAAAAAATAATTTTTTACTTCTTTTTTATTTCCTAAACACCTCTTATAACACAGCCTTCATCAAATTTTCACTATTTTCTTTTATTTCCAAAGTCTGTTTTTTCAATTCATCACAGAGTTTCATAAGCTCATCCACTTTTTGGACTATTTGTTTTTGTTCTTCAAGAGGAGGAAGAGGAAAAATAAAATTTTCTATAATTGTTTTACTTAATTCAATTTGATTAGTAGCTCATCATATTCAACCATTATTTATAAAATTTTGAATAAAATCAGATTTTAAAAATGTATTTACATATCAATTATCTATAAAATTAGCATTTTCTCTAAGAATTGTAACATGAGAATCTGCAATATATTTATTTTCATAAATATCTTTTACTAAATAACATCTTCAAATAGTTCAAGTTCAAGTAGAATTTAATAAAATATCTCTTTTTTTTATAAATCTGTCTTCTTTTAATTTTTCTATTAATTCTTTTTTATAATATTTAATGTAAGAAAAATCTATTTTTTCCCATCTTATACATTTTTGATTAATTATTCATACATTACTTTTTTCTGAATATTTTGCTGAAGGTCATCTTTGAATATATGTATATACCTCCCCCAACCTACAACACTCCCAACTCTCAGGAATATCAAAAGGGATTTCATCTTGTTCTATTGGTTTTAGTTCTTTTTGTTTTTTAAGTTTTTTTTGTTTGATAAGTTCTTGTTTTTCTTTTTTAATTTTTTCTAGTAAAACAGAAGCTGGTTCTATATCTTGATGTTGCTCTCTCCAAGATTTTGTAAGTTTTCATTCTATTGCTTCTTGGAGGATTTGTTGTTTGAGTTGAATTATGTAGTTTTGGTTGTTTTGGGAATTATCTAAAATAATATTAATATTTAAACTTTTCTTATGTAATTTTAAAATTTTATTTTCAATATTTTTATCAAAATATTCTGTATTTTTTAAATTTCAATTCATTAAATCATTCAAAAAAGAAACAATTTGTTTTTGAATTTCTTTTTTAGGAAATGGAAATTTTAATGATTCTATTTGTTTTCAACTCACATTTGGTTGTGCTCATCAATATCACATACTTTTAACAATATTTTCAACTCATCTAGCAATCCAATACAAATATTCATTATCTACAAGTAATGGATTTATAATTTTAAATCTTCACACTCTTTGATTTAAATAAATTTTTCATAATCATCATTGTACAATTGCTAATTTTCAAATTGTTCATCCTGTCATTGCAATAATTATATCTCATTTATTTAATTCAAATTCTTTATATTTATCTGATTCTTCATAAAATTTAGTTTTATGTTTGTCTAATATTATTTTTCAGTTATTAAAATTTGATATTCTTATTATTGGGATACCAGATTCAACATACTTTGATGCCTTAAATGAATATCATCATTGAACTTTTATATATTTTCATAATTCTGAAAATCAAATTGTTTTTGATAACTTATTATTAATAATTCATAAATAAATACCTATATTTTTATTAAAAATTTTTGTATTATTATTCATTACCCTTTCTTAATTAATTCTAAAATTTCCTTACTTCTTTCTAAATTTTGTTCAATTTTTTCTATAAGTTCTTCTTTGTTGTAAACTATTTCTTCATCTTTTTTATTTGGATTTTTTATATCAAGATTGTAATTATTTTTTACTATATCTTCTATACTTACTTTCCAAGCATATTCATTTTCTTCTCTAGAATTCCACCAAGATTTTTCTAAATCAAATTCTTCAAGTTTGATAGGTTTAGTTTTGTTATATTTTTTGTATCATTCTGGTAAAGGATGTTCAAAATACCAAATTTCTTTTGTTGGAGTTCATTTTGTAAAAAATAAAAGATTTGTTTTGATATCTGTGTATGGACTAAAAACTCCATTTGGGAGCCTTATAATTGTATGAAGATTATGTTCTTCTAGCCATTTCTTCTTAATTTCTATTTCTGAAACTTTTTCACCTGACATAATCCCCCCATCAGGTAAAACTATACCAACCCTACCATTTTGTTTAAGTCTATAAAAAACATAAACTAAAAATAAATAAGCTGTTTCTTTTGTTTGAAATTTTTTGGGAAAATTTGATAAAACTCCATCTTGCACAGTTCATCAAAAAGGAGGATTCATCACAAAACAATCCATTTTATCTTTTTCTTCAAAATCTATTACATTGTAAGTAAGACTATTGTCATGAACTATGTTTTTTGGAATTTCTACACCATGTAAAATCATATTTGTAACAGCTAAAGAATGTGGCAATTGTTTTAGCTCAATTCAAAAAATAGTATCTTCTATAAGTTTTAAGTCTTCTGGAGTTTTTACTTGTTTTTTTAAATGTTCAATTGTTCAAGTAAGAAATCAACCTGTACCACAAGCTGGATCCATTACTTTTTCTCAAAGTTGAGGATTTACCATCTCTACTACAAACTGAGTTACAGCTCTTGGAGTATAAAATTCTCAAGCATTTCAAGCTGATTGTAAATCTTTTAAAATTTGTTCATAAATATCATTTAAAAGATGTCTGTCTTCACTACTATTAAAATCAATTTCTTGTTCAAGTTTGTTTACTACTTCTCTAATCAAAGTTCAGCTTTTCATATAATTGAAAGAATCATTAAAAACTTCTTTTACAATATAAGCCAAACTATTCACATTTTCTGCTTCAATACTTTTCAATCATGGAAAAAGCTCATTATTTACAAAATTTAGCATTTCTTCTCAAGTAATTCATTCAGGATCTTTTGCCCAATTTCTCCATCTTAATTTTTCAGGAATTGGAGAAACATAGTTATCTTTCATAACTTCAAATTCTTCTTCTTTATCATCAATGATTTTCAAAAACAACATCCAAACAAGCTGAGAAATCCTTTGAGCATCTCCATCTACTCATGCATCTTTTCTCATTATATCTTGAATTGATTTTATTAGGGTTGATAGGGGCATATTAGGTTTTAGTTAGTTGTAAAATTAGTTTGTTTATAACATTTCTAGTAAAATTCATTATTTTTTCTCTATCTTCATAAGAAATATATGGATATTCTCAATGTCTATTTTTTTTATTATAATTTTTAAATATTAAACTATAATCTGTTTTTTTAAGAGATAATTTTTTATTCATTTTCTCCCAAGCTTTCTTTTCATTATTTCATTCCTGAAAAAATCCTTTTCTTATAGTTTCTAATAATCTATAACAAAAAAATCAAGTCTGTTTAGGGTATTTAATTTATCTTCTAAAATCTGCAAAAATATCTAGTAATATATGTGTATACTTTCATTTTTCTAGAATTGAATGAATATCTTTTAATTCTAATATTTTTTCTTCATCTGTTTTATTTTGCTGATTATATTCTCATATAACATTAAATGTTTCAGAAAAATTTAATTTTTCACAAAAAACATTAGTAATTTCTACATCATAATTATATGAATTAACAAAACACCAAGTATCTACAATTCATCTCACATATTCATCAATATAATTTTTTAATTCATAAATATTATCAATATAATTTTCCTCTGTTTTAAATATACAAAATATTTTTGAATTTTTGATGAAAATCTTTCATTTTCAAATAATTATGTTTTCAGAAGCAAATTCTATAGGTTGATATGAAAAATTAACTCTTTCTGGGTATACTATTCAAGTAAAAATATATTCATATTCCATAAATCTTTTTATTAACTATTAAATTTTCTTCTACAAATTCATAATTCACAATTTATCATTTTTTAAACCACCTCATAAATCATTTTTTCCACTTCTTTCACTGCTTCAATATATTTTTGTTTACTTCCAAATCTTTTGATAATCTCCAAAGGACTTCATAAACTTCTAAAAGGTCTTACTTTTAAAATATCCATTTCTTCTATTGTTTCAATTCATTCTTCTGCATACTTATCAAGCAGAGCTTCAAGTACTTCCCTTGCTTCTTTGGAATATTTTTCAAAATAATTTCTCTTTTTTACATGGTTTGCTCTTTCTTTTCTTGTCAAAGCTGGCTTATCAAAAGCTATATGACAAATTAAATCAAATGGATCAAGGTCTTTTCATACTTCTTTTTCAAGTTCATCAAGCATTACACCATTTTGCATAAGCTCTTCTATGATTATTTTTTTCTTTTCTGCATTATTCCATTGTTCTAGGAAAAAATCCAAACTTTTAAAATGATTTAAAATATTTTTCTTTGAGTAGTCTTTTAAACTTTCAGTTATAAGTTTTCCATCAGCTCACAGATATTGCACTCTTTCATTTATAATTTTTACATCTACTCCATTTACATATACTTTTCTTGGTTTTTCTTCTCAAAAATCATCTATATTTACATCACCTTTTATCATTTCATAATTATCATTTGAATTTTCTTGTATTTGTTCTTCTTTTGTATCATCTTTTATCAAACTTTCATCATTTTTTGGTTCATAAATTTGAACTGGTTCTCCATCAAAATCTGGATCTGCAAATTTATTTGTAGCTTGTCTAAAATCCATTATTGTAAAAAAATATTTTCAAGCTTCAGGTTTAAGTCTTGTTCACCTTCAAATAATTTGTTTAAACTCTGTCATAGAATTTATATTTGAATCAAGAACTATAAGCTTACAAGTTTTTGCATCTACTCAAGTAGTAAGTAGTTTTGAAGTAGTTACTATTGTAGGATATTTTTCATTTGGATCAATAAAACTATCTAATTCTTTTTTTCATTGTTCATTATCTCAAGTAATTCTCATAATATATTTTGAATTTTCTTTCACCAAATCTGCATTTTCATTTACTAAAGCTTGTCTCATCCTTTCAGCATGATCTATATCTACACAAAATACAATAGTTTTTTGAAATCTATCTCAACTTTGTTTCAAAAATTGAGTAACTTTTTTTGCTACAAGTTTTGTTCTATTTTCCAAAACCAAAATTCTATCATAATCTTTTGTATTATAAATTCTATCTTCTATTTTATTACCATCTTTATCAATAGTATTTACACTAGGCCTCCATCATTCATCTACATCCAAAGCTATTCTAATTACCTTATAAGGAGCCAAAAATCCATCTTCTATACCTTGTTTCAAACTATAAGTATAAATTGGTTCTCAAAAATATTCTATATTTGAAGCTTCTTTAGTTTCTTTTGGAGTAGCTGTAAGACCTATTTGAGTAGCAGAAGAAAAATACTCCAATACTTCTCTCCAAGCACTATCTTCTTTTGCACTTCATCTATGACACTCATCTACAACAATTAAATCAAAAAAATCTGGACTAAATTGTTTAAAAATATTTTTATCTTCTTCATTTCAAGTAAGTCATTGATACAAAGCAAGATAAATTTCATAGGCTTTGTTTACTTTTCTATGTTCAATTTTTGTCATCACATCACCAAAAGGTTTGAAATCATTAGTTCTAGTTTGATCAACAAGTATATTTCTATCAGCTAAAAATAAAATTCTTTTCTTTGCTCTTGATTTCCAAAGCCTCCAAATAATCTGAAAAGCAGTATAAGTTTTTCAAGTTCAAGTAGCCATCACAAGCAAAATCCTATCTTTTCATTTTGCAATAGCTTCTACAACTCTGTTTATAGCAATAGTTTAATAATATCTAGGAGATTTTCAAGTAGAATCAAGATAATAAGGCTCTTCAATTATCTTTTTTTCTTCCTGAGTAATTCATTTTTCTTGTAAATATCTTTGATACAAATTTTCAGGAGAAGGAAAATCATTTAAAGAAATTTCTTTTTCTATTTCTCCATCATCTTTTAGTCTATCATGTTCCAAAAATCCATCTCCATTGCTTGAATAAACAAAAGGAATATCAAGTATTTCTCCATATTCAAGAGCTTGTTGCATACCATCTCATAAACTATGGTTATTGTCCTTTGCTTCAATTACAGCAATAGGAAAATTATTTTTGTAATACAAAATATAATCAGCTCTTTTTTTGTTTAGTCTATAAACTTTTTTTCATTTAGCTACAATCTTTCAATCTGTAAAAGTAACCTCTTCTCTAACTTGTTTTCCTATATCCCAACCTGCATTTTGTAAAGCTGGGTTTATATACTTTGTACAAATATCTCTTTCTGATAGTGATTTTTTGTTAGTCATAACTATTTTTATAATTATTATTTTTTATATTATATAATTTTTTATTGATAATTCAAAGGATTATTCTTATTAAAAAAGACTAAAAATTTATTTTTTAGTCTTTTTTTTAATTATAAAATACATCATCATTTACATCATCAGAAGCTCTTTCCTTTTCAAGTACTTTTATTAAATCAGACTCTTTTAATTTAATTATATCTCAAACTATAGAAAACTGTTGCTTAACATTATTTAAAAGCCATTTTCAATTATATCTAATAAATATATAATATTCTTTAAAAGGTTCTGCTTCTCTTTTTGCCCTAGCCTCATAATCCTTATCTGATTCATTTTTTCTTCTTCTAAGAGTTGATCTTATAAATTTTCATGTTTCTTCATCTATTGTATAATCAATCATAGAAGCTGAAACTTCCATTGCAAACATATCTCAATCTTTTCAAGGAAAATCTCTAACTGACATTAAAGTCATATCATGAATTTGTATATTTTCTAAAATATTTTTATATTTATATGAATCATAACTTTTAAAAAATGATAATTTATTATTTTTATTTAACCTATTAGCCAAAATTTTATTTGCTTTTTCAAAATATGACTTAGTCATTAAATTTTTAACAGGTAATAAATCTTTATTAGACCAAGCTCTTTGATACTTAAAAAACACATTTTCTGTTACTCTTTTTAACTCTTCTAAATTCCAAGTTGAATCAGTAGATAATGCTTTTTCTAAATCTTTTTTTGCTTTTTCTATCATTTTTCTTCTTCTAATTTCATAGATTGCATAGATTAATAAAGCTATTAATGCTCCAATAGCATCTCAACCTCAAGAAGAACTACCACCTCATCAAGCTCTAGCATCAGCTTGTAAATATAAAAATCAAGATAATAAAATAACAAAAAATATAATCTTTTTAAATCTATTCATAATCAAAATTAAATATTAAATTATTAGCTATGTAATACCATAAAATATAAAGAAAATACAACTTATATTTTAATTATTATTATTTTTTCTCCAAAATTAAAACAGTATTTTCATTTTTTCAAAAATTATTAAATTTTTTAATTTCAAAATCAAAATTTTCATTACAGAAAGTAAAATCTGAAAAATCTATTTTTCAAGATTCTGTTATATATATTTTTCATCATTTTCTAAGCAAATTATATGCTTTATCCAAAACTTTATAAGGATCTACTTGTGGTTTTGTTATAGTATGATTTATAAAAATAATATCAATTGATTCATTTTCTATATCTGATATTTCCTCTGCTGGAATAGGTAAAATAGTTATATTTTTGTGAACTAATGAATCTTCTGATAAATATTCCTTTTCCCAAGAACTTAAATCACTTAAAATATTATTAAATTCATTATTTAAACTATAAAAATAATCCTGATTTTCTCAATTTACATATGCATCATAATTATAATCATCAAACTTTTCTATTAACTTAAATATTTTATCTCTATTTCTAGATATTTCTTTTTTTACATCTGATGAAAAAATAGGATCAACAACTGTGATTTTTTCAGCTAATCAACTTAATAAAAAAGGAAATCAAGTAAAACCTCATCATATATCAAGTATTTTTTTAGCTTTCAATTCTTCTAAATTTAATCATATTTTTTCTAGTAATGTTTTCACTGATAAATTAATAGCTGTATTATCTTTAGGTCTAAATTCAGTTGATTTTGGATCTAATATCTCTCAAGATAAAACTTTGTTTACATGATTTTGTGTATAAGTTCTATTTTCATTTTTAGTAACAAGTTCTAATTTTTTCTTAGTAAAAATATCTCATAAATTTTTTATATCTTCATTCATAAAAACTACTTTTAATAATTTTAAGCTAATCATATTTTTCTAGCAGCATGCCAAGGTCTCCAAGAATTTCATGATTCCTTATAAATCTTATATGCTAATTTAGTATTAATTTCAGGATTTTTCCAATTATATTTCCTTATTTCAGGATGATATTTATCATTGATTTGAAATAATCATAAATCATTTCATCCACCTGGATTTTTATAATATTCTCTTACAGCATTAGTATCAAATCAACTTTCAAAATATGCAACCAAAATTGCATTTTTTACTTCACTTCTTGGGAATATAGCTTCTATTGTCCTTTTTATATTATCTGGAACTTTATCTAGAATATGCTTTACATCAATTTTTCTATTATTTAGTCAAAGTACTTTATATTTTTTTTCATATTTTATAAATTTTGGTTTATTTCTATCATTAATTATATGTAAAATTTCTTTTCTTGTCTTTCATTGTTGTTCTAAAATCTTAATACTATAATTATGTTCTTTATCTTTACCTAAAATACTTTGTTTTAATTTTAAATCTTTTTTAGCATCAATAATAATATCTTGAATATCTGTATTTTTAAAATTATTTTCTTTTTCAACTAAAATAACTTTAGATTGAAATTTTTTTAACTCTAAAGATTTTTTATTTATTATCTTTCTTTTTTTCTCCAAATGTTTTTTTAATACTCTCTCAATATGTCTTCTATGTTTTCTAGTTGAAATTAATCACTCAGGATTAAAATAAATAAATTTCTTTTTATCAGGAATACTTCAATTATCAGTATTAAAAATACTTAAATCTGTTTTACTATTTTCTACATTATTTTTCTTCTCTAATTCCCAAGGAGATGAAGCATTTATAGTATTAAAAACACTTAAATCTGATTGCTTGTTTTTACTTTTAGGCTTTTTACTTTCTTCCCAAGGAGCTGGTCAATTATAAGTATCAAATGACATATAATTTTATTACACATTTAAAATATATGTAAATAATAACATATTACTATATATTTTACAACAATTTAAAAAGCTAGATAATTAAAATAATTATCTAGCTTTTCATTATTCAAATTCACTCAATTATCATATTATTTTCATTCATTATTTTATCTACATCAAAACTCAAAATTTCTTCTTCAAATTTTTCAAACTCTCATAAGTTATTTAAATCAAAATTTATCAAATAAGTTCTATTACTAAAATCTATAGGATTAATAAACTTTATTACTAATTCTCATTTTTTTAATTTTAATATCTTATAAATAAGTTCATTTTTTACTTCTTGTAAATCTTTTAAAATTCAAACCATTGTTCATACTTTATGAAATGGAGAAAATATGCTTGACCTATCAAATAAATCTATAAGTAACTTTTCATAAGTAGAAAATTTTTCTCAAGCAAATTCAAGAATTGAATTTACAGCTACTTTTTCCTCTTCAATTAAATATTTTATTTGAAAATCCAATTCTGAATAATTTGAAAAATCTATATTTTTATCTGTGGAAATAATATTTTTAATATATGAATCATAAATTTCTTTATAATCCTTTATTCATTCTCTTTCTAATGAATCATTGAATTTTTCTAATCTAAAATATTTGTATTTTTTTTCTTCATCTAACTCTTTAAAAGAAGAAAAAACTTTAATTCTTGAATTCATAAATACTATTTATAATATATATTATTTTAATTCTTCTCTTCAAAAAAGAATATTTCTCATAAAATCCTCCCTAACTCTTTCTAAAAGTCTTTTTTTGTTTTTCAAAATTAAATTTAAATCACTAATTTCTCTTCTCATTTTTTCATTTCAATCATTTAATTTAGAAACATTATATTTTATTCAAAAAATTAAAGCCTCTAAATCCTTATATTTTCTAGTTAATTCTAATAATTCACTATAAATTCAATCATATTCTACCTCTAATTTATTTAATTCATTATTTTTAGTTAAAATTTTATCAAAAGTACTTTTATTTTTTAATAATTCAATTTTCTTTTCCAATTCACTTTTAATTAAAGCAAGTCTATCAATTTCTTTTTCATAATTTAAAAGTTTTTTCTCTTTAATTTCTATATTAGCAGTATAACTATAATTAGTAATATTTTGTTTTTCTAATCTAGATTTTAAACTTTTTAACTTTATTTCTAAAGTTTTTATATCATCAATTATAGATTTTATTCATAAAAATATATTTTTAACACTATATTTTCATTCTATTTTTTTAAAATCTCTTATATTAAATTTTGAATAAATAAATTTCTTTCAATCTTCTTCAATTACTTCTCAATTATATTTTCAAAATAATTTTATTAAATCATCTATATTATTTTCCAATAAAGAAAATATAGCATCAGATAATTCCTTTATATTTATGTTTAAATTATTATTTTCTATCAAATAACCAATTGTTCATTTCAATAGCTCTGAATCTATATTAGTATTATCAAATTTTTTAAAATATAACTTTAACCTATCTTGAAAATTAATAAGTATATCATTTGTAAATTCATCTTCTATTTCTAAAATAGATTGTTTATCAGAATCAAATCAAGATAAAAAATGTATAATATTATTAAAATGAAAATTAATATTTTCTTTTAAATCAGTACTATGATTACTAAGAATTTCATCTAAAATTACTTTTGGAATATCTGACATCAATTTATGTCATGCTATTTTATGTATATAATCAAAATTATCTCTATATATTTTTCAAGCCATTGCTTTAATAAATAATTTTTTATCTATAATTCATTTTTTTCACTCTAAAAACATTTTAGAAACATTATTATTTTTATCTAATAAAGCTTCAACTTCTTTTAATATATGAGAATAAATAAATTGTTTAAAATTTTTTCATGTATATTTTTCAAATGATTCATCAATTCAGTAAATAACTTTATTAATAAACTTATATATTTCATTATTATCTTTTAATAATAAAATATTAAAAATAAATCTATCAACTTCAGCAGATGTAAATCAAGAATATCTTCTATTATTTGATATATTAATTAAAATAAAACTTTCTTTTCATTTTTCTGAATTAAAAATAACTTTATATTCTCATTTATTCTTATCTAATCAATAAATTTTTAATATAAGTTTTGTAAATTCTATATCAGTAACTAAATCTATAAATTTATCTTTCAGAATTGGTTTTAAAACAGTAAAAACAAAATTAGTCAAATCTAACCTTTTATTTTTTTTATTATATTTATTTAAATTTTTATAAATATAAACAAATGATTCAATATCATCTTTATAATCACTAAAATCAAGTAAAGAATCAATTTTATCTTTAACTTGATTTTGGCTAGAATTAATATCTTTACTTATTAAAAAATTATCTATTTTTTCTTTAGATATTCAAATTAACTTATGAATCATTATTATAATAATTATAATATAGAATACATATATTATAAAATAATTATTATAATGTCAATATTTTTATTTCTATCATTTATAGATTATTTAAATATTTTCTTTAAAAATAAATATATAAAAATAAAAATCATTCAGACTAAAAATCCAAGGATTGTTTCAAAAACTAAAGATGGAATATAGTTTATTTTATCATACAAATGATGAATAAAAACAATATTATGAGTAAATAAATTTCCTGCAACAACTAACATTGCCCAAGTTCAAACTATTGATAATATTTTGATAATTATAGGAAGAGATTTTATAAATAAATTTCATAATTGATTAAAGTTTTTTCTTTTTAACCAAAATCAAAAATCATCAAGCCTAACAATTAAAGCTACTATTCAATAAACAAAAAAAGTAGCCAATACTGCAACAATTGAAACTATAATTATCTGAATTAATAGTCAATATTCTAAAACAGTTGATAAAGCAACCATTATAATTTCTATACTCAAAATAAAATCTGTAAAAATAGCTGATTTCACTTTTTTATTTTCATCTAAAACTAATTCTTCTTTTTTATCATTATGTTTTATTTTAAAAAATTTTTCTAAAATAAACTCATAAATTTTTTCAGTTCATTCAAAAGCTAAATAAGCTCATCCAAAAACTAAAATTGTAGGAATTACCCAACTTGGAGCAAAAGCAGTTAATAAAAAAGCAAATGGTAAAATAATTACTTTATTTATCAAAGCTCATTTTGTTATTTTTATCAAAACAGGTATTTCTCTTGAAGCATTATATCATGATGCTTGCTTTGCATTTACAGCTAAATCATCTCAAAGTATTCATACAGTTTTTTGCATAGATACTTTTGTCATAGTTGCAGCATCATCAGCAAGCATAGAAATATCATCTAACAAGGCAAGTAATCAAACAGACATTATAAAATAAATTATAAAATATAAATCAAAATAAATATATATAATATAACAAATAAAGCAATTTTTGAAATTATATATTTATTATGTTAAAATAAATAAAATATAATAAAAAATAAATATGTGATTTAAAAATAAAATAGAAAATGCTTATTATGAATTAATAGCTCCTGAAAAACAAGAGCTTTTTTCAGAATCTAATAAATTAGAAAAAAAATCAATAAAAAACAGTCCTATAGATTTAGCTATAAATAATTTAGATGAAAAAATAAAACAATCTAGAACAGGAAAAGAAAGATATATATTAGAAAAACAAATAGAACAATTAAGAAAATTACAAAAATTATATAAAGAATATATCAAAATAAATATTACAAATAATACAAAAAAAGAAATAAATAAAGTCTTCTCATCTATAAAAAATCAAATTACTCTTACAAATAATAATTTAGCAAATGATTATAAAATAATAAATTCTAAATTAGAACAAGAAAAACAACAATTAAAAGATACCATTGATATTTTTTCATATTGAACTATAAGAGATTTAGTAGAAGATAATATAAATATTCTTTGAATAAGAGAAAGTATCAGTCCTGAAAAATATCAAGATTTTTTTGATATAGCAACTATAGAATATATAAACATTTTAGAAACAAGAATAAAAAGAAAATTAAATAAAAATGATATAAAAAGCATTTTAAAACAAGAATGATTGATACTAACTCAAAAAGAAATTAATATTTTTTCTCAAAATATTAATAAAAAATTAACAAAAAATTATAATTTTAAATATAAAGTCAAATTATATAATGATGATTTGATAGAATTAAATGCAAAAAAAGAAGAAGCAAAAACTAAAGATATTAATATAAATCAACTATTTAAAGAAACAACTATTCCAAAGACAAAAACAAATATTCTAAAAAATAAAATAAATACTGAAATAAAAAAAGTAAAACTTGATAATTATGAAAAATTATCAACATCAGAAAAAATGAAAGATATTGAAAAAATAATAAATAATCCAAAAAATGAAAAATTTTTATTAGCAGTAATAAATAAATTAGAGAATAAAGTTATTTCAGTAGATCATAAAAAAATTAAATTAACTAAAGAGTTTATAAATAAACATAAAATAGAACTTCTAAATAATTTAAAAGCAATAATTCTTATGATTATTCATATTGAAAGTGATTGAAATTATAAAGCAAAAAATACTCAAAAAAGTAGCTGAAAATGATTATGACAATGGTTAGATTGAAACTGACACTTTAATGAAGAATATTATTATAAAGGAAAATGGTATACAAAAGATAAAATTAATAAAATAAATATAAAAAAACTAAGAAAAAGAAATGCCTGGCATACTAGTTCTTTTGAAACAAGTTTAAAAAATATTTATTTTAACTATCCAAATAAATTATTAAATAAATTAAATTTTAATATACCTACAAATTACAATAAAAAATTAGATATAAATCCTCTTGATTTCACATTAGAACAACAAATTCAACTATTAATATTAGATATTTGATCAAATACAAAAAAAGTTAAAAATAGATTATGACAAGAAGTATGAATAAAAGATTATATATGAACTGCTTTACTATGAAATACTTGGGCAGTTAAAGAAATTTATAAAATTTTCCATCATACAAAACCTGATAAAAAAACTTTAAATAGAATCAGAGAAATATCTCCAAAATATACAAAAAGATTAGTTAAATTATATAACTAAAAAAATACTTTATAAATTATAAAGTATTTTTTTTTACCAATCTTTTTTATTTGAATTATTTCAAAATTCATCATTATCAAATATACTTCATCAATTAAAGAAATTATCAAATCAATCAAAAGGATTAGATTGTTCTTTATAAACTTTTCAATAATAATCTCATAAATTTTGTGAACTTTGAGCAACTCTATTTTGATAAGCTTTTAAAAGTTGTTTATCATGATTAGATAATCAAGATTTATTTTCTTCTCATTTAGATTGTTTATTTTGTTCTTGATTTATTGATTTTTGTTGATTATTTCATTTTTTATTATTTTCAGTATTATTTTTATTTCATTGTGTATTCTTCTTAGAATCAGTATTTCATCATTTTGATTCTCAACTATTCTTTTCAGAATTTTTTATATCATTAGAATTTTTACTTCTCTTATCACCTCATTTATTATTAGAACTTCATTTTTTATCATTTTCTTTATTTTTATTACTATTCCCCTGTTTATTAGAATTATTTTCTTTACTATCTGAATTTTTATTTTCAGATTTTTTAGAGCCCTTATTTTTAGCTGAATTATTATTAGTTCAATTTCAAGAATTAGATTTTTTAGAATTATTCTTCTGTCCTTTTCAATTATTATTATTATTATTATTATTATTATTATTTTGCTTATTATTTTCTTGATTCTTTTTTTGTGCTTGTTTTTTTCTTTCTTGCTTTATTTTTTGTAAAATAAATTCTATATTCTTTTTTGTTCTATCATCATACCTAATATCCAAAGCTTTTTCATAAAATGAAATAGCTTTTACCCAATTATCTATTTTTTTCTTAGAATCTTTTTCTAAAACTCAAACTTTATAATATGAATTTCAAATATTATAATCTAAATCAAAATTTAATTTTTTAAGATTAAAAATACTTAAGAATACATCTAATGCTTTATTATACTCTTTTTGTTTATATAAAGAAACTCCTAAATTATATTTTCATATAAGAGAATCTTGTTTTTTAGATATTTCTTCAACCTTTTTATATTCTCATTTTGATTCTAAAATCTTTGCATATGCACTATAAATAAAATTCTTTATAGAAAAAATATTTAAAAGAATAAATCATAATAAAAATACAATTATTATTTTTTTATTTAATTTCATAGTTTCATCTTTTTATTAAAAAATTACTAAAATCCCAAAACATATAAATTAAAAATAATATAAATGAAATAAAAACAAATATTCTAGTTAAATCATTTTTTTCTCAATTAATATTGGAATTTAATATTTCTTTATCTAGCTTATTTAAATCTCAACTTATTTTATTTAAATCTCATATATTTTTAATTTCAACATATTTAGCTCATAAACTACTAGCAAGAAGTTCAAGATTATTCCTATTTATTTTTGATATAACATATTTTCAATTATATTTTTGATATATTTGCCTTCAAAAAACATCATTTCATTTAATAATCATTCATCATTTATCAGTTCAAACTCAAACAACAAAAAATTTAATATTTTTATATTTATTTTTTAATTGTTTAAAATAATCTATATCTATTTTATAATCACTATCTGCTCAATCAGAAACTATAACTACAACTTTTGATCTATTATCATTTAAATCAAATCTATTTACAGCCATTTTTACAGCTTTTTTTAAATCAGTTCATTGTTTTAATATATTTCTATAATCAACTCATTTTAAAAAAGTTAAAAAAACATCATGATCAAGAGTTAAAGGAACACTTGAAATAGCATCTCAAGCAAATATAACTAATCAAAATCTATCTTCCTTATATTTTGAAACAAAATTTCAAATAGCATTTTTTACAATATCAAGTCTTGTATAATTATAATGATTATCACTTATATCTGCAACATTCATAGATTTTGAAACATCTAAAGTAAATACTACATCAATTCATTTTGCTTCATTATTATTTTTTAATTCTCATCATTTAGGTTGAAAAATAGTTATAAGTACTAAAAAAAATGATAAAAACAAAAATAAATATTTAAAACTTATTTTCCTTGTAAATAATAATGATTTATCTGAAAGATTTTTAATTTTATTTATATATAAATAAATTATATAAAATAAAACTAGCAATATAACTAAAAATAAAATCAAAGTATATATATTAAAATTTCATAATTCCATTTTTTTTTATTAATTTTAAATAAAATAATTATTTATTTTTCTATTTTTGCAAATACTAAAAATATATAAATACTAAAAATAAATAATAATAACATTGCAAACTTATAGTATTCTTGAGAATATTGTTTTTTTATCTCTACTTCTATATCATTTGATTGTAAAGTTTTTAATTTATCAAATATTCTTTGAAAACTATAATTTGAATCTGCTCTAAAAAATTCTCATCAAGTAACTTGTGCTATTTTTTTCAATGTAGTAGCATTTAGAGGAGGAATAATTCATAATCAACTAATAAATAATGGTTTTCTTCATCATATTCAAATAGTATAAATTTTTATTCAATCATCACTAGCTGCTTTTGCTGCTATAATAGGATCTATTCAAACATTTGAATCTCCATCAGTTACCAAAATAATAACTTTTTGTCTTTTTTTAAAGTCCTCTTTTTTTATTTGCTTCTCAAAAATATTTTTTGCTAATAATATTGAATCTCAAATATTTGTTCAATTCAATCTTAAGGTTTGAGTAGTTATATTTGAGATTGTTTCTTTCAAAATATTGTAATCAAATGTTAATGGAATAGAGGTAAATGGTTTTCAAGAAAAAACAACAAGTCATAATCTATCTGTTTTTGCATTTGAAATAAAATCTCATATAACTTTTTTAGCTACTTCTATTCTACTAGGTTTTAAATCTGGAGTATCCATACTAGGAGAAACATCCAATAATAACATTATATCAATACCATTCTTTTTTATATGTTTATCTGTATTTATACTATTAGGATTTGCAATAATTAGTACCATCAAAGATACTAAAATAGAAATTAAAAATAATTTAATGTAAAAAAATAAACTATTTTTTCTAAAAACTTTTTGTAAATCATCAAAATAAGAAAATTTTATATATTTCCTTTTTTTATAATACAAATAAATAAATAAAGGTATTATTATAAGTAATATAAAATAATACTTATTCAAAAATTCTATGTTACTAAATATATTCATATATTGATTATTTAATTATATTTTTTATTTTTTCTATTAATTTTTTTCTCTCATCTAAATTATCATCTAAAGAATTATCTGAATATTCTTTATAGTACAAACTAGAAATAATCTTATATAAATTATTATTTAATTTTAAACTTTTTAATTCATCAAGAGTCATCTTAGTAATATGTTTTCAAGTTTTATATTCTAAATAATCTCTTAAAATTCAAAGTAATTTTGAATAAAATAATTCTCTTTGTGCAGATAAATATTTTTCATATAATAAATCTAAATCAATAGAAAAATCTCTTTTATTAATTATAGGACTATTATCTATTACACTAACTTTAATTTTATTTTTTTCATAGATATAATATAGAAATAATAAAATTAAAATTATAACAATAAGATAAATAAAACTTATTTTATAATTAATAAAATTATCTAACAATAATGGTTGTATTCCATAAATATCTGTCATTCAAGTCATATTTTATATTTTTTATTTTTAAATTTACCTTCTAGAAAAAAATTCTAAAAGTTTATTATAAGAATTATCTATATTATCAATTTTTAAATATGAAACTTTATTTTTCTCCAAAAAAATCTTATAATCTCATATTTTTTTATTTCTTATTTGCTTATATTCTAATATTTTTGTTTTATTTGTTAAATCTATATCCAAAATAGAATTATTAATTCATAAATTTAATTCAATATTTTTTAAATCAATTCATGGAATTTCTAAATTATTTTCAAAATAATCAAATATATTTATATAAATAATCTCATTTTCTTCTCAAACTAATCTTAATATATTACTATTTTTTATACTAGTATCTGTAGTTAAAACAAAAATTAAATTTCTCTTTAATTTCAAATCTGATATTTTTTTAAAAGCATCTAGTGTATAATTAGATTTCTTATTTTTATTATTAATTTTTGTATTTTCATCCCATTTTTCAATTATTTTATATATTTGAGAAACTCATTTTTTAAAATTCAAAAATTCTAAAAATCATTTATCATCATAAAATAAAGATCATATATTATCATTATTTGCAATTGCACTATAAGCTAGACTGTAAAAAACTTCTTGAGATATATCTTTTTTAGTTTTTTTAGCTGAAGTAAACTCCATATTATCACTTATATCTAATAAAAATAATACATTTAAATCCCTTTCTTCCTCATAAATTCTAGTTTGCATCTTTCATGTTCTAGCTGTAGTTTTCCAATCAACATGTTTAATAGGATCTCAATAAGCATATTCTCTAAGTTCAGCAAATTCCATTCATTGTCATTTAAAATTTGTTTTATATAATCATAGTAAATCTGCTCAAAGATTTTTCTTAAATTTATACTCTAATAATCTTATTTTTTTATTTAACTTTCACATTTTGTAAAATATTATCAATTATTTGTGAACTTGTAATATCCATTGCAACAGCTTCATAACTTAATACTAATCTATGAGCTAATGCCATTTTTGCCATCTTTTTTATATCCTCAGGTATAATAAATGTTCTATTTTCAATTAATGCATTAGCTTTTGCTGCATTTATAAGTGAAATTCATCATCTAGGTGAAATTCAAAAATCAATATATTTTTCAATTCATGATAAATCATAATCTTTAGGATTTCTAGATGCATCAATTATATCTGAAACATAATCATAAATATTTTCAGAAACATAAATATCTTTTACTAATTTTTGTAATTTAAATATATCTTTTTTAGTAAAAATTTTATTTATTTTAACTTTTTCATCTGAAGTTATCTTTTTATAAACTTCTTTTTCTTCTTGTTTTGTTGGATAATCAACATCAACTTTTAACATAAATCTATCAAGTCATGCTTCTGGTAATTTATAAGTTCATACTTGTTCAACTGGATTTTGTGTAGCCAAGACAATAAAAGGTTTTTCAAGCTCAAAAGTATTTTTTGCAATAGTTATATGTCCTTCTGCCATAGCTTCCAACAATGCAGATTGAACTTTTGAAGGAGCTCTATTTATTTCATCAGCTAAAATAAAATTATTAAATATAGGTCCTTTTTTAATATCAAATTCTCAAGTTTTTTGATTATATATTTCAGTTCATATTAAATCACTTGGAAGTAAATCAGGAGTAAATTGAATCCTATTAAATCATAATTCCAAAGCTTTACTTAAAGTATCAACAGTAAGAGTTTTAGCTAATCAAGGCACTCATTCAAGTAATACATGACCTTCAGATAAAATAGCAATTACTAAACTTTCTATTAAAAAATCTTGTCAAACTATTTTTTTATGTACTTCATTTTTCAATTCTACAATTTTATCTGAAGCCTCCTTTACTTCTGCTTCAAATTTATTATTATTTTTTATTTCTTTATTTTCTTTTATTTCTTTTTCCATTTTTTTATAATTATATAATATAAATTTTTACATATCATATGACCAAGTTCATATAACTTTTTTATTTTTTCAATAAATATATCAAAAATCTACATGTTTTTCATATATATCTGAAAAAATCTTTTTTAAATCCTTCTTTGTTAAATTATATTTAATATATAAATTATAATTTATCTTATGTCATAATATTTCCATTATATATCTTTTATTAATTCTAAAAGTTTATTTTTATCCAAAATAACATTTGAATATTTTATTTTTACTAATAAATCTACTACATCTTTAATTTCCTGTTTATTTCAAGTCTTTTTTAAAATTTCTTCATATGTTAATCAATATATATTTCAAATTCAAAATTTAGATTCTAACTTTTTTCTAAAAATTTCATCTATTTTATTATTAAAGTCTATATCATTTATCTCAGGATAACTAAAAGTCTTTTCTATTTCTTCAATATTTACTTCTTTTATTTCATCTTCATTATCTGTAATCTTTTTTTCATCTTTTATATTATTATTTTCAGTATCAATATTATTATCTTCTATTTTTTTTATACTATTATCAAATAATAATCATTTTTTATTTAAATAAAATAAAGTTCAAACTATTCATATAATAATCAATAAAAAATAAATAATATTATAATCATATTTTTCTATAGTTTTTTTTCTTAGAGAATTATTTACTCAACTATTAACAACATTATTATTAGAAGTATTATTAATAATAGGAACATCTGTAACATTTACACTAACACTATTAGTTTTTATATCTTTTCAATTCTGATTTATAATAGCAGGTCATAATTCAAATTTTCATTTATTTTTAGCTTGTAAAACTAAATCTAAATCATATGTTGTTATACTTTTTGATTTAGTTTTTCAATTTTCAACAACAATCTGTGTAGCAGAACTACTTGATTGACTTTTTCAAACAATATTAAAATTGTTTATATTTTTTATATCCTTTATAGATATATTACCTCAAGTTGCAGTTTTAACTTCAAACCTCAAATTAAAAGTTTCTCATAATCATACATTTGTTTTATCTACTTGCATTTGAGCATCAAAAGCAAAAGCATTTCAAATAATATAAACAAATATTAATATAAAAATAAATATTTTAAAAATCTTCTTCATAAATAATAGTTAAGAAATAAAATTTAATTCTATTATAATAACTAAGTGTCAAGAAAATGTCAAGATTATGTTTTTATTTTGTTAAAATTTTAAAAAACTAATCTTTAAAAATTTCAATTAAATCAATGAATTCTTTAGGATGTGGTATTTTCTTTAAAATAAATACTTTTTCATGATAAAATATACTTATATCTCAATAATCAAATAATTTTCAAAAAAAACTTTGATATAATTGTATTGTATTTATTTTACCAATTGTAAATGACTCTGATTTTTTAAAAAATAATCAATTAGTATGAATTATTTTTCATAATTTTACTTCATAAAAATCAATTATCCATAATATAAATAAATATATAAAAAATAACAAATGAAAAAATAAGGCTAATATAAATATATTTTCTTCAAATGAATACATATTAAAAAATCAAACATTTTTTATATCAATATAATCAACAAAACTAAAAGATAATATAACAATAGTATCTATAAAAAATGTTGATAATAATATTTTAAAAAATAATAATATAAATGTTTTATTAGTTTTTAAAAATATTTTCTTTTTAATCTCTTCTATTGTAATGTTAGTAGACATATAATTATTAAATTAAATAATATAATTAATAATTATTATATTAATATTATGTCAAGAATATGTTAATATTATGTTATTTTTTAAAAATTTAATTGTATTATTTACAAAAAAAAATAATATTGATTATATAATAATTAATTAAAAAATTATATGAAAATATTATTAGTAGAAGATGATAAAATAATCTGAGAAAATATAAAAGAATATCTAGAAGAAAATAATTTTTTAGTTAAATGGGAACAAGATTGAGAAAGTTGATATAAAGAATCAAAAAGAAACAAATATGATTTATTCCTTTTTGATGTTATGCTACCATTTAAATCAGGATTTGAAATTGCAAAAGAACTTAGAAAAGAAGAAATAAAAACTCCTATAATTTTCCTAACAGCAAAAGAAGATTTAGAAAGTATAGAAACTTGATTTTTAGCAGGTTGAGATGATTATATAACAAAACCATTTAAACTAAAAGAATTACTTTTAAGAATAAGAGCAATTTTAAAAAGGGTAAATAATATAGAATCTATAAATACAATAAAAATTTGAGATATAGAATTAAATCTTGATTTAAAACAAGTAAAAAGAAACTGAAAACTTATAGAATTAACACCAAAAGAATTCCAAATATTAGAATATCTAATGAAAAATAAAAATAAAGTAATCCCTAAAAAAGAATTACTAGAATATATTTGGGGAATAAATAATGATATATGGTCTGATGTAGTAAGAAGTCATATACAAACATTAAGAACTAAAATAAATACTTGATTTAATTATGATCCTATAAAAACTATAAGATGAATATGATTTAAATTTGAAGAAAAATAAAACTTAATAATTTTTTATGAAAGCAAAATTTTGAATAAAACAAAGAGTATTCATATGATTCACAATTTTTATAATAATAATAGTAAATATATTTTTATTTTTACTATATTTTCTTATTCAAACAAATACAAAATATACAATATATAATAATATTTTAAATGAATATAGTACAATAAAAACCTTTATAAATATAGAAAAAAATAATTATTATGTACAAATTCCAAAATATGAAATAGAAAAAATAAATAACTTATGATTTTTTCTATACATATGAAAAAATGATAAAATAATACAAGCAAAATATAAAAAATGAATTAATATATCAAATGATAATTTAATTTTTAGATGAGACTATAAATGATATAATATAATACTTGAAAAAAAACTTATAGAATCAAAAATAATTAAAAATGACTTTTTTAAAATATTATTAATACTAAATTTATTTTTAATTTTAACTGTTTTAATTTTTATAAATTATCTTACAAAAATATTTTTAGAACCATTAAATATTTTAATTAATTTTCTAAATAAATATAATAAAAAAAATAAAAATATATTAGTAAAAAATAATTATTGAAACACAGAAATAGGACAATTAACAATAGCTATAAATAATTTTATAAAACAAAATAATGATATACTAGAAAAACAAAAAGATTTTATTCAAGATGTAAGTCATGAATTAAAGACTCCTTTAATGCAAATAAATTCAAATATAGAAATATTGGAAGAAAAAATAAATGATGAAAAAGTATTAAATAAACTGATACAAATAAAAAATTCAACTGAAAATATAAATGAAATAATTAAAAATCTGAGTTTTATTCTAAGATGAGAAAATCTAAATCTAAAAAAAGAAGAAATAGATATTGAAAATTATTTTCAAGAATTAATAAAAAAATATACCCCTATAGCAAAAGAAAAAAATATTATTATAAATTTAAAAATAATAAAGAATTTTAAAATAACAAATAATAAATATTATTTAGATAGATTATTTTGAAATATTATAAATAATGCCATTTTTTATAATCAAGGTAATAATACAATAGAAATCTCTATAAATAAAAATAAAATTAATATATGTGATCAATGAATTTGAATAGAAAAAAATGAAATAAAAAAAATATTTAATAGATTTTATAGAAATAAAAATTCAGGCTTATATTATAATAATTGAAATTGACTTTGATTAACCATAGTTAAAAAAATTTGTGAATTATTTAATTGGAAAATAGAAATCAAAAGTGAATTATGAAAATGAACTTGTTTTACTATAAAAGACTTATTATAATAATAAGTCTTTTTTTATTTACATCAATTTATATTACTATCATCATAAGGATCAATATGCCAAACTATATGCCAATTATACTTAGGATTTATTTTTTTTATTTTTTCTTCTATCTCATCTCATATTTCATGTGCTTTTAAAATAGTTGTAGAAGGAGACATTACAAAATGAAATTCTACAAACTTATCCTTACTTCATCCAGCTCTTGTCTTCAAACAATGATAAGATTCAAATTTATTTTTTCATAAATAACTATCTATAATCTTTTTTACTTCTTCATGTTCTTCCAATGCCCTATCCAAAAGTAAATCAATTCATTCTTTTATAAGTCACCAAGCTTCATGAATAATATATACTCATATTGATAATCATACTATTCAATCTATCCAAGTTAAACTTGGTATAAAATAAATAATTCACAATGTAGAAATAACTGCAATATTTGTATATAAATCCATTTTATAATGAAGACTATCTCATTTTATAACTAAATTATTAGTTTTTTTATAAACATAAGATAAAAAATATACCAATAATCATGTAGCAAATATACTTATAAACATAACTATTAATGTCCAATCTATATATTCTATAGTCTTAGGATTAAATATTTTATGTATAGCTTCATATATTATATATAAACCAGATAAACTAATGATAGTTCATTCAATAGTTGCAGCTATCCCCTCTATTTTTCAATGTCAATAATTATGCTCTTCATCTGGATCCTCTCAAGCAAATTTTATTGCAAAATAATTAAACACACTTACTCCACTATCAAGCAAACTATCCATAGCTGAAGATAATAAAGCAACTGATCATGATAAAATTCATACTATAAATTTTATCATAGCCAAAAAAATTGCTACTCACATAGCAACAATAGGAGCTTTTGATTCTAATGTATTTTTTTTAATCATTATTATTTCTAAGAAAATATTATTTTTATAATAAAAAAATTATTATTTAATTCAACTTTTATATCAAAATTATGTATCTTTATAATTTTTTTAACTATATTTAATCATAATCAATATCAATTTGTATTTCTAGAATTATCTGCTTTATAAAAAGTATTAAAAACTTTAGATATATCTAAATCTTTTATATCTTTTGATACTTTATTTTTTATAATTAATTTATCTTTTTCTAAAAAAATATTTATTTTTTTAGGTCTTCATCTATACTTTATAGTATTCTCAAATAAATTTTTTAAAAGTAAATCAAAAAGTTTTCTATTAACTTTAATTTTTCAAATATATTTTCAACTTATTTTAAAGTCCTTTTTATATTCAGAAAAATATTTTCAAATAATATTTTTTATCTCTTCTTTTAAATCTATAAAATCATTTTGTATTACATTATCATTTTCACTTAGAAACAATAATGAATCAATAATTTCTTGCATAAATAAAGATTCTTCCTGAATAGATTTAATAATATCTAAATCTATTTTTTCACTTAAAGATAATAATTCTAAATCAGATTTTATTACTGATAATGGTGTTTTTAATTCATGAGCAACATTATAATTATACTCTTGAAGTTTTTTATTTGCCAACTTTATATTTTTAGTTGTTTTATATGCAAGTTTTAAACTTATAAAATATAAAATAAACAATGAAAATATTGATAAAATAAATGAAATTAATATCAACCTATGAATAGAATCAAAAATATAATCAATATTTTTTCAAATAATAAGAGTAATAGTTTTTGATTTTAATTCATATGCCAATATCTTATCTTCAGGAAAACTAAAAACTTTTATTTGTTTATTTTGTAAATTATTAATAATTTTATTTTTTATATCATCCTCTATAAAAATTCATCTTTTAAATTCTTTATTTCATATTTTTACATAAAAATTTCTAAATATTTTTTTATATATTGTTTTTCAAAATCAATAATGAACTCAATTATGTAAATTATCTCACTTAATAAGATTTATTATATATTCAGATGGAACCGATTTAAGATTTTCTAAAAATAAATTTTTTTCTCTTTTTAAAGCTAATTTATAATTTAAAACTATAAAAATACTAAAACTAAAAATCAATAATAAAAACAATACTATTGTAATTTTTATTGCCAATTTATTTTCATAACTTATTTTCATAAAACTAAATTTTTATTACTCAATAATATATCATGATCATTTTATAGTTTTTATAAAATTTTTTCATAATTTTTTTCTAATAACTGAAATATGAGATTCCAAAGTTGTTGAAGATAAATTTAAATTTTCCTCTGCTTCCCCCCAGACTTTTTCTAAAATAGAATTTTTTGATTTTATTATTCATCTATTTCTAGCAAGAAATTCTATTATTAAAAAATGTTTATTTCAAAAACTTACTTCTTTATCATCTTTAAAAATTTTATGATTATTTAAATCAATTACAATAGAATCTATATTTATTTGTTTCTCTATTTTCTTATCTTTTCTTTTTAAAATTGCTTTTAATCTTACATCTAATTCTTTAAATTCAAAAGGTTTAGTTAAATAATCATCAACTCAAAGATTAAACATTTCAAGTTTATCATCAAGCATAGAATTTGAAGTAAGAGCTATAACTGGTATATTATCTCATTTTTCTCTTAATTTCTTCATAAGTTCTCTACCTCACATTATAGGCATATTTACATCAAGTATGATAATATCATATTTATTTAAAGATATCTTTTTTAAAGCTTCTTCTCAATTAAAAGCTCCTTCTGCAATATAACCAGAAATCTTTAAAAATTTAATAATATTTTCTCTTAATTTTGGATGATCTTCAACAACAAGTATTTTCATAATAAAAAAGTTATTATATTATTGTTAATATAATAACTTTTTAGTTTAAATAAAGTTTAAAAATTTAATAAATCATTTATCATTTTTTCATCATCTGGAGTTAATTCAATTGCTCCACTATTTACTTTTTCAACACTACCAGTTTTTTCTAAAACTTTTTTCTCATTTACTTGTTTATTTACTTGATTTTTTGCTCAAGTATTATTTTTTTGATTATCTAGCTTTATATTTGAACCACAACTAAAAAGAAATAAACTAGCAATAAATACTATAATATATTTTTTCATATTTTTATATAATTTAATTAAATAATTTAACTAAATTATATTCCTTAAAAATAAAAATCAATCTTTAAAATTATTTTCTACTTGTAAAATTTATTTTAATAATTCTAATATAATCTATTTAAGTATATTAATTATAGTATTTTTAAATTTATTTTTAATATTTCTAAGCATACTCAAATGTTCATCTTTAGTTTTTCAATAAGTAGCTTCAAATAACAATGCAAATAATATAAAAAATATAAAAATTATTATTGCTAATAGATTTGAATTATAAGTTCTATACAACAAAATAAATAAAGCTAAAAATGTAATTCCAGTAGAAAAAAAAGTAATGTAAATATTAGCATTTATCTCTTTATGAATTCTTAATGCAGCTAAATTTACAAATGAAAAAATCAATAAAAATCAAATACTTGCAATAATTGCAATAGATGATAAATCAATCAAATTTGCCATAAAAACAGATAATACACCTAATATAATAACTCAAAAATATGAATCATCAAATATCTTCTTTGAAAAATATTGAGGCAATTCTCTATCAATAGCTAAACTATATCAAAGTCTGGCATTTCAATAAATTGTTGCATTTATAGCTGATAAAGTAGCTAATATTGCAGCAATTCAAACTAATTTAAATCACAATATTCATAAAGCAGGTTTTGCTGCTTCAGCTAAAGCATAATCACTAGTTTTTACTATGACACTTTCAGATAAAGTTCAAACAGTTAAAATAGCAATCAAAACATATAAAATAGTAACTCATATAGTTGATATATAATATGCCTTAGGTAAATTCTTTTCTGGATTAATTACATCTTTTGCTGAATTTGCAATAAGTTCAAATCACTCATAAGCAACAAATATAATCATTCAAGCAACAATAATTGAAAAAGAATCATGTTTTGCTATATCAGAAAAATGACTAGGATTTATATATCAAAATCAAAAATATAATATTAAAAACAAAATTCAAATTTTTATTCATACAATATAAAATTCAAATTTAGCAATTACTTTTGCATTAAATAAGTTTACTACAACTACAAACAATATTGCAAAAGTAAGTAATATATGCTTCAATAATTCATAATTCATAAAATCTTTAGGAAAAAATGTTGCTCAATAAGAACCAAAAGCTAATACATAAAGAGATATAGTTACAATATAGCTAAACCATAAAATAAGATTTAAACTTTTTGTAAAAAAATTATTTCATAATCATTTAAACAAAAAAGTAACTGTCCCTCATTCAGAAGGATATTTTACTGATAATTTGGCATAAGAATATGAAGTTAAGATTGCTATAATTCAAGCAATAGCAAAAGCAATAGGAGTAGCAGAATGTCCTAATAAAATTGCTTCTCATAATACAGCAAATATTCATCCTCAGACCATTCCTCAAACTCAAATTGAAACAGTTTCAAATAATGTTATTTTTTTATTCATTTTTTTATCATTTTATTATAAAAGGTATAATCAAGAAAATTACTCATAAAATTATTAGGTAATAAATATTAGTAATAAAATATGGAAAAACCATCAAAATTATTCAAGAAGTCAAGGCTATATAATTTTGATCTTTTTTTCAATAAATAAAATATCACATACCTACTGAACTAAATAATAATCATATTAGTAATAAATTAGTATCAAACATATAAAATTATATAAAAAAATAAAATTATTAATATTATTTCTTAATCTTTCTCAATTTTATTCAAACAAAAAATCAAATAATTGGAAAAATAATATTAGTTATAATCTTTGGTAACCAAGTAGCATCATAATGATGTATAGTATATGTTTTATCAGTAATAATCATATTCTTTTTATCTTCATAATATGCATATGGATAAAAAAAATGTTTTGGATATATTATTATATTATTAAGTTTTTGTATATTATCATTATATTTTTTAAGATTATATTTCTTTTTTAATAGTCCTGTTATTAAATTTGGAATAATAATCCTAGTTTTTTTATTTTCATAAATATTTAATATATTTTTCAAAAACTTATGTTTCTCTATACTTCATATAATTCATGCTCAAATACTGAATACATCTTGAAATCAAATAAAAAAATCTTCATTCAAAAATCAATCTAAATTTTTTAATATTTCCATATCAGTATCTAGATAAATTCATCAATTCTCATATAAAACTTTTATTCTAGCATAATCTGAAGCAAAAGCATACATTCCTTTATCATAAAATTTTTTACAATAATAATTCTGTGATATATCAAAATTATCTTCATTCCACTCTATGATTTCATAATCAGGACACTTATTTCTCCAAGATTCTAAAATTTTATTAAATCATTCTGGCTTTTTTCATTTTCAAAACCATATATAATGAATTTTTTTAGGAATTTTATTCATAAATCTTTTTAATAATAAAGTTTGTTAATTTTCTAAATAAAAAATAAAAAACTACAAAACTTATAAAAATAAAAGTAATAAATAATAAAAAATTATTATTGTCCTTAAATAAATATCAAAAATTATAACCTATACTTGTTACTATTACAGCAGAAAAAGTAGATAAAAAAAATCAATTCTTTAAAAATTTCTGTAAATTAGTATTTATATATCATAAATAAAACAATCCTATACTTGTAATAGGAGGAGTATATTTTATTATGATCATTTCATCTAATAAACTTTTCTTTTTTAATTTATCTTCTATTTTTTTTATTACTTTAAAATCTTTCTTTATTATTTTATTTTTAGAAAATTTTCAAGCAAAATAATATAATAAATCTCAAACAAAATCTCAAATAAAAGCTAAAATAAAAATTTCTATAAAATTTATACCTATTTTTGGAGCCAATAAACTTATAGTCAAAATTGTTATTGGTCATTCTATAATAACAAGTACTACTAAAAATATATAAAATATTATAGTATGTGTTACATATAAATGTATAATATAATCAAACATATAAAAGTATATTTTTATTTAGTATTTTTCTTTTTATATAATATATAATAAATAAAAATTAAGACAAATATTAAAATTAATGTAATAATAGTAATCTGTTTTAAATATTGATTTATTAAATCCTGATTTTTCCCTAATATATAACCTAATAAAGTTAAAACAATAACCCAAATTCAAGCTCATAATCAAGTATATACACTAAATTTTAATGCTGACATTTTTGAAAGTCCTGCAGGAAAACTAATATATTGTCTTATTCAAGGAATAAGCCTTCAAGTAAATGTACTTATATGTCAATGTTTATCAAAAAAATCATCAAGCTTTTTTATTTTATTTTCAGAAATAAATTTAGATAAAAATTTTCTACCAAATCTTGATGCTAAAATATAATTAAACCATGCTCATGACAATGATCATAATATTCAAGTAATTATAACTATATATAAATTCATATCTCACTTAAAAGCAAGATATCAAGCAGGAGTCATAATAATTTCTGATGGAAAAGGGAAAAAACTACTTTCTAAAAACATTCATATAAATATTCATATATATCACATATGACCTATTATACTAACTATCCAATTTATAACTTCATGTAATAATTCCATATATTTTTATAATTTAATAAAACTCATAACCTTTAAAATAAATTCATTTAACTTTAAAATATATTTATTTTTAGTATTTTTAAATACAATAATAACAGCAATAACTCATAAAATAAATCATACAAATATATCAAAAAACCAATGTATTCCTCCAGCTATTCTTGAAAAATTCATCAATAAAACAAAAGGTAAAAATAACCAAAAAGTCTTTTTATATCAAGATGCATACAAAGCAAATAAAAAAGAAAAACTCACTGTAGCATGATCAGATGGAAAACTATTATCTGGAACATGAGCTAAAATAGGTTTTATAATTCATTCTGGTCTATGTTCAAAAATAAATATTTTTAAAAAAGTATTTAAAATCAATCAAACAACTACTGAGTAAAAAATAAATAAAATATTTTCTTTTTGCTTATTATTTTTTTCTTTAAAAGTCCAATATAACCATGCTCAAAGCAAAAATACAGGTAAAAAAAAGATAGGAGCATCTGAAAAATATCCAATTATTTTTTCTAAATGATTATTTGTAACAAAATTATTTAAATAAATTGCTATACTATTATTTATATCCCAAATTAAATTCATGCCTCATTTTTTAATACTAATAAAATTATTTTTACAATTATATGTTTTTTATCAAAAAATCAAAAATATATAAAAATAAAAAAACTTATTAAATAAATTATTTAATAAGTTTTTCATTTTACATAGGAATTTCTTCATCTATTTTACAAGAAGTATCTACTTTTCTACATTCTATATTATCATATAAAAATATAGGTATAACAATTAATGTTAATAATGCAGATGCTGATAATCACCATACAATTGACCATCAAAGACCTCACCATACAGGATCTCATAAGATAGTTAGAGATCATAATACTGTTGTTAAAGAAGTTATAATAATTGCTCTCATTCTTGTACTACCAGCATTTATCAAAGCATCTCATTTTGATAATCATTTATTCAATAATACATTTAAATATTCAATAAGTATTATTGCATTTCATACCACTATTCATGCTAAAGCTATCAATCAAATCATACAAGGAGAAGTAAAATAAACATCATTTAAAAAATATTCTAAACTAAATCAAGGAATTATTCAAAATAATCATAATAAAAATGTCATCATTACAACTAATGCAATTCTAAATGATTTAAATTGAGCAACCATTAAGAAATAAATTGCTAATAATGCCATAAGCATAGCTATTCATAAATCTCTAAAAGTATCTAATGCTAATTTTCTTTCTCATCCCCAAGATATTTTATATACTTCTCAATCTTTTAAAGATTTTATATTAACCTCATATAAATTCCAACTAATAACTTTAAAATCATGGTGCCAAAACTTATTATTTTTTAAAGCCATAGTTGTATGTAATCCTGAATAAAATATTGAATTATGATCAATTTCTCAATAAATATATACACTTCTATACTTATCTTCACTATATTCTTTATGTCATACTTCAACAGGAACAACTTTTGCAAATTGTTTTAAATAAATTCTAGCTCATTTTTTATTTAAAAAACTTATATTATTAAATATATTTGCAACATATTTTTGTTTTGGTTTTACACTTAAATAAATATTTATAGGTTCTTTTACATGTTTATCATGAATAAGATCTACATTCATTCATTTAAATATATTATATATTGTATAAGCTACTTGCTGTACACTTAATCAATAAGAAGATAATAATTGATGATTTATTTCTATCTTATAATTTGTTTTTTTTGTATCTACAGTTGTATATAAATCAACTACATTATCTTTCTTTAAAATTGGTTCTAAATTTTTTCTAAGATACTGAGCTAATACCTCTAAATTTTTATATGGAATATCTCTTTTTCATTCTACTTTCAACATATATGCACTTCTAACTGGAGGTCAAGCAGGATCTTCTAATACTCTTATTTTAACATCTGGATATTTTGACCATAATTTTTTTTCAATATAAGGCCTAAGCTTAGTTGTAAAATCAATACTAGATAAATCTCTTTTAGTTTTATCTAATAAATTTATTCTAAGAGAAACTTGATTTGGCATTTTTCTAGAAGTAACTCACCTAAATGCATTTGCAAAATCAATTATAGGAGCAATTCACACTGAATAATCAACATTTTTAATTATACATAAATCTTTATTTTTTTTCTGACAATTATCATAATAATATGAAGATAATAAGTTATTTGTATAGTCTGCAACTTCTTTTGATTTTTTAACTGTCCAATTATTTTCTCAATCAAGCCATATATATATTTGGTTTCTATTGTCTTTTGGAAGCATTCACATTCTAAAACCTCAAATAGCAGAAAAGAAAAATGCTATAAAAATCAAACTTGCCCAAAAAATTATCTTAAAAGTCCTTCTTCTAGTTTTTCATGATTTAGATAAAAAATATCACATCATTTTTTCATATTTTAAAACTAATTTTGTTTTCTTTTCTTCTAATTGTTCTTCTTCTTTTTCTAAATTCTTTTTAAGTTTCTCTCCTTTATAAAAATGATATGCTAAAAATGGATTAATACTAAAAGCTACAAATAATGATATAATTAATGCAATAACAACATATTTAGGGACTCATCACATATATTGTCAGATCATTCAAGTAACAAAAAACATTGAGACAAGTGCTAAAATTCTTGTAATAGTAGCTAAAGTAACACCTGTTCAAACTTCTCATACTCAATTAAGTATAGCTTGTTTTATACTTGTATTTTTATCTCTTAGTTTTATATGTCTAGCAATATTTTCAATAACAACTGTAGAATTATCTACTAACATTCATAATGCTAATACTAAAGCAAAAAGAACAATTCTATTTATATTATCATGTACAATTAAAGCAACTAAAAAAACTGCTAATAAAGTAATAGGTATAGCAACAGCATTATTTATTGCATCTTTTTTTCATAAATAAAATAACAAAACTATAAATACAATAATTATACTTTCTACTAAATTTAATAATAATGAATTTGTTGCATTTTTAGCAACAACTCACTGATCTGCAACCTCAACAATTTTATAATTTTCTGGTAAAGTTTTTGCTATTTTAAATAATTGATTTTTTATTTGTTTAGTTAATTTTACAGAATTAACTCATTTTTGTTTAGCTATTCATACATAAACAGCACTATAAGAACTTAAACTTCCAGTAGATGACTTCTTTGTTAAAAATTGATAATTATTTTTCTCAGCTACTCATCTAAATATTTTAGCTACTTCTCATAAATATACAGGTTTTCATCTATAATTTCATACAACAAGTTTTTTTAATTTATCTAGTGAATTTATATTTCAATCAATAGTAATAGAACTTTCAGTTTTATCTAATTTTAAATCTCATCAAGGAAAAACAATATTATTAGATTTAATAATATTATAAACATGCATTATATTTATATTCTTTGCTTCTATTTGCTTTAAATCTAATAAAATATTTAAATTATCTTTATCTCATCAAGCTATATAAAAAACACTAGTTCCATTTATAAATTTTAATTTATTTGATAAATCATAAGCTATTTTTCTTAATTTTATATTATCACCTCATTTTTTATTAATTACTGCAAAATTATATATAGGAAAATCATCTGGATCCATTTTCATTATTATTGGATCTTTTACTCACAATGGTTTTTTATCAGCATTTTCAAATATTTTGTTATATAACAAAGTTGTTGCATCTTCTTTATTAAATCCAACTTTAAAACGTAAAGTTACAACTCAATAATCTTTATTTGAAATTCAATAAATATGATCCATTCATCTTATTTCAGAAACCTTATCTTCTAAAGGTTCAACCACTAAATTTCTAACTTCTTTAGCAGAGAATCAAGGTGATGGAATAATTATACTAAATGCAGGAACAGGTATATCAGGATTATATTGCTTTGGAATTATTAAATATGATCAAATACCTCATAATATAATAACAAGAATCATAACTATTGTTACTTTTGAATTTTCAATCCAAAATTGTGCAAACTTTTTAATCATTTTATTTATTAATAAATTAAATTAATATTTTTACTTTATAATATCATTTTTTTCTAATCATTTTTTAACAATACAAAAATCATCATTACATTTTCATAATTTTATATATGTTTTTTTATATTTTTTCCCATCATTACTTTTATATATATATGCTTTTCAGTATTCATAATATATAAAATTTTGAGGAATAACCAATCAAGTAAATTTTGAATTTGCCAAATAACCAGTTATAAACATTCATAATTTCCAATTTTTAGGAATACTTTTAATATCTACATCTATTGGAATTTTTTTACTTAAATGATCTGCTGAAGGATATATGACAGATACAGTTCAAGTTAATGTTTTATTTAATCATTCAATAATTATTATTTGTCATTTTTTTATTTTTTCTACATCTTCTACAGGAATATAAAAAACTCATTTTATTTGTTTTGGATCAGAAATTGAATATATAGGTCTTCCAGGTCATACAACTTGTCCTACATCAGCAATTTTTTTAGTTATAACTCAACTATATGGTGCATATAATTTAATATTTCATAAATCAACTGCTGCTAAATTTTTATTTCATTTTACTTGATTTATTTGTGTAGAAATTTGGCTTAATTGAGCTTTTTCTTTTTCTTTTAAAGCTTGTAATCATTTTTTAATTTCTTCATATTGTTTTTTAGAAACATTTAATTTAGTATTTACTTGATTAATTTTTCATTGAACAGTTGCCTGTGCTTGTTTATACATTTGCTTTACTGTATTAAGTTGACTTTGAGCTAATTCATATTTTTTTTGAGCTAAATCAAGTTTCATTTCTTTTTGTTTATTAAGATTTTGAATAGCTTCTATTGATCATTTTACTCATAACAAAAAGTTTCCTTGTGTAGTTAAAAGTGCTTTTTCAATATTTTGTTGAAATGTTGTTACTTTAGATTTATAAGAATTGATAGTTTGTTGAGTAAAATGTGTATTTGGAATAGAATCATCTAATGCAGAATAAATTTTAGAAAATAATTCTCTTGAACTTATTAATAAATCTTTAGTCTCTTGTAAATTCTCATAAATTCTTTTCTTTAAATCCTCATCAGATAATAAATCACTTGAATTATTAATATCAAAAAGTAATTTATCTGTTTTTTCTTGCCATTTATTCTTTTTATCATTTAAAATAGGCCAATCATTTTTTATTTCATTCTTTAGATTAGAATCTCTAGCACTTAAATAACTATCAAATTGTTTATTTGTATATTTATTCTTTTCTGAGATTGAAAATAATTGATCTGAAAAAATTAAAAGATTATTTAATAAAATCTTACTATTTGCCATAGCAGTTTTACTATTTAAATATACATTTTCTTCATTTTGCTTAAAAATAGAATTCAAATTATCTAATGCTTCTTTTGCTGTTTCAACTCAAAGTTTTGCTTGTTTTATCTTTTTATCTATAGTAATTAAACTTTCATCAGTTATATTTTTAGTATCTATAGCTCAACTTTGTACTCATTGAACACCATATTCAACTTGTTTTACTTTTTCTTGCATTGCTTCAATTTGTGAATCAAATGCTTTTTTAGTACTTGAATATAAATTATTCAATGAATTAATCATATTTAATGTTGTAGTATATTTTGTTTTTATTTCATTACCATCCAAAACTCATAATAAATCTCATGCATTAACAAAATCCCCTTCTTTATGGTATAAGTCTACAATTCTTCAAGGCATCTTAAAACTAAGCATTGCATTATTTTTAGATTCCAAAACTCAAACATATTTATCATCAGAAGAAATAGATCAAGAATTTACTTTATAAGTTTTTTGATAATCATCAATACTTGTATACTCAACATTATTAGAAGAACAGCTAAATAATGTAAATAATAATAAAGTAAATAAAAATATTTTCTTATTCATTTAAACAAAATTAAAAATATAAAAAAAATATTATATCAATATTTGTTGATATAATATTCCAAAAACTAATTTTTGTCAAAATTTTAATTTAAAAAACTCATAAAAATTTTTTATTAATTTGTTTTTTAATAACTCTTCCTGTAAACAATCTTAAAAAAATCTCTGTTAAAAAAGCAAAAATTAAACTTCAAGTAAATAAATATCATATATTATTTATATATTTAGAAGTATAACTATAAGCTAAATAAATAGTTATTGAAATAGTTATAATTGCAAAATAAATTAATATTTTTGATGCTTTTGTATTTTTTATAACAAATAAATGCCCTATATGGACTAATAAATGTATAAAAAGCATTGCAATTGCTCATATACTAGCAATTGCTCATAAATTAAAAAATAATATAAATATAGAAATAATTATACTACTTATAATTAAACCTTCTGTACTATGAAAAACTCAAGTTTTAAATTTTTTAGGAAGTTGCCCATTCTTAGCCATATCATAAGTAACATTTGTAACAGCATATAAATTTGCATTTATAGAAGAAGAAGTTGAAATTAAAGCTGCTATAGCCATTATAGTAAATCATATTTGTCAAAAAACTGGCTTAGCTGCTTCAGCTAAAGCATAATCTTTAGCTTTTTTAATTTCATCTAAAGGTAAATTTCAAAATACAGCAATACTTACAAAAATATATAAAAACATAACAAAAATTATAGCAATAGTCATTGACTTTAACATTAATTGTCATGGATTTTCCATATCTTCAGCAGTATTTGTAATTACTCTAAATCCTTCATAAGCAAAAAAAGTTAATCAAATAGCTGAAAATATATTTAAAATATGATAATTTTTAACAATTTCTAATAATTCAGGTTTTATAAAAAAACTAATAGCTACTGAAAAAATTATTATTATAGATAATTTTATAATAACTATAATATTTTCACTTTTTGCAACTAAAGAACTTCAAATCAAATTAATTAAAACAAATATAATTAAAATTCATATTGAAAAGATATTTGTATAAATCTTTGGATCCAATCAAAACATTACAGAACTATAAGTTCAAAAAGTTTTTACAACCATTCAAAGAGCAACTAAAGCTGCAAAATAAAATAAAATTGATATAGTTCAAGAAAAAATTCATTCTCAATAACATTGAACTAAATATTCTACAATTCCCCCTCTACTAGGGTAATAACTAGCTAATTTTGCCAAAGAATATCAACTTAAAAGAGCAATAATTCATCATAAAATAAAAGAAATCCATACTAAATTTCATGCAATATCTCAAGCTTCACCAAGTAAAACAAAAATTCAAGCTCATACCATTGATCAAATACCTAAAAAAACAGCACTCCATAATCAAAAACTTTTTTTCATTATTATTTTTTAATATTATAATATAATTCAAATACCTCTTCAAAATCTTTTTTTGATGCAGAATCCATTAATTCAAAATTTTTTCTCTCTTCTGATTCATTATCATGTAAGTATTTACTAATCTTTTCTTTTACTTCAATTTTATCTACATCAGAACATTTTATATCCAATTTATTAATTATTTTTTGTAAATAAGAATTACTACAAGTTTTTTTAGAAGATAATAATATATCTTTTATATTTATAGCTGTTTCTTCTGGTTTATTTATAAATGTCATATCAATTGTTCATAATTGTTCCAATCATCATATAGTAATTATTTCTATAGTTCCTAAATCAAGAAAACCATACAAAAAATTATCTCCATATTTTCAATCAATAGTCCTTATAATGTCTGCTTCTATAGTTTTTACTTCTGAAATAAATCATTTTTGACTTATAAAAAACATTTCTCATGGTATAACCATATCATAAGTCATATCAAAATTTATCATTCTTCTTCTATAATGATTCATTAATAATATTTGAATAATAAATAAAAATATATTTAAAACAACAAAAAATATTTCTTTTACTCAACCTATTTTTCAATAAGAATATAAAAATATAATAATAGAAACATAAAAAATAGTAGCAAATATAAATATAAATATATTTATAGTAACATTTGAAAAAAACTTCTTAAATAATTTATCTCCTATCTTTACTTCATTTATAACTGAATCAATATCTTTAGTTGCATTCAGATTTCAATATGTCCTCTTAAAATGAATTAAAAATAAAACACTATTTAAAATCAAAGATACAATACTATATATTATTATTCAAATAATGATATATAGTAAAATACTAGTTTTTATAAAAACTGATAAATCATATATAGCTATTATATTAAAAATACCTATAGTTACAGTTACTAATAAAACCCAAGAAATAAGTAAACCAAAAATCCATGATTTTTTAATTATCATCAATTGAGTTACTCCATCATTTTTAAGTTTACTTAAAATATTATAATCTTTTTCAATTATAAATCATTTAAATAAAGTTTTATATATATTATAAATTATATCTTTCATAATTTATTTTATTAGTTTTTAGATAATTTTTCTACAATAAGTCCTTGAGGAATTGACAATAATGCCATAATTAACAATAATATTATTGAATAACTAAAGCCAAAATAAGATATTAATACAGGAGCCCATTGTAGTTTAATGCCTCTATTATATAAAAAGCTTGCTAAATATCTATTTTTTATTCACTTTTTTTGTAAATCTTCCATCAAAGGATACCAAGCATAAACTGGTCAAGCTGATAAAATTCAACCAAAAATAGCTATAAACCATCATTTCAATCAAGATTCTTCTCACATATATTTTTTTAATATTTCATTACTAACAAAATAATTAACTAAAAACATTAAAATAAATACAAAAAATAATACTGGTATAATGCTAAACATTAGTTTATAAAAACTATACCAAATATTTAAAAATATCTTTTTATCAAAAAAGAAAATAACTAAATATAAAATAATTACAATAGCTAAAAAATACCACTTTCAATAATTTGATTTTTTGGTTGTCATTATTTTATAAAATTATAAATATAAACTGTGATTATTGCTACTAAAATTGCCATAAAAAATGCAGAAACATTTCTATAAATAGCAAATTTCTTTCATAAAACCAAACTTTCAGCAGGAAGTTGAACAATTCAAACAGTTGTCCAAGCTACTAAAAAAGATGTTACTGCTACCAAACTTATTCAATTATCTAAAAATCATTTTCACAAAATATATCAAGTAATTGGATTTCAAGTTAAAGCACTTCATAATCAGGCTCATATAAAAGAATCTGCAAAAATATTTCATATAAATATTTTATTAAAAAAACTTTTAGGAACTATATTATTTATAATACTTACAAGCAAAATAATCCCTACTAAAATAGGGATTATATCAGTTAATCATTTTAATGATTTTACAGATGATATTTTAATTTTTTGAGTATTCATTGGATAAAAATAAATCATTAAAATTTTCTAAATATTTATCAACTTTTTCATGATTAATAGAATATTTTACATTTAATCATTGTTTTTTTGAAATAACAATCTCTTCATCTCTAAGTTTTTTTAAATGATGAGAAACAAGGTTTTGAGGAATTTGCATAAAATCCACTATTTCACAAACACACTTACCCCCACTTTTTAAATAACATAAAATTTTTAATCTATTTTCATCAGAAATAGTTTTCAAAAATGGTATTATTAAATTTATATTTGTACAAGATTTTTTCATAAGAATTATTATTTTATATTAATTATCTTTTAGAATTTCAAAATAAGCTTAATAATTCAAGAAATATATTAATAAAATCAAGATATAAACTTATTCAAAAAACTATTTCTAATCTTTTATCTCAAGTTTGAGCCATTTGTTTTAAAATTTGTAAATCCCAGGCTGTAAGACCTAAAAATATTAACAATCCAATAATTGATAAAGCTAAATCAAATCAACTAGAATGTATAAAAAATATATTAATCAAAGTTAAAATAATAATAGATATCAATCCAACTATCAATATAGTTCAAAATTTAGTTAAATCAGTTTTTGTAAAATATCAATATAATGACATTAGTACAAATAATAATGAAGCTCAAGCAAAAGCATTAATAATAGAAGATGAATCATAAATTGCCAGAATTCAAGCTATTCAAATTCATTCTAAAACAGCAAATAAAATTGCTATAATTGCTAATGTAGCATAATTCATTTTTTGATATCACCAAGTTATAGCAATAACAAGAATAAGTCCTAAAATAGCACTAATCCAAAAAGATATTGTATACTGTCCTGAAGAGATAATTCAAGAATTTAATAATCCCAAAATATAATATCAAGAAGCAAAAACTATAGCAGTTATTAAAGCAAGCCATAAAAATGTTTTTTGAATTAAGCTTTGAGTTTCATCAAAACTAACTCTACTTCAACTAGCTAATTCAGATTGTAAATTATTTATTAATCATCTTTTTAAATGCATATTATTTTTTTTTATTAAAATAAACTAATTTTTTAAAAATTTATTAAAAATTTTTCAAGTCATAAGTAAGGAAATTCAATCAAAAAACAAACTAATTCATACAAAAATTCAAATTAAAAGCCCTAAATCACTACCCCAACTATATATAAAAATCACACCAAGTCAAAAAAGTAAAATAGCATTTATAAACCATATCCAAGCTCAATTTTTAAATCAAGCAGCTGAAGCTAATAATAAATTTATAAATCAATCTATAAAAAAATAAAAAATAAAAATTATTCATAAAACTTGTATTCAAAGTTCAGGTTTTATTACAATAAAAATTCAAGAAAAAAGTAATACAAATCATTTAAGATAACCAAGCCAATCTTTTTTGTTAGAAAGATAAGTAAAAGAAAATATACTTATTCAAGCAAAAATCATTAAATAAGCAACAAAACCTAAAGTTGCAATAGTCATAAAAGATGGTAAAAATATTCATACTAATCATAAAATAATTAAAATCCATCAAGTTATTTTAGAAAATTTAGAAACTTTTTCTACAATAGTTTCAGGAGAATCAAATATAATTTCCTCTCATTTAGTTTTTAATGTCCACATAATTATTTAAATTAATATATAAAATATTCCCTATTTATTATATTTATTTATTTAATAAATCAATATTCAAAATGCTTAATTATAGAACAATATTAAAAAAGTATCAAAGTATAATTACAAAAAATCATACTAGACCAAAAAATGTAAATAATAATCTTAATTTCATCACTTTTTTCAAAATAAGAAATTCAGGAAAACTAAGTCCAACAACTGCCATCATAAATGCAAGAACCATTCAAAGAGGGATTCATTTATCAACTAATGATTGCATAATTGGGATAATTGAGGTTGCATTTGCATACATTGGTATTCATAAAATAACTGACAAAGGCACTGCAAATGGATTTTCTTTTGTGATGTATGTTTGAAAAAATCATTCTGGGACATATCAATGAATTATGGCACCAACTGCAACTCAAACCAACACATAAAGTATAATCTTTTTTGTAATAGCTAATCACTCTTTTGAAGACTCTTTCCAGATTTCTTTCCAAGATTTTTTTACTTGTTCTACTTGAATAGCATTATCCACATTTATATTCCAAATAAAATCTGCAACATATTTTTCCATTTTTAGCTTTCAGATGATATATCATCCAAGCATTCACAAAACAATTCAAGAAATCATATAAATTGCTGTAACTTTTAATCAAAAAACTCACAAAAATACTGCTATTGCAACTTCATTTACAAGAGGAGAAGTAATTAAAAATGCAAATGTAACTCAAAGAGGAATTCATCATTTTAAAAAACCTACAAAAAGAGGAATTGAACTACAACTACAAAAAGGAGTAATAGCTCCAAAAATTGAAGCTAAGAAATATTCAAATCAATAAAGATTTCTTGTTGCTAAAAAAGTTCTAATTTTTTCTACTGGGAAAACTACATTTATAAAGCTCATTATTTGAGTAATAGCCAAAAGCAATAAGACTATTTTTGTAGTATCATAAATAAAGAAATTTACTGAATTAGCTAGATGTGTTCAAGCAGTTAAACTAAATAAATTATAAGTGAAATAATCAGCTAATGCTTGTAGGGGGTAAAATATGTCCATTTTTATTTTTTTATAAATTAAAATTTATTTCAAACTAAACCATTTTTCTATTTTGGGACTAAATTTTAAATAAATCATCAAAAATGGTGCTTGAAATAAAGACATTATTGCTGGAAATACAGCTAAATATTGTCATTCTTTTCAAAATACAGCTATCAAAATAGCAATAGTTAATGCAATATTTTTTGCAACAGAAGTAAAAATAACTGACTGATGATGTCCATATTCAAAATTAAATATTTTTTTATTTACAAATAATAATATTAAAACTAAAAAACTATAAAATAAAGCAGCAACTGGCAATAATAATAAAATATTTTTATAATTTTGAATTATTAAATCTGCTTTTGAAGCAAAAATAACAAATATAAGTAAATACAAAGCTATTAAGGTAATTGTAGAAAAAATATGTTTAATTTCTTTAAATTTTTCTCATCAATGTTTTCTTTCTATATATTCCCTAGTTATTATTCATAAAATAAGAGGTAATATCAAAATCAATAATAAATTTTTTAATATAAGAGAAATAGGAACTTGTATATTTGATCATAGTGCAAGATAATGACAAGCAAGTGGATAAACAAAAATAGAAGATATAAAAGCAAAAGCAACTATTATTGCTCATGTAAGCATATTTCATTTTGCTAAACCAATATAACCAAGACCCATACTTGAAGCAGGAGACAATGCAAGCAACATCAATGCAATTGATATTTTAGGATCCAATCAAAATATATAAGTTAAAAAATACATAAGTATTGGTGCAAATAGAAAATTTACAAACATTGCCTCAACTAGTGGCTTGCTAGATCATTTTATTTTCTTTAAAGCTGTTAAAGAAAGATTTATCATCATTGGATAAATCAATAAAAAAACAATTGGCAAAACTAGTTTAGACAAAAAAGTTAAATCAAATATTTTTCATAAAATTAATCAAGAAATGATAGCTAAGAAGGTATAAGCTATCATATTTTTTGAAAGATTTTTGTTTAGTTTGTGTAACATTTTTAAATTTATTTAATAAATTAACTACATTTTTCCTCTTCTAATTGCAAAGAAGTATGATGAATTTCAAAGTTATCATGTAAATATCTATTGATTTGCTTTATAAGCTCATCTTTATTAATATTTTTATCAACAACTAAATGAGAACTTAAAAATATATCATTTGAATCAATACTCCAAATATGTAAATCATGAACTTCTTTTACTCAATTTAATTTTGTTAAATAATCATTAATTTTATCAACATCCACATTTTCAGGAGCTCATTGCATAAGAATATGTAAAGAGTCTTTTAATAATTCATATCAAGATTTGATAACAAATACAGAAATAACAATAGATGCAATAGGGTCTAGTAAATACCAATTTGTAAAATAAATAATAATTCAACAAATCACTACTATAAAAGTAGAAATTGCATCAAAAAATATATGCAAATAAGCTGCTTTTTTATTTAGATTATCATCTTTTTCTTTAAATAAAAACAACAAAGAACCAAAATTACCAGCAAATCATATTAAACCAGTAACTATCATAATGTAAGTGTCTATCTTATCTCAACCTCATAATATGATTTGAGTAGCTTCATATATAATGTAAAATCAAATTAAAACTAATGCTATTGAGTTTAAAAAAGCAATAATTACTTCAGCTCTTTTAAAAGCAAAAGTATGTTTTTTATCTCCTTTTTTCTTTCATAACAATTCTCAAATGTAAGCCAATATCAAAGAAATTACATCAGATAAATTATGTATTGCATCAGAAAGCAAAGCTAAACTTCAAGATATTATTCACCCAATAAATTCAGCTATTACTATCAAACTATTTAATATTATTGAAATAAATAGCCCCTTTTTATTAGAGCTACCTATTCCATGATCATGATGATGTGCCATTTTTTTAAATTATTTTATAAAATTTTCTTTTATTCAGTTTATCATTTTTTCAAATTCTTTTACTTTTTCTGGATTTGGAACTTGAAGCATTGTTATAAAAAATTTATCTTCAAATTCAGCAAATCAAATACTTCTTGGTTTGATTGCAAGCATTTCAGGAATAGCAATATCTACTCAACCACAAAATACAATATTTTTTGCTGCAATTATTCCTTCATAAATATTTGCATTAGGATTTGTTTGTTTTGACCAAGTATAATGATCAAAAATATCAATAAGTTTTGCTTTTTGAGATATTTTTTCAACAAAAGCATTTATAATATCATCTAATTTAACATCTTCTTTTAGTTCAGATTTTAACCACTGAGTTTTCATAATAGGATATAAATCCTTTAATATCATTTTTTCCATAATAATTTGAGTTAATATATAAATTTTTTTAGTTCCCACAATTACAACAACATCAAGAATTTCAGTTATTTTCTTGATTAGAATTTCCAGATAAAATTTCTTTTAATTCTCATGTACTTAAAACTTTTCAAGATGAAATAACTTTTTCATCAATTACAAGTCAAGGAGTTCACATAACTCAATAAGCCATAATAGAAGGAATATCTTCTACTTTTTCAACACTAGCTTCAATTCATAGTTCTTGCAAAACAGTCTTTACATTACTTTCTAGTACTTTACAATTAGCACAACCAGTTCATAAGATTTTTATAGTTTCCATTTTCATTTTTTTAAAAATATAAATTATTTAATTATTAATTACAAATTCTTTTGAAAAATTTTTAATTTCATCTCTTATTTTTCTAAAAAAATTTATTTTTTCATCATAATTTCATTTGAAAGAATCAGGATCTTTAAATGATTTATGTATCCTTTTTCAATTTCAAGGGAAAAAAGGACAATTTTCCTTTGCTTTATCACAAACAGTTATGATATAATCAAATTTTTTATCTAAAAATTCATTTATGTGTTTTGATTTTTTATTAGAAAAATCAATTCAATCTTCTTTTAATACATCTATAGTTAATGGATGTATTCATTTGGGATTTATTCAAGCACTTACAACATTAAATTTTTCTTTTCAAAAGAATTGTAAATATGCTTCTGCTAATTGACTTCTGCATGAATTTCAATTACATAAAACTATAATATTTTTCATTTTTTATGAATTATTTTATTAAATTCTTAGTCAAAACTTTTGCTAAAGGTCCAGCTAATCACATTCAAACAGGAAAAACAATAAGAGTTAATATTCAGAAATTTTTTATTAAAACTAAAAAATCTATATTTTGAAAATTCACTCAATCAAATCTATAAGAAAAAACAAAAGTAAAAATAGTTATAAGTAAAAACATACCTGTTATATGTCTCTTCTTTCATTGTAATTTTAAAGGTTCAAATAAAAATGGTCTAAATATAAAACACATAAAAGTATATGCTATCATGGCTACCATCCCCCAAGTTTTCATCCAATTAATAAAATAATTAGTGTCATAACCAACTTTCCAGTAAGTTACAATTGCAGTCATAAACATAGTAAGAAAAAATATTCTCATAACAGATTCACTATATTTCTCCAAAAAAGTCATAATAATATATAATAAAAAAATAAATAGTATATCAATACTTATTGATATACTATTTATTTTTTTATATAAATCAAATTTTTTAACAAAAAAACTAAGTTTTACACTTAGTTTTTCTAAAAAATTATTGTCCTACAACTTCATTTAAAATATCATTAGTATCAGAATCAGATGTATTTAACATACTTAATTTATCATTTATAGTATCTTGTAATCATTCTAGAATAGATAAAAGTCTAGTTTTATGAGTTTCAGATAATCTTTTATTATCTTCAACTTTTTTATAAACTTTAGCCAATCTTTCATTTAATTTTTTAAGTTTAGCTTCTGACATTCTATCAATTTTATCTCAAACTTTTTTAATTATTAGTTCTTTATATTTTTCAATCATTGCACTTCTTTGTGCTCTAAATTCTTTTCTTTTTTCAGAAATAGAATCTCTTAATTCCTTATTTTTTTGAAAAACTGCTTCTCTTATTTCTACAAGTTTTAAAGCTTGAGGATTATTTGCTAAGTCTTTTTTTATTTGTTCAAATTTTTGTTCTCTTAATTTTTCTAATTCTTCTCTTGCTTGTACTTTTTCAGCAAAAGAAAGTGATTTATTTTTCATTTTAGCAATTAAATCTTTAGCTTCTGTTTTTAATTCATCTCTTGTTTGTTTTAATGCTTTTTTAACTTCAGGTGAAATTTTTTTAAAAGCATCTTTCATTTGTTCTTTATAAGAATCTCTAAAATCTTTAATATTTGTTTTAATATTAGTTTTTGTTTCTTTTACAAATTCTTTTCTTTCTTCTTTTATTTTTTGAATTCCTTCTTTTCTCATTTCTTTTGCTTGATTTCTAATTTCTTTCACTTTATGTTCTGTTTGTTCTTGCATTTTTTCTCATTGTTCTTGCATTTGTCCTGCTTGATTTTGCATTTGTGATGCAGTAGAAGACATAGTAGAAGTAAAAGATGCATTTACACCATTAGTAGAAACTAATAAACCTGTAGCTAAAATTCATGTAGCAATAATTTTTTTTGTTCTTTTCATAATTTTTTTAAATTAGAAATATAAAATGTAATTGAATAATAATATTCAACTTTAAATTAACTTTAAAAAATATATTTTTGTGCACAATTTTTTTAAAGCAAAATAATTGTATCATTATTTTTTTTATTTGACAAATATTTTTTTTATTTTTTTATAAATCTATTTCAAACCTATTTTCTTCCCCTATAATAATCCTATTAATTACATTAAAAATGTCCTCTTTTTTAGTTTCTGGTAATTTATTATTTAATTCTACTTTTCATTTATGAAAATCTGTATCTACTATTTTAGGATTAATTAAAAAAACTTTTTTTCATTCATTTTTCAATCATCAAGCTAATCATCTTATCCCAAATTTTGATGCTTGATATACTGCTGCATCTTTCATAAATTTTTTTGAAATAATTGATCATATAAAAATAATTTTTGTATCTTTTTTAATATTTTCTTCTAAAAACTTCAATATTCTAATATTTGCTATCAAATTTAAATTTATTATATTCTCTAAATCTTTTAAATTCAAACTTTCAAATTTTCAAAATTCTCAAATTCAAGCATTCAATATTAATATATCTATTTTATTAATTCAAATATCATTTTTAATTTTTTCAAAAGTTTCAAACTTAGTTAAATCAAAATTATTTGTTCTAGAATATCAAAAAATATTATATTTTTTTTCTAAATTATCTTTTAAATATTTTCAGATTCACTTACTATCTCATGTTATTAAAATATTTTTCATTATTTTTCATCTAAACAAATAAAACACTTTTTATCCAATTCACTAAATAAATTATAAAAAAAATCTCTCATTTCTTTTGGTTCTCTTATAAATAAATTATCTTGCTGTTTTAATCTATATAAGACATCAAGTTTAGGATATTTTTTTAATATATTATTATAATCATTTTTTGTATATAAAAGCCCTGAAACAAAGGTTGAACTAATTTTTGATATATCAATTTCTTTTTTAATATACTCTACAAATTTAGAATAAATTTCTTTATAATTTTTTACTGGCAAAAGAGGTAAAAATCTAAGTCATACTTTATATCATTTTTCAAGTAAAATATTTACTGCCTTAATTCTATCTTCTAAACTAGAAGTGCCTTTTTCATATTTATCAATTAATTCCTGAGGATTTAAAGAAAAAGCAAATTTAGTATTGTTAGGAATAAATCATAAGTCTAAAATAGGTTTAATATTTGCTGATTTAGTTCTTATTTCCATCATAGCATTATCAAATTTTTCAAAAAAATCTACAAATTCTCATAAAAATCCTGAAATATTATCCATTCATAATATATCAGAATAATCAGAACTATAAAACCAAATTTTATCTTTATAATCTAAATTTTGTTTTAATTTTAATTCATAATCCTGCTCTGCTCCTTTCTCCCTCAGGGAAAAAGGTTGGGATAGGGGGATTTTTTTTATTTTATTTAAAATTCCCTTTTTTATATCCTCATAATTCACAAAATAAACAGGAATATCATTTTTAAAAGCTCACTTTAAAAAACAATAAGAACAATCAAAAACACAATTTAAACTTGTTTTTAAAAAATAAGCTTGTTTATTATTATGGCCATATCAATCTGGTGCTTTAGTTATAGAATCACTATTTAATTTAGCAACTATAAAAGAAGGCTTTAAACTAATATTTCCAGCCACAATTTTATCAAAAATATTTTTATAATTATCTATCCACAAAATTTTAGAATTTTTAAATTTTTTCAAAATCTTCTCAGTTTGAGGATAATCTTTTGCTTGTTTTTCTATATAGATTAACATATTCTTCAAGTTGCTTTATTAATATTATTATCTACAAACTTATAATCTCAGTCTTTTATATGAAATTTTATTACAGAAGTAGATTTTCTATATTTTAAAATAAAATCTTTTGAATAGTTATTAACTATTGCTTCAACAAAATCCACATACTTTCTTGCAATAATATTATTCAATCAGTTATTATTATTTTTATTAATTAAATATGAAGTAAAATATTCATATCATTTTAATGGATTTATAATATTTTTTGTAATATTTAACATTTTATATCATTTTTCCCTTTGTTTTATTAATTCAAATTCATAATCAGAAACCTCTAAACCATATCAATTTAAGATTGACTTTGAATCTTCAATAATATCTAAAAAAACTCATCAATATATTTTTTTAGGTTCATCTAAAAAAATTATAGGATTTGTATAATTCCAAACTCTTTTAAATCACTTAACTTCAATATATTTTAAATCATTAGAATATATCTTTCTATTTAAAGTTTTATTCCATCATTCAGCTCATAATAATGAGCCATATCAAAAAATAATTTTTTTCATTAATTATATATAGTTCAATTTATAAGGTAATTAATTTCTTTTACTATTTCTTTTATTTTAGATAAATCCTTATTATCTGGATCTTCTATATCAAAAATAAAATATTTTTTTCCTATTTGATCAAGATATTTCCATAAAGTTTTTCAATAAATTAAAACATCAGTATCAATCTTTTTGACATTCTCTAGATTAAATAAAAAATAAATATTATCAAGTTCATTTAAATATCTTTTTATATCACTTGGATAATAAACAACTTGATTGGAAATATCAATATTATATTCATTATCCATAATTTCAGTAACTGTTTTTTCTGGTTTATAATTATATTTTTCCTTTCTTGCTTCAACTGAAGCACAAGATATAACATCTTTTCATAAATTTTTAGCAAATCACTCAGCAACTTGACTCCTTCAAACATTTGCCCAACAAACAAATAAATCCATTTTAATTTTTTTAAATAATATTTTTTAATCTTTTTAAAAATTCTTTTTTATCTAAATTTTTATTTTCTTCAAAAAATTTTTCTATATCTCATAATTCTAAAACTAAAAATTTATTAATTTCTTTTTCTAGAATTACTTTTTCTGAAAAAGTCCACTTATAATAAGTTAAAATTTTATTTTTTAATTTCTCTTCTTTTTTATCAAATAAATTTAAATTTTTACTTTCTAAAAATTCCTCTAGTTCACTCATTAATTTCTTATAATCAATATTTTCTTTTAAAAACTTTTTAGCTTTTACAAAATCAAATTTTTTAGTTTCTTCTCAAATTTCATCAACTGGAACTTTTAAAATAATTCTAGGTAAATTATATTTTTCAGCTACTAATTCAAATCAATAACTTTCCATATCTACAAAATTTTCTTCTTTTATTTCACTACTATTATATACTATATTTTCACTACAAGCAATACTTTCTATCTCAGCAAAATTTAAAAAATTTGGAATAATTTTTTCTTTATTATTAGCTAAATTTTTAATTCTTCAAATTTGAATTACTTTTTTAAATTCCCAGTCCTGAAGGAGAGGCATAGAATGAAAACTATAACCACATACTCAAATATTTATTATAAAATCAAAGTTATTATTTTGTTCTAAAAATTTAGTCAAATTAAAAATAGTATTATAATTTCAGATTCAAGATTCTAAAAAACTAATTTCTATATTTTTAAAATTTAATTTTTTTATTTCTTCTTTCACAATTTTTAATTCAGCAGATAAAGCTGATACAAATAAGATTTTTGTCATTTTTAATAATTAATTCCAAATAATTTTATCAAATATATAAATCAATAATAACCAATAAATACAAAAAATATTGTAAAAAATAAATTTAATCACACATTAATTAAAAAATATTTAAAATTTCAAGCATCAAGTAAGAAAAAGGATTCCATTGCAAAAGTTGAAAAAGTGGTTAGTGCTCATAAAAAACCAGTAACTATAAAAGATTTTAAATAAATATTTACTGACATCAAACCAAAAATTCAAAATAAAATTCATATAATCAAACTTCAAATAACATTTGAAGCAAAAGTTCAATAAGAAAGATGATTATGAGGAATTGTAGTATTTACTAAATTTGTTAATGAATATCTAGAAATTGCTCATAAAAATCATCAAAATCAAATAGCTATAATAGTATAAAATTGTTGCATATTAAATAAAAATTAAAATTAAAATTAAAATCACATCATATTTCAAGTTTCTTTCATCATATTTGATGGAGCTTTGATTGACTTTTCAAATCAAGAACTTATTCAATTTCTTAATATATTATCAAGTCAAAAATTTATATTAAATTTAATATTTAATACTACTCAAATAATAATTCAAACAATAAGTAATAAAATTCAATATACAAAATCTTTCATATTTTTTAATAATTAAAATAAATAATATTTACACTTCCTTAACATCAATAACTTTATCTGAATTTTCAAAAATAGTTTTTACCATATTTTGAAATTTTACAGGAAAAGTTTTTTTATCAAATTCTGTTGCATCAGGTCATATTGCACTTTTTAAAATTTTCATAGGATTTACTATTCTTCAAGGTCTATAATTTACCTCTATACTTTTTCAAGTTATTAAATCAGTAAATCTAACATCAGATTCAATATTTACAGTATAAAAAAGAGTATTTCTTCTATTAAATTCTCATGTAGGAATTCATCAAAAACCATAGTTTGTAGTAGCTCAAGTAATATTTGATAACACACATCATATAACTCAAGCATTATCATCTGTTGGTTCTTTTTTTATTTCAACCTTTATTTGTCCTCTATTTGGTAATTCATCTCAAAATAAAGCTTTTAATCATTTTTGTGCTATAAGATAAGCTCCTGCAACTGTTCAACAACTATGCCCAGATGTTTTTACTATATCTGTATAAGAGAAATCAATAAGTCAATCATTATTTACTCATAAAAAAACTAACAAATCATCTTTTAAAACTATTTTCTCTATACTATCAAAAAAACCTAAATGTTTCATATTTTCCTTTTAATTAATAAAATCTACAAATAAGTATACTTAAAAACTAAAAAAATCTAGATTTATTTCTAGATTTTTACTTCACAACTTTTGGTCTTCTAAAAGCTTTTTTTGTATAAATAGCTTTTAGTGTTTTAATAAATACTATAAACCATAGAGTTATTGCTAATAACCAAATAAATCATACAACTGGACATAACCAAGCACAACTTAAATCTATACTTAAAAATTTCAGTCAAATTCCAAATGCTGCAACTGGAAAGACTAGTGCCCACCAACCTAAAGTAAATGGAAATGATTTTTTAATTAAATAATAAGACAAAATCATAAGTGTAATCACAAACCACCAAACTCAAAATCAAGCATATAAACTAGAAATAATTTGTATAAAACTATGAACAAAATCTAAATTCCAATTAAATAAATTATTTTTATCTAAAACTTTTCAAAAAGTATTAAGAGCAATAATTGAAACTCCTACTGGAGCAAGTCAAATCACAAAACTTGGAGCAACTTCAGGAGCTGGAAGAGAATGAAATTTTAGTCTTGAATAAATCATAGAAGTAACCAAAAAAGTCAGCATAAAACTCATTCACATATAAAAAATACTTACATAAGGTATCCAATTTTACCAAATTCCATGTAAAGCCATAAAGTTTCAAGCAAAAACTAAAACAAATATTCCAACTGGTGGCAAAAACCAAATACCAATAGCATGTTTAGAATCAACTTTTTCTGAAATAGTAAGTATAAAAGGAACTAAAACTGGTATAATTGTTCCTAAGACTAAAGCAATAATATAAAATATTTTTGAAACTAAAATAGCATTCATACACCATCCTAAAGGAATTAAAACATTCCAAATAATTGTAACTATAACAGCTGCACTTATAAATATTCAAGCAAAAAAGTTAGCAGCAATAGGATGAGAAAGGTCCTTTTTTACTTCTCCTGGAAATTTAAAAATTCTTAAACTAAACATTATTACAAATAATATAAAAAATATTATTGCTAAAAATGCTAAAATTCAAGCCAAATATTTTAAAAATAATAAATTTAGTTTAGCTCCAACTATCATTGTAAGCATTCATACAGCTCAAGTAGCCATACTACTCATAACCCATCTTGGTTCCATAGTTTTTACTATATCCCAAAATCAAATTTTTTCTTTTGTCATAAGATTTTTTTTAAAGCATAAATTAATTATTTGTTATTTCTTCCAAAATCCAATTAGACATTTTTTCATTAGCTTTTTCTTTTGGAGCTTCTAAAAAAGTGATTACAAATTTATCCTCAAATTCTGCAATAGCAATATTCCTAGGTCTAATCCCCATAACTTCAGCTTTTGGTAATTCTTGTCAAAAACAAAAAACTAAAATTTTTCCATCTATAATATTTTCATTTATTTCTCCTCAAATATTTTTAGTATGAGAATAATGATCAAATACTCAAATAAAAACTACAATTTTATCATTTTTAATTTTTTCTTTTATTTTAGAAACAAATTCATCTGTATTTTTTATATCAGTTTCAGTCTTTAAAATTTCTTTTCTATAAACAGGATATTTATCCATTAAACTTATTTTTTCCATGTTCTTTTATTTTTTAAAATTTAAAATTATTATGAAATATATTTCATAACTATAAAAGATATTATATTGATTTTTTATGGATTGCAAGAATTTTTTTTCAATAAAAAATAAGCTAATACTAGCTTATTTACAATTATGACTCCCATCAGTTTTATAAATTCTAATTCACTTACCATTTACAAGTGCATCAGTTATTTTTTTTGTTGCAGATTTTACAAGTCTGTTAAATGTAGAAGCTGAAACCTGCATTTTTTGAGATCATTTTTCTTGATTTAACTCTTCCAAATTAAAAAGTCTAAGAGCTTCTAATTCAGCAGCAGATAATTCAACTCTTTTTAATTTAGATTTTGGAACTCAAGCAGGTTTAAAACAAGTATATTCTACTTCTTGTTCAATATTTCTAGGTTTACAAGGTCTAGACATAATATTTCAATATAATTAAATAAATTTTTAAATATTATACACAATAAAACTAATAATCCAAGCAAAAATTATTGGATAAACAAAAAATATGGCTCACCACTTATTTCAAAGCTCTGCCCTAGCTGTAAAAACTGATCAAATACAACTTGTATAAAGTAAGATAAAAATTAAAAAACTTATAGCATTTTTATAATTTATAGTTTTGTCATTTTGTATTTTTTTTACAAGTCTATCAGTATCAGAAGTATCATCAAGATAATATAAACTTCAAAGAGTTGAAACAATAATTTCTTTTCAAACAAGTCCAGAAATTACAGAAATAGACATTTTATCATTAAATCAAAGTGGTTCAAAAACTACTCATATAGTTTGTCCTATTTTTGCTCAATAAGTGTTTTCTATTTTTTCTCCTGAAGGATAAGAAAAAGCTAAAGTTAAAATAACTGAAAATGGAATTACAAAAACTGAAATTTTTACTAAAAACTCTTTTAAAACAAGAAGTATTTTATAAAAAATATTTTTTAAATTTGGAATTTTATAGTGAGGTAAATTTATTACAAATTTTTCTGACTTATGTTTTAAAAATTTTCTTAAAATATAATTTGAAATAAGTCCAAAAATTATTCAAATAAAATAAAGAGAAATTAAAACTACTGATTGAAGGTAAGCAGGAATAAAAGCTGAAATAATTAAAACAAAAACTGGTAGTTTTGCACTACAACTTATAAAAGGAAGCATCATAATTGTAAGAATTTTTTCTTTTTTGTTTTTTATAGCTTTTGTAGACATTATAGCTGGAACAGTACAGCCAAATCCCATAAACATAGATAAAAATCAAGTTCATGAAAGCCCTATTTTTCTCAAAAACTTATCAAAAACATAACTTATTCTAGGTAAAAGTCCTGAATCTTCAAATAAATACAAGAAAAAATACAAAATAAAAACATTTGGAATATAAATAAATACCCCCACAATTCATCAATAAATAGCATTTACAAATGTATTTTTTATTCAAGTTAAACTAAAAAGATAATTAAAAAATATATCCAAAAAATTTGCTATAAAATTTCCAAAAGTAAAAGTTATTTCAAAAACTATAAATAATAGTACAAAAAATAATGGTATTGTTAGTTTAGATTTTGTAATAAATTTGTCTAAAGTCTTTTCAAATTCAGAATAAGCTTTTTGTTTTAATGTTTGTTTAATTTTATTTATCATTTTTCTTAATATTTATAATAATGTTTACAAGGCCCTAAAGGAACCTTGTTAGTAGCATAATAGTTTTGTAATTTTTTATTCAGAATTTTAGTACACTAACAAGGTGGCTTTAGCCCCTTGTATACTATTTCTTACATTCCTCACACAATCCCTCCAAAGTTATAGAATGAGCTAAAAGTTTAAAATCATATTTTTTTGCAATTTCTTCTAAATCTTTATGAATTATCTCATCATCAAATTCAATAATCTTTCCACAATTTTTACATTTCATATGCTCATGATGATTATTTTTATCAATATATTCATAAATTAAAACTCAGCTTCTATTACAAATATTTTCTAAAATTCATATTTCCAAAAACAGATTAAGAGTTCTAAAAATACTTGCTCTTCAGATATTAATTTTTTTTCTTTCTAAAAAATCTTGTAATTTAGAATAGTCAAAATGATGTAATTTTTTTATTACATTAAAAATTATTTCTCTTTCTTTTGTATAACTTTTATTATGTTTTTTTAATATTTTTTTAAATTCCATATTTATAATATTTGATACTAAATCTCAATTATTATATAATTTATTTTTTTTAGTCAAGGAAAAACAAAAATTAACTATATAAAAAAATTCAAATTTTAAGAAAAATAACTATACTCTAAAAAAAATACCTATTAACAACTAAATTAACAATCAATGAATTATTTGTTTTACATTTCCCTATTTATTTTCTGAACTTTATTTTGAAGTTTTTGATCTGTACTTATTTATAGATTATATTCTAAAGAGTCAGGAATTTTAAATTGAAGAAGTCACTGTGCAAAATGTAATCATCAATTATGATTTTGGGATTTAATACCTATTTTTTCTTGGGCTTCAAACTTATGAAAATGTAAATATTGTAAAGAAAAAATAAGTATAGTTTATCCTTTACTTGAATTATCAACTTGAATATTATTCAGTCTAATATGATATTTTTTAATAGATTACAATCTAATTATAAATTTAAATATAAATGAGGTAATAAAACTTATTTTTTGGTTAATTATATGATTTATAACTATATTATATACTTTTTATGACTTATTATTCTTAGAAATCCATGAATGAATGATGCTTAGTTGAATTATCATTGCTTGTTTAACAATAATATTCCAATCATTATGAATAATAAATATAATAGATACAATTCCTTATAATATAAATATATGAAATAATTATATTGCAATTATAATATTTATAATAACTATTATATCTCTATATATAATAATGTTAAATAATTTTAATGAATTTATTGATATAGCAATATTAATATTTATAGTAATACTAATCTTTACATTTAATAAATATTTTGCAGAAACTAATATAAAAAATTATACTAGTTTAAATGCTTTATTCTGAAGTTTAATTATTTTTATTTTTTTCTTTATTCAATATATTATTTGAGTTATCTTACATATAATAGAAAAAAGAACAAAAAAGAAAGAAGAATATAGATTTGAAGATTGAATTATATGATGAGGAGATTTAAGAATAGCTATTTTAATATGATTATTATTATGATATACCTATAGTCTATCTTGATTAATGTTAACATATATAGTATGAACTATTATATCAATAACAATTATAATAATATGAAAAATAAGAAATAAAGAAGTAAATAATCAAGTACCATTCTGACCATTTTTAGCTATATGATTTTTTATAACAATTTTCTATCAACAACAAATAAATACTTTATTAAAAATATACTTTTAAATTTTGTAAATAGATTTTCTTTTACTAAAAACAAAAAAAACAATATAATATATTATATACATTAGATATAATTAAAATAAATATGAAAAATAAAAAAACAATTATTGCAATTAATGATTTTATAGAAACAGCAGAAAAATCTATAAAAAATGCAAAAAAATTACTAAAAGATTTAATAAAACAAGAAAATTTAGATCTAACATCAGAAGTAAATATAAATACTCAAGGTTTACATTCTTACAATGATTGAGATAATAAAATAGTTGAATGAGTATTTACATGAGAAGAAATGCTTGATAATGAATGAAATAGATACCCTGTCCCTGCAAACTATTCTTCTAAATCAAAACTAGTTCAATGAGACAGATTAAAACTAACTATTGCTCAAAATTGAAGAATGACATATAAACAAATAGCTCCAATACAAAGAGAAACAAAAGTTTGATTACTAACTGAAGATAAATGAAAATATCAAGTTGTAATTGATTGAGAAACTTATGATGTCTTAACTGCTGCTGTTACACATTTTAAATGAAATATTTGAGATAAAGTTACAATTATCTTACCAAAATGAAAACCAGCAAGTTTTGCTGCTATTGATGCAATAATTCCTACCTAAATTAAAAGAAGTTGCCTAAGCAACTTCTTTTTTAGTTAAATAAATATTTAAACACTTTAATTGCAAGTTCTTGATTTATAAAAAAAGGTGATGTAGATATAGTAATGACAGATGCTTTTTTAGCAATATCTAAAATTACTTTCTTTTTTAAATCATAATCAATAAAATCCAAATCAGGTTGAAAAAAATCTAAATCAATATTTAAAATAATATTATTTTTATATTTATTTTTATTTTCTAAATAATTTTCTAAATTCATAGTATTTCTAATCTGAATAGTTTTTCAAATCAATCCTTCTTTTTCTGCTGGAATTATATAATTTCATACATTTATATCTGAAAAATTTGTATATTTAAAAATATTCTCTAAATCAGTTTTTTCTAAAGTGATTCAAGGATCTCTATAATCTGCATGCTCATCAATATGATATAAAATATTTCATTTTTGTTTTATTAATCAATTTTCTTTGGCTAAATACCAAAAAAAAAGTGCATGATTATGATTATCAAATAAATAGATTGGGCAATTATTTCCCCCCTCCAAAGGAGAGTTAGGAGGGGATATTTCATAAAAATTTTTAAGTCCATAATTTGTTGATAATTTATCTTCAAAATCAAAATCTTCAAAAGCTATTTTTTCTTTATCTTCTTGCAGTTGTATTTCATTGAAATTATTAATTTTTTTTAAACTTGGAACCCAAAGTTGTTTATTTTTCCTTTTATCAAAAGAAAAAAAATTATTTCCTATTTTTTCAGTTATATAAAATCATTTATTATACATTTGAATTTATTAATTATATTTTTATTATTATATAAATATTAATATAAATTAAAAATTAAATGAATAAAAAAGATTTACCATTCTTGGCTAGTAAACTTAATGAAATGTTTCCTAATGCTAAAACTGAATTATACTATACAAATAACTTTCAATTATTAATTGCTATATTAATGTCAGCACAAGCAACAGATAAACAAGTAAATATTATAAATAAAAACTTTTTTAATTTTTTAAAAAAGCCTGGTGATGCAAAAAAATTATGACTTGAAGAAATAACAGAATTTATAAATTCTATTTCTTTTTTTAACAATAAAGCAAAAAATATATTAAAAACTTGTGAAATACTTGATAAAAATTATTCTTGAAAAGTTCCAAATACTATTGAAGAATTAACAAAATTACCTTGAGTATGAATAAAAACTGCAAAAGTATATTTAGCTGTTACTCAAAATGCTCCATATATTTGAGTAGATACACATGTTCATAGAGTTTTAAATAGATTATGACTTGTCAAAACCAAAAATCCACTTGAAACTGATAAAGTTATTTCAAAAGGATTTACAAAAGAAAATCATGCACTATTACATAATACTTTAGTACTATTTTGAAGATATTATTGTACAGCTAGAAATCCAAAATGTGATACTTGTCCTTTTAAAGAAAAATGTAATTACTATAAAAAAAATCATTCAAATTAATTTGAATGATTTTTATAAAAATAATTTTTCATATTCATTTTTTATTTTTTCTCCATCAAGGCTAAATTTACTATTAATTATAGCATTTTGTCTTGATAATTCATCTTGAACAACTCAAGAAGATATAACTGAAAGATTTTCTGATAAAATAGATGCTACCTTTTCTTCATAACTTTTAAACTGTTCTATAAATCTAGGATCAATATCAGCTCTTATTTTATCCATTTCAGATAAAAATTCATCTAATTTTTTTTGATTTTCAAAACTAGAGTTTAATACTTCAGAATCAGTTCATTTTGAAAAATTATTGTCTTCTGATCTCATTTTTGTTTTTGTTTTATTTTCTAAATTAATTCTCCTTTTAACTTAAATTTTTTTCCAATTTTGCTATTTCAATAGCATTTCTTATTTTAGATACAGCATCTCAAACTAAAATTTCTTGTTCAAGTTTTATATTTTCTTGTAAGTTTAAAATATTAGAAATTATATTATCAAAATTATCTAAAACATTTTGTTTTTTTTCTGGTGGTAATAATTGAAAAATTTGATTTATCTCATACCTATCTTTATCAGATAACTCATATTTTTCAAAATATTTTTCAAGTAATACATTCATATTTACTATATTTATATAATATCATATTTCATTATATTCAACAAACAAAATATGACAATTTTTTTATTTTTTACTAGACAATTTTTTATTTTATTGTAAGTGTCCTTTTTTTAATTTCACAATACTGCTAACACTTCTTCTAAGGAGGTTTCTCATAATACTACTTTCAATAAAGCATCTTCCTTAATTGGAACCATTCAATCTCAAATAGCTTGTATCTCAATCTGAATTCTTGATGCATTTTTTAAAATTAATTCCTCAATTTTATCAGTCATTTCCAATACTTCATATAATCATATTCTTCATTTATAACCTGTATAATTACATTTACTACATCATCATTCATGAGCCTTATATAATTTTAATTCAGATTTATTTTTTATATATCTTCAAACTTTTCATACTATATAACTTCTAATTTTTTCATTTGGAATATATGCTTCCTTACATACAGGACATAATTTTCTTGCTAATCTTTGTGAAATAATAACCCTCAAACTAGAACTAATTAATAATGGATCAATTCATAAATTAACAAGTCTTTGTATAGTATGAGCTGCACTATTTGTATGGAGAGTAGAAAAAACAATATGTCATGTAATTGAAGCCTCAATTGCCAACTTTGCAGTTTCTTCATCTCTTATTTCTCATACCATTATTATATCAGGATCTTGTCTTAATAGACTTCTTAATCATCTAGCAAAATTAAAATCTATTGAGGTATTTATTTGTGTATGATTAACTCAAGGAATTCTATATTCAACAGGATCTTCCAGAGTTGAAATATTTTTTTCTTCAGAATTATACTGACTAAGTAATGCAAATAAACTTGTTGATTTACCTGATCAAGTAGGTCAAACAGCTAATATCATTCAGTAAGGATCTTTTAAATGTTTTTTTATTTTTACCATATTGTATGGTAATATTCATAAATCTGATAATTTTGGAGGTTTTGAATTTTTCTTAAGAATTCTAACAACAACTTTTTCTCAATAAATTGTTGGAATAACAGAAACTCTCATATCAACTGTTTTTCATCAAAATAATTTATAACTTATTTTTCAATCTTGAGGTTTTCTATGTTCATCAATTCTTAAATATGCCATAATTTTCAATCTAGCAATCAATGGATCTCTAAATTTTATATCTAAATCTTTATATTTCACAAAATTTCAATCTACTCTAAATCTAACTTGTACTTTTTTTTCTCTCGGCTCAATATGTATATCAGAAGCCTGTTTTGTCATTGCTTTTAAAAATATATCATTAACTATTTCAATAATTTGAGTATCATCACCTGCTTTTCAATAAATTCAAAGATATAAATCTGAATCCATTTGAGGAGAATTTAATTTATTATTTGAATTTGAAGAAACTGAAAATAAGTCCCCAACTTTTGTATTGGAAGATTCCTTATTTTTAATACTAGTTTTATGACTAGTTTTTTTATTTTGAGGATTTTTATTAAAAAATTCTTTTAAATTCACCTTTATAATAAATTAATATGTATTAACTATATTAATAATATCATATTTAAATAAAAAACTCTAAAAAATATATATTTTTAGAGTTGACTTTCTTTTTATTTATTTTTCATATTTTCTAAACCAAGTTAATTGTCTTTTTGCATAGTTTCTAGAATTTTGTTTAATTTTTTCTTTTGCTTGATTAAAATCAATTATTCAATCTAAATATTCTATAACTTCAGAATATCAAATAGTTTTCAATCAAAAATCATTTTTATTATATTTTTTTAATAAATTTATTACTTCTTGTTCTAATCATTGTTCAAACATTAAATCAACTCTTTTATTTATTCTATCATATAATTCATCTCTATTATCATCATAAGGAGTCAAAAATAATATATCATATTTTGGGATTTTTTTCTGAATAAATTCAGATTTTGATTTTCATGTTAAAAGTTTAATTTCCAAAGCTCTAATAACATATTGAACATTATTTGGATGAAGAGTTTTTGCATAATCAGGATCTAATTTTTGTAATTTTTTATATAAAAATTCATTTCCAAAATTTTTTACTTCTAATTCTAATTTCTCTCTTAATTTCCAATCAGCAGGAATTTTAGGAATATTGAAATTATATATTAAACTATCAATATATAAACCAGTTCATCATGCTAAAATAGGAATTTTATTTTCAATAAATAATTTATTTATAATTTTTTCAGCTTCTTGTTTAAATTCTCAAACACTATACTCTATATTAGGTTCAATTATATCAATCATATGATGTCTTACTCAATCCATTTCATCCTTTGTGATTTTTGCTGTACCTATATCCATATCTTTAAAAATCTGTCTACTATCAGTAGATATTATTTCAGTATCTAACATTTTTGCAATTTCAATACTTAATGCAGTTTTTCAAGATGCTGTTGGTCAATATACTACAATAATTTTTTGTTTATCTGATTTATTATTCAAAAAATTATTAATTTTATCTTGGAATAACATTGTTTTTTGTTATTATATAAACATATTATTAATATAATTAACTTTTAAATAAAATCAAAAATGAATAAAATTTCTATATGATTATGATGATTCTATTATTTCAACTTTACATTACTTGAAAAATTAAATTTTATAAAACAATTTAAAAATTTTAATTGAGTTGAAATACATGTAAATCATTGATATGTTTTTTCTACAGAAGAGTTAAAACAACTAAAAAAGTACAAATATAATACAATACATCTATTATGATATAATAAAAATAAAGATAAAAAATGGTTAGAATATTGTACAAAAACTATTCCGAATTTTAGACATTTTGTTTTACATCCTGATATTATACAAATATCTGATATAAATAAAGATATAGAAAAATATATATCTTTTGAAAATATGGATATAAGAAAAAAAACTTATAGAACAGCTAAAGAGATGAATGAATTATTTAAAAAATTACCAAATTCAAAATTTACATTAGATATAAATCATCTTGAAGAAAATAATATAAATATAAAAGACTTCAATATAACTAAAAGACCTAGTCAAATACATTTTTCTATTGTAAATAAAAATTTTTATAAAGATTATAGTTATATAAATACTCCTCATGCATTAGCTATTTTAGATAAAAAATGATTTCATTTTGAACTTAAAAAATATAATGATTGTATAATAACAACTGAGTGAGTATATATAAAAGAAAAACCAGAATTAATACAAAAAGAAATAGATTTAATAAATAATTTATTACAAAAATAAATTATTTATTTTTCTTTTAAAATAAACAAAAAAATAAAAATATTTATTTTTTTTAAAAAAAAATTTGACTTAAAAAGTCTTTTTTATAAAATACATCCTGCAATTAAGAAATGCCAATTTAGCTCAGCTGGTAGAGCATTCGCCTTGTAAGCGAACGGTCATCGGTTCAAATCCGATAATTGGCTCCATTGAAATTATAAAAAAGAACTTAGAACTATATCTAAAAATAAGTTCTAAGTTCTTTTTAAAAGGGCAGATTCCAGAGTGGCCAAATGGGGTGGACTGTAAATCCACTAGCTTCGCTTTCGGGGGTTCGACTCCCTCTCTGCCCACCATTTTTTAAAATAATGAAGTTAAAGGTTTTTAACTTTTTATTTGTATTTAAGCCCAAGTGGTGGAATTGGTAGACACGCTGGCCTTAGAAGCCAGTTCTTAATCGAGTGAGAGTTCGAGTCTCTCCTTGGGCACCATTATAAATTTTATATAGGTTATCCGTACTATGGCGGAACCAAAAAACTAGAAAAATATGAAAAAAGATATACATCCACAAACAAATGAAATAGTTATTGAATGTTCATGTGGTGCAAAATTCAATGTAAAATCTACATTAAAAGAAAATACAAGAGTTGAAATATGTTCATCTTGTCATCCATTCTATACTGGTGAACAAAAAATTCTTAAAACTGGTGCTGTTGATAAATTCTATGCTAGAATGAAAAAAGCAGAAGAACTTAAGAAAAAAGCTAAATAAAAATCTGGATTTATTCCAGATTTTTTTTATTATAATATATAATACTATTATAAAAATATTATGAAAAATAAATTTATTAAATTAATATGAATTATAGAAGATGAAATTGATATTAATAATAAAGCTTCTCAAAATATAAAAAATATTACTAATCTAAATAATGATAATAAAATTTTTATTGAAGTATTAGATAATTATACAAATTTAATTTATAAATTTTTTGATATACCTGAAGAATCAAATGATATACAATGAATTGATCTAATCTATAATAGTCCAAAATTAGATAAAAAAATATATATAGATATAAAAACTCAAACAAATATAACTAAGCATTTAAATATATATTTAAGAGAATTTAATAAAAATAAAATAGAAAATAGAAACTATATAATATTTAATAAAAAAAATAATAAACTAAATTGAAAAATATATTTTATTGATTCTAAACTTATAGAAAAATTAAAAGAAAATATTATTTTTAAAGACTTTATAAAAAAAACTCAAGAGTTTTGAGAATTAAATTATAATATAATAGAACAAATTCCATCAAAAAATAAACTATTTAATGAATATAAAAAAGAATTTAATAATAAAATAATTAATATTGATAATATAAATATTAAAATAGTTTTTCTAGAAGATATAAGAAAAGATAAAAACAATATAACTTGAAATACAAATTTCAAAGAAAATATAAAAATAGAATTTTTTTTATAAAAAAGTTTTGACTTATATATTTTTTTTATATAATAATGTCACTTTCTAATATTGTAGACAGTAGGCATAAATAAGTCCTACCGAGATAAAAGAAAAGAAAATAGTTAAAAATAATAAAACTAATTCTCTTTTTTTATCACAAAAAAAGAGAATTTTTTCTTTATAGATATATTACATAACATAAATAACTATGGCTCTTACAAAAGCACAAAAAGTTGAGGTATTAAATAACCTAAAAGACTTAATTAAAGATGCTAAATCAGTTGGTTTTACAACTAATACTGGTTTAACAGTTGAAGAAATAACAAATTTAAGAATTGGCTTAAGAGAAGTAAATGCTACTTTTACTCTAGCTAAAAAAACTCTTATAAAACTTGCATTTAAAGAAGTATTTGATATAGAAATAGATGATAGTTTATTACCAAATCAAATTGCATTAGTTGTATCAAATGAAGATGCAGTATCATGATTAGGAAAAGTAAATGATTTTAGAAAAAAAGTTGAAGATAAAATTGAATGGGCTGGTTCTTATTTTGAATGAGAATTAAAAAATGCTGAAGAAACAAAAGTTATTGCATCTATGCCTTCAAAAGAAACTTTACTTGGAAGACTTGTTGGATCAATGCAATCTCCTCTTTCTTCTCTTGCAAGATTCTTTGATGCAGCTGCTAAAGATCTTGAAGAACAAGGAAAAACTAAAGTTGGTGAATTAGAATGAAAAAAAGAAGAAAGTGAAAATAAAGAAGAAGAAAAAGAAGAAGCTAAAACAGAAGAAAAATAATTAATGTTTAGTAGACTAATTCCTTATAACTAAGGAGTTAGTAACTAGCTATTAATTAGTTAGAATTATTATAGAACTTGATTCAGTATCTTAAAAGAAACTGAATCTTAAGATATTGAAATAATTTCTATAATAAAAATTAAATTTATTTTATATTTGTAATATTAAAAATATTATGGCTGAATTAACTGCAAATGCTGCAAAAATTATGGACTTAGTTAAAGAATTAACTATTGTTGAATTAAATGACTTAGTAACTGCTATGGAAGAAGAATTTGGTGTTTCTGCTGCTGCTCCAGTTATGGTTGCAGGTGCTGCTGAAGGTGGTGCTGAAGAAAAATCAAGTTTTGATGTTGAATTAACTAATGCTGGTGGTTCAAAAATTGCTGTTATTAAAGTAATTAGAGAATTAACTGGTCTTGGATTAAAAGAAGCTAAAGGATTAGCTGATAATGGAGGTACTATTAAAGAAGGTGCATCTAAAGATGAAGCTGAAGAAATTAAAGCTAAATTAGAAGAAGCTGGTGCTTCAGTAGAATTAAAATAATTTTTCAAAAAAATTATTTGATTATAAAAAGTGAGTTTATATAATAAACTCACTTTTTTATTTATTCTGGGTTCGCCAAGTGGTAAGGCTGAGGACTCTGAATCCTCCATCATAGGTTCGAATCCTATACCCAGAACCATTTTAAAAAATAAAAAAAGAATTTTAAATTAAAATTTAAAATTCTTTTTTTATTTTCAATATTTTTCTACATATTTCTTAAATAAATTTCCTTTTTCTATATATGATTTCCATGGCATAACTCAAACTCATTTTGCATTAAAACTTGGGGCTCAAGTTGATAAAACAACAAATTCTCAAATATCAGTATTATTATAAGCAAATTTTACTGCTTTTTCCATACTTTTTGTTTTATATAAATTTGTTTCAAATTCATCTTCTAGATATTTATATTTTTTATCAAAACTCATATCTTTTGAAAAATCTCAAAAAAGCTTTTCTCAAGTTACAGGAAATAAAACTATATTTTTTATATTATATCTTTTTATGGTATTTTTTAATTCTTCTAAATCAAATCAAGAATCTTCATTTCAAATAAAAATTGTTCAAATCTTATTTTGAAAAGTCTTTATAGCAGCTATTGCACTTTCTGGAGTTGATGCTATTGAATCATTTATAAAAGTTATTCATTTATAAACTCAAATATTTTCTTGTCTATGCTCCAATCAAGAAAAATCTTTTAAAACTTTTTTAAATTTATTTATATCAAAATCAGGATTAATTATATCCAGTATTCCTAAAACTCAAGATATGTTTTTTTTGTTATGTTCTCAAAATAATGCTATATTCTTATCTTCCAATACTAATTTATCACTTATATAAAAAGCCTTATTTTTATAATAATATTTTCAAGTTAAACCAAAAAATATTTTATCATCTTTATTTTTAATAATACTTTTTAATTCTGATCATATTAATTTATACTTAGCATTATTAAAAATATTAAATTTTGCATTTTGATAATTTTTTCTACCTTCATGCCAATCTAAATGACAATCATATATATTATTTAATAATCAAATATATATTTTTAAGTCTAATCATTCAAGCATAAAACTAGATAATTCATAAATAATAAAATCATACTTTTCATTTGATAATAAATCAATTTCATCAAAAACAGGATTTCAGATATTTCAAACTAATTTTACTTTATATCACAACTCTTTTAAGGCTAAATAAGTCAAAGTAGAAGTTGTTGACTTCCCCTTTGTTCAAGTAATTCAAATAATTTTTCATTCAAAATTGTCAGCTAATATTTCAGCTTGAGAAATTAATTTTTCTTTTACTTTTTGTAATTCTTTTAGATTATAAGGACTGATTCAAGGACTTTTAAAAATTAAATCATATTTATCTAATCAATCTAAATAATTATCTCAAGAAATACTTTTTATATTATTTATATCTACTTTAGATTTATCTAATATTGTAATATTTCAAGTTTGTAATCATAACTTTAATAAAAAATTCAAAGTAGATTTACCTTCTCTTCAATATCATAATATTGCTATTTTTTTATTTTTTAATTGTTCTAATTTCATAATTTTTTTATTATATATCTGATTTATTTATCATTTCTATTGCTACTTTTATTTCAAAATATGAAATATTTTTTTCTCAAATATCTTCTAATTTTTCTTTGATAGGCTTTAATTTATCTGTTTCTCATCATAATTCATTATTTATAACATCTTTTATCTTTTTTATATCTTGTAAGTTTACAAGTTTTAAAATATCAAACAAAGTTAATTCTCAATCACTATATAACCTAACAATATGAGATTCTAAAGTCATTCTCTTCAGTTTTCTTTTAGTCTCTAATTCTTCAATCAATTTATCAAATCATAAATCAATATTTTCTTTTATTAATTCTAAACTCTCTTTAAATGTATCCTGCTTAGAAGTTCAAGTATTTTTTCATCATTTAGTAGCTTTATTTTTCTTAAAAATATTTAATCAAACTTTTCATACAACAAATTGATTTAAAACATCTAAATTTTCTTTTAAAGCTTTATCTCTATATATTACAGCTTTTCATAATTCAGTAATTCATAATAAAGGATACATTCCATCCTTTTTATATAAATATCATTCAAAAACTAATGCATCAATTATAGCATGTATTGCATCTTTTGAATAATCTTTTAATGCAGCAAAATATTCATACTTATCAATTTTTTTATCTAAAATCTTTTTTTCTTTTGATCACATTAAAATTCAAGCAATAATTCATGTTCAAAAATTTTCATCATAATTTTTTATAGTTTCAAGTACAATTGAAAAATTTGAAATAG
>JALUWO010000205.1 GCA_027019405.1 Candidatus Altimarinota bacterium | reverse complement strand
AATTTTATCATTAAACTGCACTTGTTTAGAAAAGTTATCATAAAGATTTTTAAGATGTTTTTTTCGTTTATCAAAATTTGTAGACTTTTCTAAGTTACTTAAACTGTTTTCATATGCAGTAGTTAAATATATATAACAATAATCATCACTTCTTAAATTAAGTTGATTTAAATATTGAAAAACTATTTTCATTGTAGAGACAATAAAACCTTCCCAGTGAGCATAAACCATTGGTATCAGAGATTTTAAGAGAATTTTAGCTTGATAATCATTTAATTTATTAGCTATATTTTTAAACTCTCGTAACTCATTTAAACGCCAAGTCATATTACTATTTATATCATTTAATACTTCATTTAGCATTATCAAATAACTCTTCTGCTCTTTCTATTTTCAATTTCATCCTTTTTGAAGCATAAGTACTAGCACCTGAAAGTTTTTTATATTCATTATCTTCTAACAATCTTTCTATATTTTTACGATATCTATCACTATCTTTCATATTTTCGTCATAACATTTATCACTTATGTACATAACAGTATCATAAATATTTGGCGTAAACAGCCCATTTTTCGCTCTAAATATTTTACCATCTAAATCATTTTTTACAAGTTCCACTATTCTATAAAAAGATTGTTTTCCTTCTTCAAAATTAATAACTATTTTTCTCTTTTCTACATCTTTCATAAAATCTGATAAAAAATCTTGAATCGAATATTTAATAAGTAGATCATTATACTTATATTTAAAAGCAAAAAACCTTAACACTAATTCTTCTAGAAACATCTCTTCCAATTGTTTGTCCGTAGGTTTTACCAAACTCTTAAACTCATTGCTATTTGCGAGTTCATGAAGTAAATTATTAAAATCTCCTGTAAAAACACAATTTCTAACTTCTTGTGATGTAAGGGGAGAAGCTCCTGTATTCAGTCTGTTAAAGAGTTCATACCGCATATCAAACTGACTATCCCATCTAAGAATCTCAACTCTACATACAGCTCTTTTTATGGTTAATTTCAATTTGGGTGACAAATTATTAATATCTACACCTTTTAAATATCCTTCTGTTAACTCAGTATCAGTTAATTTAAAAAAATTTTTCGATTTATTATCATTTAACAATCCAAAAAAAGACAAGATTGTAGAAATCCTTTGTAGGCCATCCACTAATTCCCATTTTCCATGCTCATCTTCAGCAACAAAAATTGGAGGTATTGGTATTCCAAGTAAAATTGATTCTATGAATCTAGTTTTTTGTTCATCTTTCCATCTGTATGCCCTTTGATACTCAGGAGAAATTATTAAATCTTTATCATCATATAAATTCATAATTTCTCCAAAAGACATATCAAGCCTATCAGTTTTTAATTCGCTTCTTAATTCTAATATTTTTTTTTCTATGTTAGATTCTTTCATTTCTAAAACTCCTTCTTAAATACAAAAATATACTCATGCTTAAATATATAATAATCACTATTTAAAGCTCTATATCTCCAAATTCCACCAACACCAAGTTTTCCACGATTTCCCTCAATATTTTTGATAATTGTTCCTTTTAGCTTGACTTTAAAATTTCTTTTTATCATATCCATACAATAAAAACCAAGTGGTATCACTTCACTATTTTTATACACATCACCAATTACAATGGCAAAATATCTGCCTTTATCTAAGTATTTTAAGGTATTTTCACAAATAATTTTAAATTTTTCTACAAACTCATTGATATCATCAATTTGAGATAAATCATCTTTATTTTCTGTAAACTTCACTATATCCATATATGGAGGATGCATAAGAACAAATTGTACAGTTTGTAAATTAAACTTTTGATTTGCTTTCTTTATATTGTCATTAACTTGTAGCGTATCTAACGAATTACAATGGTTAATATAAAAATTTTTTGTATATTTTCCATCATTCATGCTACTGTTTACATAGTCTAACATTTCTGGATTTATATCAAATCCTACATATTTACGATTTAGTTTTTCACATTCAAAAAGTGTTGTGCCACTTCCCATGAATGGTTC
>JALUWO010000204.1 GCA_027019405.1 Candidatus Altimarinota bacterium | reverse complement strand
ATCAATGTTATTAGTTATTATGCTTGGCATATCATCTAAGTTGTAGCACTCTTCAATGAAGCTTTCTGCTATATCTTCCATCGTGCTATCTTCATAAATTCTCACACTATCTTCATAGCTCTCTATCGCTTGAAAAATATCACTGACAAAATTATTGATAAGTAGAAATTTGATTGCTTTTATACCATCTTCATCTATATCTTCCATAGCTTCGGCTATCTCATTAAGCCTTTCAAGGTTATCATACTCCCCTATATCCAGATACTCACATTCAAAATCAGTGATAAAATACTCCTCGTGAAAATACCCATCTTCGCATATATCTTTACCCTCTCTTAATATATCCTCAACACATTCAGTCAGTAAGTCCCTATCTATCGGTAAAGTTATCCATCTGCCTACCAAATGACCGTTGTTGTATGCCTCTAAGTCTGTTATATATACTCTCATGTTCGTCCTTTAAATAGTTTTTACCTTTTTGAAGATTTTTGAGGGGATTGTTTTTCTCCTAAACTCTTTAATTTTAGGAACTTCAAACAAACCGCTTAATCTTTTTAAGGTTTTACCTCTTCGTTAGTTTCATCGGGTTTTTGTAGGAATGTAGGGAATGAATTTTTACTTAGAACAACCTATAAATTATGCTTTATTTTAGGTTGGTATCTGTAAATCAATTCATTAGAGTGAAATGACAAAAAAACTGAAACTGACAAGTGGTAATTTAAAAAGATTGTTGGCTTGATTGAAGTAATGGTGCGATAGCGAAAATTAGGGAGTTTAGGAGATTTTGATATTATTGATTTTTAAATCAATTCCTTTTTCTTTTGCTCTGCCTACTCCCAATAGCAATGTAATCAAATCTTGTAAAGGTTTATTTTAAATGGATAGTGGGAGTAAGTTTTAGATTAAAAATAAATTATTACTATTTATATGACAAAATGCAATGAAAATATATTATTTCTTAATTTATTGTATAATCCTATCGTGCTTTAAAAAGAACTTCTAAAAGTTCAGTGTTTATCAAGTCGATAAGCCAGAGTTAATAACTCAACCATTTATGCACCGTAGAAGATGAGATTTATTAGTTATGTTCTATCGCTTCCCTCTATGTTAGTAATACATAGAATTAGTGATTAGTATGATAATTTAATATAGCTTTTTGGCGGGCATTAGGAGAATGGAATAATTTGTTGTGATGTATAAGGTAATGGGCATATCGTGTTCGCACGAGTATCTTGAACAAAGGAGCAACAATGAAGATATCTGTTAAAAAAACAAAAAAATCATTTGATTTTAAGTTTGATGTTAGTTTCAAAGAATTGTCTTTGATAGCAGTCAGTATTAAAACAATTATTCTATTCTTTTCCTACAACCACAACTTAAAGGTATGTCATTATATCTGCTTTGAAAAACTGTAAATCAGAAAAAAAACTTTCTGAACTCCTACTGCTTTCATATCCAACTGAATATAAAAAATATAAAAAACAATTTTTGACTAATGAACCAAATAAAAATTATAAATATTGGACTAAAACACAAAATGGAAAAGAACGAGAATTTTTTGAATGTAAGCCATTAACACTAAGAATACATAATCGTATAAATAAATTATTAAAAATAAATGTAGATACGGCACCAAGCTATTTAAAATCAGGTATTAAAGGAATGTCTTACATTAAAAATGCAGAAATTCATAAAGAAAAAAAGTATTTTTTACTTGTAGATATAAAAAACTTTTATCCATCAATTACAAAAACAAAAATTAAATCATTACTCATTAGAAAATATAATCAATCAAGTGATGTAGCAGAATTTCTATCAAATGCAATAACTGTAAATCAGAAAAAAACAAATAAAAGAGCATTGCCAATAGGAAGTCCATTAAGTCAAAATATGGCATTTTTTATAAATAGAGATATGTTTGATAAACTTTTTACATTATCTAATTATTACGGTATTGATATGAGTGTTTATGTTGATGATGTGTCATTCTCTTCAACTTCAACAATTCCTTTTAAATTTTTAAATGGTGTTATTCACATAATAAAAAAGAATGGCTA
>JALUWO010000203.1 GCA_027019405.1 Candidatus Altimarinota bacterium | reverse complement strand
CTACAAGCTAATCCAAAGACTAAATATTTTTATGATTTATTTGGTGGTGGCGGTGCTATTAGTTTTGAAGCACTAAAAAGAAAAAAGATTAAAAAAGTTGTTTACAATGAGTTAAACACTGGGATAGCCGAATTGCTTAAGAAGATACAAAAGGAAGGCGTAACCAAAGAGTTTTACAAATGGGTAGATAGAGATACTTTCAATAAACATAAAAACGACAATACATGGTTTGGCGGACTTTGTGCGGTTGTTTGGAGTTTTGGAAACAACCAAAAAGGTTATTTGTTTGGTAGAGACATCGAAGATCCTAAACGGTTATTACACGAAATAGTAGTAAATCAATGCGAAAAATCAAGACAGGCTTTTAATGCTTTTTATAAAAAAGAAGTGATAGATAAAAGTTACATGGGTAAAGATAGAATAACTATTATAGCAATGCTTAAAAAACAAGTTGGAAGAATAGACCTCCAACAGCTCGAACAGCTCCAACAGCTCCAACAGCTCCAACAGCTCCAACAGCTCCAAATACAAAACAAATCTTATGATGAGGTTGTCATAAACACTCCAATAGATGAAACAATTATCTATCTTGACCCACCATACGAAAATACAAGCAAGTATCAAAAAAACATAAATCACAAAGAACTAATGAACTACATCAAACAAAGCCCATACAAAATCTATGTGAGTAGTTATGAATTTGATTTACCATGTATAGCGGAGTTTAAACATCGTTGCATTTTATCGGCAACAGCAAACAACGAAGTGGTAGAGAAACTGTTTTGCAATAAAGAACATAATAAAAGGAGCTTATTTTGAGCCAATCCAAAAAAGCTTCGCATGTAGAGGCACTAACAAACCAAATCATAGGAATTTTAGTCGGCTGGGTTATTGTAGCTTATGTCTTAATGCCACTTGGCAAGATATTTACACCTGAAGAGGTAGCGACAATATCTACAGTCATATTTTTTTGCACGAGCTACACGAGAGCTTATATCATAAGGAGAATTTTTAATGAAAATGACAAATGATAATTTCCAAAATAGGAAAAAATACAACATTCCAAAGGCTCAGTTGGTTCTAACTGACATACCTTACAACATAGGAATAAATGCTTATGGTAGCAATCCTATAGGCAGAGTTCACTAAAAAAAGATAATTTTGCAAATAGGAATTAAGAAAGCAAAAGATTTACAATGAGTGTAGGCATATATAATACAATAAATTCAGAAGCAGTAGCCAAGATGTTTGATGCCTCTATACGCAGCGTGCAGAACCCAAACAACAGATGCCACAAATACTACTTGGGCAATGGTCTATTTGTCCGCAGTGAAATAGAAGAGCTTAAATATCAAGACGAGGCGGAAGAGTGGTTTAAGGCGGAGATAGGACTTTTCATAGAGTATCTTAATAAAGTCGAACATATAAGCTATTCAGACATAGCAAGAAAAAGCAACTCGGCTATTCCGTCGGTGAGTGCTTTAAAAGTGAGTATAAAAATGGGTGCTAGAATACTAGTCAAATTCAGAGCATATATAAAAGCGTTTGAAAATTATTACAAAGGATAAAAATTGAAATACAGAGCTAAATCAGATCATAGCAAAATAGTAACAATCACAAGAGAAGAGGAGCATTTTGTTTGGTTTATGATGAACGGAATAAAAATAGCAGTCGCTAAGAATAGATTTTACAAAGTTTATGAAAAAATAGGGGAGAAATAATTACAGTAATAAAAAGGAGATAAGATGACACAAGATGAATTTTTAGAAAACATGATAAATAGCGGTGAGGTTCTTGTTGATGCAAAAGAGTTAAGAAAGCTTTTGCAAAAATTTAATTCTTTAAAAAAAGAACAAAAACAATTAAAAGAGTGGTTAGAAAATGAGCAAATGTTAAAAGGTATATGGAAGAAAAACTATTATAACCTTTTAGAAGAGAAAAGATTAAAAATAAATTTAAAAGGATAAAAAATGAAAGTAGGAGATAAAGTGTTATATTGTGTAAGTAGCCATATCAATAGACCGTTTAGAGTTGGAACAGTAATAGAAATTACAACATATAAGAATGGAGC
>JALUWO010000202.1 GCA_027019405.1 Candidatus Altimarinota bacterium | reverse complement strand
TAAACATTTTCATCTGTTGTATCTTCGATGTCCTCAATATTCTCACTAATTCATTTTAACAACCTTTCCTTAGATACTTTATTAAATGCTAACTTGCTTACTTTTAGAAACATAATTATTTTATTTAAAAATTAAATCATAATCTATAAAGAAAAAAACCAAGAATTAAGTTCTTGGTTTTACGGCTGTTCATTTTTACTCCACCTTCAACTCTGGACTTAATATGAGAACGGCAATCACTTCATATTATTGTATGATAATATGATAATATTATCATACAATAATTATAATAACAATATAAACTGAATTTCAAGTTTAATTTAAACTTATTTAGAACATCAATTCATATATTGCAATAATTTTAGAATAATCTTGTTTATTTGCATCCTTTATGAATTTATCTTGATAATCCATAGTATATTTAGTTGTTAATTCAAAATCCTTTATATAATCTTTTTTATTTTTTAGATCTTCTTTTACAACTTCAACTAATTCTTCTATCTCTTTTTCATTCATTTTACTATTCAATACAGTTTTTACCTCTTTTAATTTTTGTTCACTATTAGTTTTAAGTGATAATGCTATTTCTCACTTTAATAATTCATCAAATATTTTATCTTCTGAATTTTTAAAGAACCATGATAATTTAGATAGATTTTGTACCTTATCTTCTTTTAAGAATACCAACAATGTATTTAATACAAATATTTGGAAATACTTTTCATTATTAAATTTATCTTTAATTTTTTGTATTCTTTCTTTTTCCTTTTTAATATTTAGTTTTTCTTTTTCTAGTAATTCTGATAATTTATTGTATATAAACAACATTCTTTTAACTTTATCATCTATTTTTGCTATTTGTTTTAATAAACTTGCATTAGGTTCTTTTGGAATATTTCATAATTGTTTAATATATTTACCATAATCAATAGCATCAATAAGATTTTTTTCTGGAATATTTACATTATGTCATATAATATCCTTGATAAAAACTAATACATCTCTAGAAATATATGATATAGATCATCATTGTTTTATTTCAACAGGGAAATTAGTTTCAAATGCTATTATACTAGACATAAATGGTGTATACATTTTTAATGTATTTGTTGGGTTAGTATCTATCCCTGCAAAATATTTTTTATCTATAACAGCCATATTTACCTCTGCAATATCCTTTTGACTTTCTAATAGTTCTCTAACTTGTGGGAATTGATTAAAATATTCATCAACATTTATAATAGGTTTTCAATTTACTGTCATTACATAACTTCTAGTTGCAATTTTTAAGGCAAAATCTAGTAGAAATCATTTATCATTTTTATCTACATATGATTTTCTAGTATTTACTGCCATATATTGTTTAACTGTGTTTTTATCCATATTAGCACTATATACTATTCATACATACTTATTATAATATTTTGGATCAATAAAATATTTATATAATTTACCATTAATTATTTTATAATACACTTTTGCTCTTTCTAATGTTTTTTTACTTGCTCTACCTACCTTAGGTCATAAATCTAAATCTCAATTAGGTCAAACTACTAATATTCAATCTTTTAGATATTTTTCAATTCTTTCAAAATCAAGTTTCATATCATCACTTATATTTTCATTTCTTTTTAGTGTACTTACTGGATAATAAGTAATTCATAATAATTCAGCAATCAATGGAAATTGTTCAGCTAAATTTATTAAAGTAAATTGGAAATGTTCAGATGTATTTTGGAAGTCTTCTAATCTTGATATCATAGCTCATGTATGAAAAGACAATAAAGTATGATTATCATCATCTCCTACATTTTCAAAATAACTATCCATATATTTACCATTTACTTTATTAGCATGAACTGCAAAATCTATATTTTGCATAATACCTTTTAAATCCTTTTGTGAATATTTTTTACCTTTACTATCAACTTTTTTTTGTGCAGATTTTACTCATCTAGCACTAAATATAGCCTGTTCATGTCCTTCTTGTAATTTATTAACTAGTGTCATTTTAATTATTTAATTATAAAATAAATTTACGAACTATAAAGAAAATTTTTAAGAATTTTGAT
>JALUWO010000201.1 GCA_027019405.1 Candidatus Altimarinota bacterium | reverse complement strand
GCTATGCAAAACCCTCAAATGAGACAACAATTCGCTCAAATGATGGCTCAAAGCAATTTTGATGGAGCATATAACCCAATGACAGGTATACAAGCTAATTCAATGCCATCTCTTATGCAAAACCTAAATAAGAATGCATCTATCGTAGAGCCGGGTATGAGTCTAAAAAATTTAGAGCAAATGTATGGTTTGCAAAACCAAGGCAGTGACCCATTTGGTGATGTACAAGAAATACAAAAGAGAAATACTATATTTAATATGAATGATCAAGTCGAAGAGTTGTCTGATATGGTATATGATTTAAGGGATGCAAATGAAGGTAAATAGGATGAAAATATATAAAACTTTTAATGATTTTAATATAATTTTAAACTATGAATATTCTAAATATATACATAGTTTATATTTGCAATATTCTAAAGATAAACTAAATATATTCATAGTTTATTCTAAACATATACTTAAAATTAATCAAGATACCATTAATTTCAAGAATAATTATAGATTATTACAAGAATATCCTAATTTTGAAACAGGTTTATTCTTTGATTATTACAATGATATCCTTAGAATTAATCTAAAATACATTAATACTAAGGTTAAAACAACATTATTCATAGTTTATAATAGTTTTACTTATGGTTTATCATTTGTCTATTCTAAATATATCTATTATATAAACAAAGTTTTAAAATCTATTAAAACACCTTTGTTTGAGGCTTTAAAAGCTTTTGTAAACAACAAAAATAAAAACATTATTAATATCAATAATAAATTCATAGAGTTTATAAAAACTTTCTCATTTTTTGTAAATTCTATTGAGTTTATTAAAAACTCAAAAAGTGCTTCAATACTCCTTTATATGGGGGCAAGGAGCAGGTCAAAGAACTTTACCCTTTCTGGGCTTGTCTTGCCCCTTTTGTTCCCATATAAAGTAGAAAAGGTGAAATAAAATGGAATTTTATAAAAATGATAATAATGAAAATATAATTATTGATTTTGTCAAAAAAGTTATATCTACAAAAAGCAATTGCTTTTTGGAAGATGATAAAACTATAAGACTTTGGGTTGAAGAATGGACGAACAGTAAAAATAATAACAATAGCTTTGATTATAGCAATATTTTTTATTTATCAAAACTTTTACAAGAAGACAAAGAAACAGTTTTTGATTTTATAGAGTTTTACAAAAAGAAAAAAATACAAAAAGTTATAAATAATGCTATCGGCAAAAATATAAAAATAAAAGGTAATAATAAAACTATAACAAATATAAACATACAAAATGACAAAGATAAAATAGATATCCATTTCCAAGATAATCAAATAATTAGCATTAGTGATATTACAGAGCTTGAAAAAGTGCTTATAGTTAATAAAAAAATATATCAAAAAGGAGACAGCAATGTATAAAACAAAAAGAATTTATTGGTTTGAGTTAGGTGATGATTTTTTTCAATCTAAAATTGTTAAAAAGCTACGAAAAGAAGAAAACGGCGATACTCTTGCATTGATTTATCTAAGACTTTTACTATCTACTGTTAAAAGTGAAGGTGTTATAACATTTGACGGTATAGAAGATAGTGTAGAAGAAGAGTTATCACTACTTCTAAATGAAGATCAAGATGATATTGCAAGAGTTATAGAGTTGATTGATTTGTATGATTTAGCAGAAAAGATAGACAGTAAAAGCTTTTTTCTAAAAGATGCACAAAAGTATATTTTTAGTGAGAGTGAAAGTGCAAAAAGAGTAAGAAAGTTAAGAGCAAAAAGAAAGAAAAATCGTGAAAAAGCAGTAGAAACCTTAAGTGCTTGTAACGCTGAAGTAACGAAGTTGTAACAAAGTTGTTACGCTTAATCGTTACATATTTGAGTTTTGTAACGCAGTGTAACGGTATAGCGTTACATAGTTGTTACCAAACTGTAAAGTGTAACGCAGGTGTAACGCAGGTGTAACGATAAAGTAACGCTATTAATTGTAAAAATATGTGTAAACTTAAACAAAAAATTAAAATAAAAAGGGGTCTGAAACAAGATGAAAAAATGTGTTTGTAATCTTATCTTTTTTCATATCTACAAGGAGGAATGAGAAATGGCAGAAAGAAGAATGTTTCACAGTAGCGTAATCCAAAATGATGATTTTTTAACAATGCCATTATCATCACAAGCTTTATATTTTCATTTGGCGATGAATGCCGATGATGAGGGTTTTGTCGGCAGTCCACGATCTATACAAAAAACAATTGGGGCTAACGATGATGATGCAAAAATATTGATCGCAAAAGATTTTATAAAAAATTTTAAAAGTGGAGTAATTGTCGTTTCACATTGGAATATCCACAATAAAATAAGAAGTGACAGAATTAAAGAAACAGTATATTTAAATGAAAAAAATTTGCTGACTTTAGGTAAAGATAATGTCTATATTTTATCGGAAAATAACTCCAAACCTGAAACGAAAAAATTGCCAAAAAAAGAGAAAAATATGTCAGCGTATGTTAGATTAGATTATGTTAGATTAGATTATATTAGAGAAATACTACCACTACAGACTATATATTCTTTAGAGAGCAACGACAAAAACTTAAACAAATATCTTGAGTTGTGGTTAGAAGAAAAATCTTTTTCTAAAGTAACACCCTCTGCATATAAATCTGCCCTTATATTAAAAATCAATCAAAACATGGCAAGTGTAATTGAAGAGTTTGTTGACTGGGTTATTCCAAAAATGAGACATGATTTTATACAAGAGTGCAAAGATAAAATTTTAATAGTCAATAACAAAGAAAAAAGAATTTTAGGCATAGAAGAGAAAAACAACAAAGTTGAAGTATATTTTACAGACGGAAGCAGAGGTATTGTAAATGATTTGCTTGAATTTAGAAAGATTATTATGAGATTTAATGATTTTAAAGGAGATGAAACAATTGAAGCAGAGGTGGCGTAATGAGCAATAAAAATAAAAAATATTATTGGCTATCAAACGATTTCTATCAAAATTCAAAAATTCAAAAATTAAGAAAGAGTGCAGCAGGCGATACTTGTGTGATTATCTATCAAAAATTATTACTTTTAGCTTTGAAAACTGATGGGGTTTTACGATTTGAAAATATCGAAAACAGTTTTGGAAAAGAATTAGCTTTGATAACCGATGAATACACAGAAAATATTAAAATTACCCTTAATTTCTTGGCAGATAAGGGATTGATAAAAAAAATAGACAATAGAATATTACAAATTATTGACATAGAAAATTTCAAAGGATAAAAAATGTGGATCGACGATAGTGACTTCTTAGAAGCAGAAGCAATGGATGATATTAAACTTTTAATCAGCGATACACGAACACCTGAAGAAGCGATGGAGACATTGTTTCTTCATGGATATCCATCTGACAAAGTTTTTAAGGCTGTGGAAGATAGATTTGGTGTCACTTATACACTTGCAAATAAACAAGAGGAAAAAAAAGATTATAAGGAAGAGTGGAAAAAAAAGGCAAGTAAACTCATTAGAAGTGAACTTGAAAAGAGAGATGTCGCACTAAAAGATATTTATGAGCAATTAGTTAAAGACGGTGAGCAAACGACTTATGAAAACTTTACAATAAAACTAAACAGAGGTACTTTTCCTGCATATTTGCTTTTTAAAATTATGGATATCTTAGACATAAAACAATTAGATTTAACTCAAAACTATAAAGGAGATAATAAAAAATGAATACAAAAGAAACAACTAAAAAACTATACAAAAAATCAGCAAGTGCAGTCAAAAAATTCTTTTATCCTGATGATTTAATGGTTAATCCTGATAGCTTTACCAAAGAACAGGTAAGGGCATTGAGTGATAAAAGAACAATCAGTAAAATGCTTTTTTATCGAAGCTATGTTAAGCCCAAAGATGACAAAGCCGGATTTTATATTCAAGCTGACGGCAGAGTAGGTATAATTTTTAGACTTTATCCGCCACCTTTTTTATTATCTCAAACCGAAAAGGATATTATAAATCTTCTAAACGGAATTGCTTTGGATGACACGGTAATTAATATCATGACTTATACAAGCAGAGATATACACAGGACAATACAAGATTTTGAGGAATTACACAGTCAATCGCCAAATGTAAAGCACCCTGATATTTTAAAAGAGTTTACAGAAGACAACATTGAATATTATAAAAGATGGACAAAAGAGAGTATTGCGGGCAAAGAGAGTGATTTGAGAGTTAGGAATTTTATACATACACTATCAATTTTATTTCCCTATGATACTGATGATTTCATTATAAACCAGCAATATAACCAAATACTCGGTATGTTTAAAGAGTATTCGATAAGACCTTTGGAGCCGGATGAATTTATACCAATTGTAAGAGAAATTTTAAATCCTGGAAAAGGTGAATATGATTTAAGCAATGATCCGATTACAACAATTAACAAGCAGATGACTAAAAATACCTATATAAAACTTTTAGACAAAGAAAATTTACTTGAAACACCAGGCGGGTGGAAAACAAGAGTGTTAACAACAGATAAATATCCAAGAGAAATTGATATTTTTACTTTCCAAAACATCTTTTTTAATGCAATGGGTGATGATTTTCAAATTAATCTGCCCTGTCCTTTTATGCTTTCATTGACGGTACAATTTAAAAATACTGAAAAAATGAAAAAAAGAGTTTTATCAAAAGCAAGGTGGAACTTAGGACAATTAAGCGGTATGCCGCCGTTGATATACAAAAAAAGACCTCACATCAAAGAAAGAAGAGATGAAAATGAGGAGGTTATCCAATATATCGAAAATTTAGGAGAAATACCGTTAGAAGCATTTCTAACACTTGCAATAAGTGAAAAAGATTTAAATAAATTAGATCAATTTACAAGTTTAATTAAAAAAAGTTTCGAGCAGGTGCAAGGTCGTTGGATAATGAAAGAGGAGAAATTTCCTCAAATAGCTTATCAAACATTTTTAATGAGTTTGCCTTTGCAATTTTCGGAAATAATACACAAAAATATTGACAAATTTGATAAAAACTTTAAATCAAACAATGCCCAAATGGCTCCATTGGTGAGTGGCTATGCCGGTAATGGAAAACCATATCATGTATTTTTTGATAGAACTGGACAGTTTGTATCTTTGGACTTTTTTAACTCTGAAAACTACAATATTATCGTTATCGGCCCTATGGGATCAGGTAAATCTATATGGGCTAATGCATTTTTAGGAAATGCTGTAAATGCAAACTGGCAAGTAAGAATGATTGATTTTGGTAGAAGTTATAAAAAATTCTCTGAAAACATAGGTGGTCAATTTTTGGAATTTACACCTGAAAATAATATTTGTATGAACTTTTTTACAGAAATAAAAGTCAATGAAATTGAAGAAAACGATGAGATAAAACATAAAATCGCAGACGAAGAAATAGAAATGCTAGTACCTATTGTAGGTTATATGGCAGGTCTTAATCTTCAAGATATTTACAAAGATATAAACTCATCTCCGGAAGACAAACTTAATATGACTGTACTATCTGTAATGATTGCAAAAGCTATAAACAGAGCCTTTGAAATTAAAGGCAGAGATGCAGGTATGAGAGAAGTAAGAGAAGCATTGATAGACTTTAAAGAAAAAGCACATAGGAGCGATGAAACTTATATTGTTTCAGAGCTTGGAAAGATGATTGTATCGTTAGAACCTTATGCTGATCCAGATGGTCCTTATTTTAAATATTTTAACGGAGCAAGCAATATTAAATTTACAAATAGTTACTTTGTTTTAGAATTGGATGATATATCAACAAGCCCTGTTATGCCTGTTATTGCAATGCTTTATTTGCAAAAAACTGCAAGAGAAGCATTTGCTGAATACGAAAAAGATAAGTCAACAAGAAGGATTGTAGGAGTTGATGAGGCTTGGAAAGTATTAGATAACCCATTGTTTGCTAAATTTTTAGAAGATTTTGCAAGAAGAATTAGAAAATATTTTGGTATTACTTTAGTCATTACCCAGTCAGTTGATGAATTTTTTCAAAACCCTCAAGCAGAGGTTATTTATAAAACTGCTGACTGGAAGATATATCTACCGCATTCAAGGGATGCAATAGAAAATTCTTTAAAAACAGGAAAAGTCAACTTGAATGACTTTGAAGTAAAACTTTTTAAATCTCTATCATCAAGGTTGCCTCACTTTGGAGAGTTCTTCCTGAAACATAAAAAAGTATCAACAGTTTTATTGCTTAAGCTCTCCCCCCTTGCATATTGGCTGTTTACTTCAAATCCAAAGGATAGAGCAAAGCTTGAAGCTATTGAAAAAAAATATAAATTATCTACTCAAAAGGCTATCATTTATTTAGCAAAAAAAGCAGAGGGATTAAATGAGGATGAGATTTTTGAACTATTTTCAAGTAAAAGCAAAAAGAGTGTAAATCTTGATTGGGAAGATTTTTTTAAAACTGTCCTGCAAAACAAGAGCATCAGTGTTAGAAGAGAACCCATTGTAAATTTAAAAGAGAACTCTATTGAGTTTTATGAAAATTTACCATCACTATTTCATAACAATATAGAATACTTCCCGAAAGACTTCTTTTATAAAGCAAAAGAACTTGGGTATTCGTTTAAAATTAAAAAACTTTTCTATCAAAAAATAGTTGAAGTATCTACAAACAATATAGAATCGGACTCTTTAAATATTTCGCTTGATGGGATGAGAAATAAGAATTTTAGAAATTTTTTATACAATATCTTTAAAAAAGCAACACATAAAATATATCTTGAGGTTAGGATAGACTATAAGCCGGAAGAAGTTCAAGAAGCAGTAGATTTTTCAAAAAATATCAAAAACAATATGTATAATGTTGGAATTATATTTGATAATGTTGATTTTAATACTATTTCACTTTCATCCTTGGTAGAGTTTTCACCGGAATATATCAAGATTAATATAGAGAATATTAAGAAAAACAAAGACAACCCCGTTTATATCAATATGATTAAATCTTTAGAGAATAGTTTTGGTATTAAAACCATAATAACTTTTATAGAGACCGAAGAAGAATTTAATTTGGCTAAAAAAATTGGAATAAAATATCTTCAAGGCTATTATATAGCTGAAAATTATAAGATATTTTCCACTTCACAATCTCAAAAAATACCTGTAGTAGAATTTGATTTGGAGCAAAGACATGACAACTAAACTAACAAATATGGCAAATAGAATAAAACCAAACAAAAAACAGCAACATAGTGTCGAAGAATATATAAATTATAGAAGAGATATAAAAAAGACAAGTGAGAGTATAAAAGAATTAACCGATAAAGGTTTTTCGTCCAATAAAGATAAAATTACTATACTTAAAAAACATAAAAAGGAAACAGAAGAGTTATTAATCAAAATTGAGGAAAGCTTTTATGATAGTAATAAAGGATTATGGCTTGGAGTAGCAGTAGATTTAGAGAGTGATGAAATGAATCCTTTTTTACTCTATTTGTCTTGGGAAAAATTATATAATCATTTTGTGGTTTATGGAACAAGTGGCTACGGAAAATCAAGACTTTTTGCAATTATTCTAAGGCAAATTATGAATTTTGGATGGAATGTTTTTGCAGTTGATCCAAAAGGTGGAGAGCAACAAGAAATTGCAAAATGGCTATATGAATTTGCAATCAAAGAGGGGAAAAACAATAAGGTTATGAGAATAATGGCATCATATCCGGATATAAGCGACAAGCTAAATCCTATTTTTGGTATGAGCGATGAAGAAATAGCAAATATGTCTTATTCTCTTGTGTCTACAGGTGTAGGGGTTGAAGATGCTTCGGAAAAATATTTTAGTGGACAGGTTTTTAGAATTAGTTTGGCAATATTGAGTGCAATTACATTCTTGGAAAAAGTGGCTTATTACAACAATGAGGATGAGCTACTTAAAGAAGTTGAACAAGAAGCTATAAAATATATGCAGTTTAGAGAAACGGCAAATTTAGAAACTACCTATGAAGATGACAGTATAATATTTCCTGATGTGGCAAAAATCAGTTTGCATGATTTAACAAGAGATAAAGATAAAAGTTTTGGTATATCTCCATACAATAGAATATTAATATCTTTTAAGGAATTGGCTTATTTTGGACAATTTAAACATTTAGAAGAATTAAGAGATTTAGTAAAAGAATATCCTGTACCTAGAATAGACAATAAAAATACCTTAAAAACAATAAAAGAATTACAACATAATGCAATTAACGCCTTAGAACCTCTGATTAATATGGGAGAAGATCATTATAATAAAGTGGGAGATACTTACAGTGTCATGATGGGGCAGTTAGCTTTTGGTAGTATTGGTAAGATTTTTACATCAACAAGAATTAATCCTCTAAGGTTTAAGCTAAAAAGAGATAGTGTAATAACGCTCTTTGAACCTGCACCACTAAAGTTTGAAAAAGTATCTGAAATGATGGTAAAAGTTTTCATAAAAATGTTTATATCAATTTTTGGAGAAGTTGGTGCAACCGGCAGAAAAATGAATAATAGAGTTGCACTTTTAGTTGACGAAGCAAAACCTATGGTTTTTCCAGGTATTGAAGAATTATACAACAAAGCTCGTGACTTAGGCATGACTATAGGGGCATTTTATCAATCAAAATCAGATAGTAAGCTAAAATTAGGAGAAACTCTTGCTGATATTGTAGATGATAATACTGCTACACAGATTTTTATGAAACAAGTGTCATATTCATCACAGGAAGAAGTAGCCAAAACTTTTGGCACTAAAAAAATTGCGGTAAACATGAACATGGGTGAAATTGACAGTATAGATGGCAGAAATGTGGTAAGTCATGAGGACAGAGATATTGTAAAACCTACAGATATTGATAAATTACAAATTGGAGAAGCATATATAAGGCACTATGGAAAAAAATATTTTGTAAAATTTCCATATCAAGCAGATCCTGACAGTACAATTACTATAGATATGCCTGAGTTAGAGAGTGAAAATATTTTTTCAGAATTAGAAAAAATTAACGAGAGGATAAGAACTATGGAAAAAGAAAGTAACCCTTAATGCAAACCATAAAAATATATATTAAGTTTTGGTTTAGATCTTTACTTTTTTTGCCGGGAACTACAATGCATGAATTTATGCACTATATAATTGCTGTTTTAACATTTTCAAAAATTACTAATTTTAGTATTATCCCAAAAATTGAATGGGAAAATAAAGAACCTATCAGAATTGTTTATGGGAGTGTTGAATATGTACCAAAATTAAAAATATTTCATATACCAATAAATTTAGCACCTCTTCTGCTTTTACCTATATCTTTATATATATTATACTCTTTTGGCTTTATAAACACCCTTTATGACTTCAAAAATATATCTTTTAATTATAAGCCTCTTTTTACATTGAAAGGATTTTTAGCTTTTATATTAGCAATAGAAATGTTTTGGGGTTCAAGACCGTCATCACAAGATTTAAAAAATATTATGACGGGTATTTTTTCTGTTAGTTTTTTTATTACTATAGTATTGTTAATAATATATTATTATTTATTTATTTTGCATAACTACAGTGTAGTTGTGAATTATTTGAAAGGAAAAATTTAAAAATGGGCAAACAAGTAAAAGAGAATTTCGTTTTTTTTGATTATGATTTTGAGATAATTGAATATAATTTTCAAAGATATAAAATTAATTATGTTATAGGAATGTTTAGATTTTTGAAAAAATGCAAGTTCGATTTAAAATGTTTCATTAGAAAAAGTGATATATGTATTAAAATATCAGATACAGATTATCTTATATTATTTTTTAATGTTCCATCAAAACTTGTTCTCTCTCCTATTCTATCTTTAGAAAAAAAAATTATAGCAGCAAATAATTATATGTTTTGTAGCAAGGATTTGTTTCACAGTGTTTTTTGCAATAGATGCGAAAAAAAAAGTTTAGAAGAATCAATTAATTATTGTATTAAAATTATAGAAAATAATCAATACTTTTTACAAAATAATATTTTTACAGGAGTATAAAGTGGAAAAGATTAGAAAAAAAATAGATTTTGCAATTAATGAATTAAACGATAGACTTATTGAAAGAGATCAGTTGGTAAGATTAACAATATTGGCTTTGTTTAGCAAATCACATATGTTTTTGATAGGAGAAAGAGGAGTTGCCAAATCTCTTACAATAAGAATTATTAGCAATTTAGTAGAGAAAACAAAATATTGGGAATTACAAGTTGGTATTGATACTGAAACAAAACAACTTTTTGGAGAAAAAAAAGTTGCTGAAAATGGAACAGTGTATTATGAGGCTAAAAATACTATTTTAGATGCAGAAATAGTATTTTTAGATGAAATGTTTAAAGCAAAAAATGAAGTTTTAAACATGCTTTTACAAATTATGGTAGACAGATATTATACGACCGGTGACGGAAGAATGATAAAAGTACCGCTAATTATGCTATGTGGAGCATCAAACGAATATCCTACCGGAGAGTTTGCAGAACCGTATCTTGATAGATTGTTGTTTTGGTATAAAGTTGATAGAATAAAAAAACATGAAAATAGAGAGAAATTTTTTAATTTTAATTTTAATACAAATTCAATAGAAAAACCTATTTTTACAAAAGATGAAATTGATTATGTGTATGCACAGGCAACAAAAAAAATAAAAACACCAAAGATTATATTGGATCTTTTCAATGAAATAGTTGATAATTTGATATTACAGGGTGTAAAAACAAGCGATAGAAAATTTTTAAATATTATGAAGACAATGAAAGTTTGTGTTCTTTTAAATGAACGAGACTCTTTAGATTATTCGGACATGTTTTTATTTCTTTTTACCGCTTGGCATAACGATGTAGAGCAAAGAAAAGTCGAAGATGTAGTTTATTATCAAATTTTTTCAAATCAAGCTAATATTGAAGGTAAATTGGAAAATATTAAAAAAGTTTTAGAGGTAAACCAAAACTTTATCTCAGGTAGGCTTTATGATTTTATAAATTACAGATTGGAATTTGTGGGAGATGAAGCTTCTCAGCTATTTTATCAATATATTACTGCAGCAATAAAAAGTTCTGAAAAATTTGATAATATTAAAGAAGAAATTGAGGAGTTAAAAAGAATAATTGAACATATCTATGCTGTTGAAGAAATGATTGAGAATAATATCTTCATAACAAATATAAAAAATAAAACACTTAACCAATTCATATTAGACAGTATTGACAAACAAGAGACATTATTGAAGCATGAGAGTCAAAATCTTCAAGAATGGATAAATAGGAATAAAGATATACTTTCTTATAAAAGAAATCAACAAAATGAGCAATAACAAGAGAGAGAAAAAAGAATTTTATAGGGTAAAACTTATTGATATTGTCTTATTGTTAATATTTTTTTATATAGCGTCTTTATTGGGTGATATACTGCATAGCCAGATTAAACCGTATGACATTGCAATTAAATTACCCGAAAAAATTGATAAAGGGGTATTGTATAAAAAAATTGATAACAATACTTCAATAGTTATTTTTTTTAATAAAAAGTGCAATAATTTTTATACTGTTTATGAATCTGATATGGGGTGTTTTAGATACAATATTATTAAAAATGGCAAAGTTGTTGCAAAGGGAATTAGCAAAATGGATTCTTATTTTGTGAAGATAGAAAATAAAAAGTAGAGATAAGGTATCTATTTTTGACATACTCCTCACCGCTAGTCGAGGGCTTTACGGCAAGGGTTGGTAAAAAAAGCAATTAACTGAAATAATTATTGAGAAGTGTGAACCTGTGAGAGCTACAGAAATTATGCTACAGAAAACATTGATAACTTATATCTTTAAGAATTGTTTATTATACTTTTAAGTATAATACTTCATAGTATAATATATTAAAGGCAAAAGATGAAAAAAAATATCAATCCATTTTATTATGGTGGAATAGT
>JALUWO010000200.1 GCA_027019405.1 Candidatus Altimarinota bacterium | reverse complement strand
GAAGTAAAAAGAGTGCAAAGAAGTAAGCGTACGGTGAAGTACGTCTTGTAAGATGATTAAAATACACTGACTTTTGTACCTAAACAAAAAAAATAGAAATTTATGTTAGGATTAGGTACAGAACATACATACTGTTACTATTTGTCATCAGTTGATATGCGTAAAGGATTTAATGGCTTAAGCGGTTTGGTTTATGAACACATGGAACAAAACAAAGAAAAAAATATTGTTTATGCTTTTATTAATAAGTCAAAAGATAAACTAAAACTTCTGCATTGGCAACCAGGTGGCTATGTTCTTTATTATAAACGTTTAGAAAAGGGTGTCTTTGAGTTACCTAAATATGATATTGAGGAAGGTTTAGTTGTTCTAAGCTATACAGAAATGATTATGATTTTGGATGGTATCAGTATTATAAATCTCAAGAAAAATGAACGATATTTATAAGTAAAATAAATTGATAAAAACCCTTGATTTTATTGGTGGTTCGGAAGATTATTCGTATCTTTATTGTGTGGAAATCAAAGGTGTAAACATACAAAAAGAGCTCGAACTTCTAAGAGCTGAAAACAAAAAACTTCAGTTAGAATTAGATGATTTAAAACAGACTCTCTCAAAATTACAACGCATGATTTTTGGGAGAAAAAGTGAAGGTTTCGTTCCTAGTGATGAATCTCAGCTAAAACTTTTTGAAGACACCCTTGCAAAGAAGGAGGAAGAGCAGGAATCAGAAAAATATACTGTTACCTACAAAAGAGATAAAAAACCAAAGAAAAACGAGAAGCCTATTCGTACAGCTATTCCTGCAAGTTTTCCTAGAGTTGAAGAGATTGTATATCCTGAAAATATCGACCCTAGCTGGGTAAAGATTGGACAGGAAGTTACAGAGCTTTTGGAAATAAAACCTTCGGAAATTTTTGTTCGAAGAATTGTACGCCCAAAATATGCTTTACCTAACGAGGAAGGTATTGCTATTGCCGATTTACCAAGTTTACCTATTCCAAAAGGCAATGCCTCTGCTAGTGTATTAACCTTTATTATTATTTCTAAGATTGTAGATCATTTACCTTTTTATCGTATCATTCAAATACTTAAGCGTCAGGAGCTAAATATCAGCAAATCTACAATGAATGGGTGGTTTATCAAAGCATCTGAACTTTTAATGGTTTTATATGAAGCCTATAAAGAAGATTTTTTAAAGGATATAGATTATATTCAATCAGATGAATCCCCAATAAAAGTTCAAGATAAAGATAAGAAAAAAACAACGCACAGAGGATATATGTGGGTGTATAGAGACCCTGAAAAAAGATTAGTTTTGTTTGACTACCATAAGGGAAGGGGAAGGAATGTCCCAGAGGATTTCCTGAAAGATTTTAATGGAACTTTACAGACAGATGGCTATGCTGTTTATCAAAATCTAACTACTAAAGGCGATATTACGCTTTTAGGTTGTATGGCTCATGCTAGGCGATATTTTGAGAATGCTATGGACAACGACCCTAGAAGAGCAGAACACGTGCTATTCATGATTCAAAAACTATATAGGATAGAAAGAAAATTAAGAGAAAGAAAAGTTTCCGTTGATGTCATTAAAAGATATCGAATAAAATATGCCTTGCCGATTCTTAATGACATGGAAAAATACTTGAATGAAGAAAAAGTAAATGTATTACCTAAGAGTTCTATAGGTAAAGCAATATTCTACACTCTTAATATTTATGATAATTTAAAACAGTATGTTTACGATGGTCGGTTTGAAATCGATAATAATAATATTGAAAATGTTATTAGACCATTAGCTATTGGAAGAAAAAATTATCTATTTGCTGGTAGTCATGAAGCAGCTCAAAATTTGGCTATGTTTTATAGCTTTTTTGCAACATGTAAAACACATGATATTAATCCTTATAAATGGCTACTTGATGTATTGAACCGTATTCCAGAACATAAAGCAAATAAATTATTTGAGTTATTTCCTCAAAATTGGAAAGAACTCAATAACGAATAACATGTACTTTACCGTACGCTTACGATAATCATATATAAATTTTACTGTAAATTAAGTTTTTAGGCAGC
>JALUWO010000199.1 GCA_027019405.1 Candidatus Altimarinota bacterium | reverse complement strand
AAAAAGAAAATGATATTTGGCACATATATTTTTATAAAGTATAGTTTATTAAATATTTTTTAAATAATAATGCTAATATAATATTATTTTAATACTAATTAAGTTACAATTTAACTTCGAGGCTAATATAATTTTAAGCAGTAGAGGTGATTTTTGATTTTTTATGATGAATTTGGACAACTTCTGGGGGCAGATACAGAGAGTATAAAGCTTTTTGGATGTAATAATATAAGTGAATTTAAAGAAAAGGTTAGTGATATCTCAGACTTTTTTGTGAATAAAGATGGATATATACACAAGTTTGATCACTATAGCTGGATAGACTTTTTAAACTACTCTGAAGAGAATATTGACAAAGTTTTAATTAAGCAAAAAGAAAATAATATTATTGAAGCAAAAGTAACTGTAAAAGAGATATACAATCTAATAAAAATAAATGATTCAGAAACTACATATATGATTGATTTTATCAAGAAAAAGATATTACCTTTGGAAAATGAACCGTTAAAAAAAGTTGAAGAAAATGATATAAAACAAAATGATAAAGAGAATGTTCAAGAAGATAAAATAAATAATGAGAATAAAACAATAGAACAGGATATTTTAAAAGATAAAATAGAACTAGACTATAATAAAATGGAAAACGAGTATGATATTGACAAAGAGTTATACCAAGAACTTTTAAACGATTTTATTTCCGAAAGTAAGATTGATTTGGACTTAATGAGTGCTTATGTAGTAAATAATAATTATGAATCACTATTGAAGATAATAAGCAAATTAAAAAGTATTTGTACGAATTTAAATCTAAAAGTATTTTTACCTATGCTTAGCAGTATGGAAAGAAATATTAGAAATAAAAACTATGACGGCATAGAGCGATTGCTTGATATTTATAAAAAAGAATTACGCATACTTATAAAAAATATAAGATAATTATGAAAGGATATTTATGAAATTAAATACAAATTCGAGTTTAAAACTAACTAGTTTATTCCCACTGACATTGTTGCTTTTGCTGTCTTCATATTTTATGTATTTGTCTTATTTGCAATATAGAGATACACAAAATTTTCAAGAAAGACTCAAATCTAATAAAATACTTAAAAATCTTTCAATAAATTTGGCGAAAGAGAGAGGACTTAGTGCAACTTATTTTGGAAGTAAGGGCAAACTGGCAAAAAATGTATTGATAAAACAGAGGAGATTAACCAATAATGCTATAAGAAAATTTAATAGTTATTTTAAAAATAAGCCAGTTGATACTGAGCTTACAGGAGTTTTTAAAGCATTATCACAGATTTCAAGGGTAAGAGTATCAGTGAATAAATTGAGTACCACATTTGATAAAATGTTTTTTGGTTATTATTCGAGAGTAAATGCTCTTTTGCATGATGAATACAAAAAGATACTGATTGTTCAAATGACTCCAGAAATTACAGCCGAAGAATCCTTAGAAGCTGATCTGTTCCAAGAGATGGAAAAAAGTGGACAAGAAAGAGGTTTTATTTCATATGTTATTTCAAAAAGAAGAGCATTCTCAACAGGAGAATTTGCAACTTGGCTAAGGATATTCTCACAAGCTGATTTGACAAATTTAAATTTAAATATTTTAGATAATAATTTGAAAAATAAACTTTCTGTACTTTTTCATAATGCCAATGCTAAAAAACTTTACAATAAACTTATCAATGCAAAGATAGATATTATAAAAGGAAGTAATACAGGGGATTATCAAATAGATCCCTCAAGTTGGTTTGGTTTGATGACACAAAAGATAACCTTACTAAATAGAGCTGATGGTATTATTAGTTTGAGAGTTGCAGATAAAACAACCAGTCGATTTAAAAATAAAGTTTCGCCAAGATTTGCTGTATCGGCAGGCGTTCTCTTGCTTACAATATTCTTGCTGATTGTAGGATATTTTGTAAACAGATATACAAAAAGAAGTATTGCAGAGCTTGAAAAACTGTTTACAAAAGTTGGTCAGCTTGCAGATATCGAAGAAGAAATTGATTTTCAAACAACCGAAGGTATAGAAAAAGGATACAGAATCATTGAAATTGCCATTGATCAAATCCAGCAAGACA
>JALUWO010000198.1 GCA_027019405.1 Candidatus Altimarinota bacterium | reverse complement strand
TGTATGGGAAAGCCTGTAAGATAATGGATAATTGAAAATTGAGAATTTGAGAATTAAAAAGAATAATTCAGAAGATTATCAAAAGACATAAAAGTTCTAAAGAAGAATAATTTCTAACTTATAAAAATACTAGGAGTAATTTCCTAGCATAGTTTAATTTAAGATAACATAATAGCATCACTTACTAAATTTTATATTATTTTTTTTAATTTTATCTAAATACGGTCTTAAAAAATAGGTATCACTATCATTTTCTTTTATAACCTTTTCTAACTCTTGTTCAGAATAAACATTTACATTACAATCTTTAGGATCTCACATTTTTGCTCAAATAATAGATCAAGCTTCTGTAGCACCAGTCTTTCTCAATAATTTATAATAAAAACTTTTATTATTTTCAGGATTTAATGGAAGTTTTGAAAGATAAGTAGGAACTAATTTATCAAGACTACTTGGATATCTTCAATAATCATTAAAATACATTTCTAAAGCAGTAGATATTTGTTTTAATTTTACTTTTTTAATAAGATCTATTTTTTCTGCAGATAAAGAAGATAATTTAATAGAAACTGATGTTAAATTAGGATTATTACCTTCTTTTATAGCTTTAGAAAATTTTAAAAATACTATTTTTTCAAACATAAATTTTCTTAAAGGAGTTAAGTTTTCTAAATCAACCATTGGTCTATAAATAAATGTATATTTTTTCAAATCAATTTGTATTTTTATAGTACAAATTTGAGATTTTTTTTCTGTAATATTCTTTACAATATTTAATATATTTTTATATCTTTTGTATTTAGGTAAATTTATTACCTTATTTATAACATTTGTAATCTTTTTATAATATCTTTGTTCGTTTAAGCAAATATTATATGCACCTTTATACTTTTGATTAAATTGTTTATCTTTTTTATCAAAGATTTTATTAATTTTTGCTTCAATATTACTCTGAGAATATGCAAATACTCAAGTTAAAATTAATGTAAATATAAACAATGTTAGTATTAATTTCTTTTTCATTTTAAAAATTGTTATTATATAAATATTAATATTCTGCTATTCATGATTGTCATCAACCATAATTTAAAACTATTTTTCCAGAAATAATTTTTAAACATCATTTTTTAAAGTTTTTTTTATTTCAATAAATTTCTTTTAATTTTTTTTCTACTTTGTGTATTGTATCTTGATTAAAAGGAGAATAAAACAATTTTTTTAATTCCTTATTATTATTTATTGCCTTTAAAATACCTTCATCTGAATAAATTCAAATATCACAATGTTTAGGATTTTCCATTTTCATTCAAAGAATATATCTACCTACATATCAATTATAAGTTTTACTTCAAATTGCAGTATAAGTTAGGTCATCTTTATATTCTAACATGTTATTATTAGATTTCTTTTGAAAAGGTTTAATATATTCAAAAAGTTTATATTGATCTTCAGGAAAAGTTTTTTTTTCCATTATGTATGATTTCATCATCAATTTAATTCTTTGAAGATCAGAAAGTTTTTTATTATCGACTGCATTTAATTCAGCTTCACTTTTTCATAATCCACATCAACCTATTACGAATAAAAAAGACAATAATAAAAACAATATAATTCTTTTCATTTTAAAATAATTAAGTATATAAATACATTTAACCATTTCTTTATATAATAAAAAAAACGATTTTCAATAACAAGTTTTAATAGTTTTCTTCCAAAACTTCCCTAAATCTACTAACCTTCTTCTTTAATTCTAAATCCTTGATTCTCTCCAAATCTCATCACAAAGCAATATAAAATAAAGTATCCAAAAGTAATAAACTGTATCAAGTTTCTTCTGATAATTTAAGCCAATCCTTTTTGTTTTGAGAAATTTTACTTAATCTGCTATCAATCGGAATAAAAATATTTTTATCAGGAATAGTATTTTTTCAAATAATTCTCCATCACCAAATAAACATTTTTACACAAAAAACTATAGTTTTTGCATCTTCTCTCTGTCCCATAGCTTCAGCAAGTTCCTGCACAAACTCTGTTTGGTGCTTTCTATAATGTTCTAATTTCTTCAAATCTAAAGTATTTACAAATAATATT
>JALUWO010000197.1 GCA_027019405.1 Candidatus Altimarinota bacterium | reverse complement strand
CAAAAATTTTAAAATTAAAAACAAAATAAACGAACAAAACAATAAATTTAACACGGAAAAGAAGAATAAGATATAATATGATAATAAGTATGTTTTAAAGTTTGCATAATATACATTATGCAAAGTAAAAGAAATAGTAAATAACTTTAATAAAAAATAATAAAATTAATTTAAATTTTTTTAGTTCTAATTTAAATCGGTGTCATTAAAAGAAGATAATAAAACTTGACAAAAAAAACAAAGTCTGTTATAATAAACAAGCTTTTTTATAAATAAAAATTAAATAAAATGTTAAATTGGATTTCTTGATTTTTAGATTATTATTGATTTAATGATTTTTTATATAATAATTTTATTTATATAGTTTATTTATTAGTATTTATATTATTAATTGTTTTGTTTTTCATATTTTATTGAATATTTAAAAATATAGATTTTAGTTTATATAATAATAAAAGTATTAATAATATAAATACTTTTCAAAAGTCTAAAATATTAGATAGTGATTTTTCTTATCAAAAAGATTTAATAAATAACATTTCTTGAATTAATAGATCATTAAAAACTATAAAAAACATAATTTTAATATGATTTATCTGATCTGTATTATATTTTATTGTTTTTTATATATTGCCTTTAATTTGAGTTTTTAGTTTATTATCTTCTTTATCTCACAATTTAAAAATTTCTTATAATTCAAATTTACATACTCATAAAAATAGTATGAATGTTTTAAAAGAAGAAATTCCAGATAATAATACTATTATAAATAGTAATGAAGTAATTTATATTCACGGTATTCCTTATAAAAGAATCAAATAATTTTTATAAATTTTTTTCTTAAATTTCATAAAGATTTAAGGGGCTACTCGCTCCTTTTTTTATACTACTCTATTATTCGAAGCTACACCATTTTTTTAGTTCTAATTTAAAATTATTATAAAACTTTGTAAATATATTATAAATAAATTATATTTGAACAAGCCTTTTCAAAAAACATTATATTTTGTAGATAAACTCTTAAAAATAAACTTTCAAATACCAGAGATATCTCAAGTTAAAAAAACATTCATACAAATTAATTATTTAAATAAAAACTATCTTTCTATATTTAACTCAAAAAAGAGAGATTCTTAAACCTCTCATAAAATTTTATAATAACTATCTTTAATCAAGATTCTTAACATATGAAAGAATATTTTCTGTATCTTGCTTTTCATCTTGCTTTTCATTTTTTATTTTAGTCCAAATTCATAATGTGAAATCAGCTGACATAGCAGTTATTTCTTCTGATAATTTTTTTATAATTTCATTATTTTTACTATTTTCATTATTTTTTTTCTCATCTTCCTTAGAAAATAAGGATTTTTCTTCTAGTTTGCTTTCAATTTTAGATAATTCTCTTTTTTTTTCATAATCTGCTTTGGCTCTTTTCTCAAAAAACGATAAAAACTTTTTTTGTGCATTTATTAAAATGTTTGCTTGCTCTTCTTTGTTGTTATTATCCCTAATTTTAGGATTATTAAGTATTTGGTTTTTATATTTATCTGAATCAACAATTTTTTCCAATTTTTTAAGATATAAATATAGATTATCTCCATATTCGTTCTGTAATTTTTTAGATATATTTATCATTTGCATTCTTACCTCAGGAGAATTTATATATTCATTTACTAATTCATTTTCATTTGATTCTGATTCTTGTGAGGATAATTGAGCTTCTAATTTTTTTATAATACCATCTTTATTTTCTTTAATAAGTTTTTTAATTTCTTTACTAGATGCATATGCTTCTCCAGCTTCACTTTTTTCTAATATATTCTCAACTATTTGAATTAAATAATCATCTTTTGTCCAATCTTTTGGAAATTTATCTTTTTTAATTAATTTTATAGTATTACTAATAAGTCTTTCTTCCCATTCTTTTGATCAAATTTCTGGTTCCAAATTTTTTTCTTTTGTCAATTTTTTAGAAGATTTTTGTTTTTTATTATCTTCTACTAATGGACTTTTCATTTCTGGACTTTTCATTTTTATTATTATTAATTTATAAAAGTATATATATTATTATTATTATTTTTAAAATTTTGTCAAATTTT
>JALUWO010000196.1 GCA_027019405.1 Candidatus Altimarinota bacterium | reverse complement strand
AAAAAAGATATTTAAAGATAATTCAACATCAAAAAATTGATTTTAGTGATAAAACACTGAAAAAGGCAGTTTAATCTTTATGGAATTAATTAATTTTGAAATTTGTCTTGACTTTTGGGGTGGAATACTTTATGAAGAGAAAAAAATGTAAATCAATTCTTAAATATTTAATATTTGAGAATATAAATCTTAAATGGGCTCAAAAACAGGGTCCATTGCTATCCTTTTACATCTAATCTTTATATTATTTATAACATAATATTCTTCTTTAAAAAAATCTGACGAATAAATATGAAAACAAATACAAATAATAATATTATAATTTTTTATTGTTATAATTACATATGGAAAAATTAAAAAATATTATTATTTGTCCTCATTGTGAGAGTGTTATAGAAAAAAAGGAACTTAATAAAAAAGAAGTTGCTTTTTGTCCTGTTTGTAATAAAAAACTTTATGAATCTACCAATTGTGTAAAATATAGGCTTTTTAATTTTTCCATAGCTATGTTTATTTTTTATATATTATCTATGTTATTACCAATTATTCGTATTAATATAATTGGATATGAAGAAAATCTTGAAATAATTAATTCTTTTATTTTTCTTTTTTCCAAAGGATATGTATTTTTATCTTTATTTGTATTTTTTAGTGTGATTTTATTTCCATTTATTTGCATTGTTATTTTATTTATGTTATCTTTGCTTTTTATTTCTGGGTTTGATAAAAAACTTGCAAAAAATCTTTTAGTAATAATTACTGTTTTAAAAGATTGGTGTTTTGTCGATATATTTTTAATTGCTATTTTGGTTTCTGTTATAAAACTTTTAAATGTAGCTGATATTGATTTTAGCGTTGGATTTTGGCCTTATATACTTTTTTTGTCATTTTTAGTTTATATTGTAAAATTTTTAAAGGTGGAATCTTTATGGGAGATATGGGGAAATATGTAAGATGTCCGCACTGCGGGTTTACAAATGAAGAGAATGATATTTATTGTAAAAGATGTGGACTTAAGAGTGTTAAAAGTTATATGTCTGTTTATAACTCTTTAGCTTTTTTAATTTCTTCTATCATTTCTTATATTCCGGCAAATATTGAGCCTATTTTACAGACAAATAAACTGGCAACTTCCATAAATAATACAATTATAAGCGGAATATTTGAGCTTTGGCAAGATGGAGATGTTCCTATTGCAATTATTGTTTTTTTGGCCTCTGTTTTAATTCCTTTGTTAAAATTTGTTATACTTTTTTATTTGATTATAGATATTAAGTCGTGTAAATTTATTAAATTTAAAAAAAAGCTTTATAAATTTATAGAAGTTTCCGGTCCTTGGTCACTTCTTGATATTTTTGTTGTTTTTGTATTATCTGTGATGGTGCATTTTGCAAATGTTTCTGTAATTCCTCAAAATGGGGCTTTTTATTTTTTGATTATGGTCATATTTTTAATATTTGCATCTTTGAGTTTTGATGAAAGGTTAATAGGTGAAAAATGTAAATGAGGAAATGATTGAAGTTCAAATAAGAAAAAAAGAAATAAATATTTTAGTATGGTTAATTCCTCTTATTTCTTTAATTGTGGCTCTTTGGCTTGTTTTTAAGTATTATACAAATCTTGGTCCTTTAATCAAAATAGAACTTAAAAACAGTGGAGGACTTGAGCCAAAACGCTCTATTGTAAAATTTAGGGATGTAAAAGTAGGAATTGTACAAAGAGTGACTATTTTAAAAAATAAAGAAGGAGTTTTAGTATTTGTCAGAATGCATAAAGATATGAAACCTTTTTTAAATTCAAGTACAAAATTTTGGATTGTAAAGCCTGAAATAGGAATAGGTGAAATAAGAGGGCTTGATGCTTTGCTTAACGGTCCTTATATTCAAATGTATGCGAAAGCCTCTGAATTTACAAAAGAGATATTTAAAGGTTTGAATGCACCACCTTTAGATTCTGAAATTCTTCATGGCAAAATTATTACACTTTTATCAAATAATACATATGGACTTAGTGACAAACTGCCTGTTTATTATAAACAGATGAAAGTAGGTACTATTAGAAAAATTGAACTTTTAAAAAATTTAAAATTTAAAATTATTA
>JALUWO010000195.1 GCA_027019405.1 Candidatus Altimarinota bacterium | reverse complement strand
TCGAAAAGTTCTTTTATGAAATATCATAATAATTTTGTAGATATTTTGGATGTAATGATGAATAAAAACTCAAAAATATACATTGTAGGTTTTACGAATGTTAAATCATAAATATTTAATTGTGAATTGGGTAAAATGTAAAAGATTTAGGATTTAGAGATGAGATATGAGTTGAAAAAACCTTGTACGGGGTTATTCCCAATACCTGACCCCGTATTTCCAATACCTGACCCCGTATTTCTACCTTATCTTTTTTTGGCAAGTTCTCTTTCAAGTCTTGTAGCGGTTTGGACTTATGAGTTTTTTGTATATAAAAAAACAGAACAATTGCTTGTTGCACAAATTATACCTCCGTTAATATCAATTGTTGCTTGCTATATTTTTATCCCAAAATATGGAATTGAAGGTGTTGCGTATGTATTAACATCATTGTTTTATCTATCATTGATTCTGATTATTCATTCAAAAACATTTAAATCTAAGGGATATGTATGAGTTTAAAGCGATTTTTCAAAAGAAATAAGATTATACGCTATTTTTATTTTAATTTTTTATTTTTAGTACGATATGTTAGTTATCTTCGGGACTATATTGCTTTTAATCGACTATTGAAATCAAAGAATAAAAATTTAAAATGGTCAAATAGATATGTTTGCCTTAATGATAAGACTAGTAACACATCTTTTGATACGCATTATGTTTATCATACGGCATGGGCGGCGAGAAAATTAAAGACTATAACTCCTTCAAAACATATAGATATTTCTTCTAGTATTTATTTTAATGCTATAGTGTCTGCTTTTATACCAATTGAGTTTTATGATTATCGTCCAGCAAAAGTGAATTTATCTGGATTAACTCCATGTGAAGGCGATTTATTTAAACTTCCTTTTAAAAATTCTAGCGTAGAATCACTTTCATGTATGCATGTTATTGAACACATTGGACTTGGTAGATATGGTGATCCTTTGGATGTTTTAGGGGATGTGAAAGCGGCTAAAGAAATTCAAAGAGTTTTGAAAATGAGAGGCAATTTACTGATTGTCGTTCCTGTTGGAAAACCTAATATCAATTTTAATGCTCATAGAGTTTATAGTTATGAAGATGTTATAGCTATGTTTGACAAACTAGAATTGAAAGAATTTTCATTGTTAATGGATGATAGTAAAGGCGCTGAGTTTATAATTGATGCTCCAGCGGAATCTGTTCAAAGCCAAAACTATAGTTGTGGGTGTTTTTGGTTTAGGAAGGTTGATAATATTCATGATAATTATTAAATTAAGTGGTGGGCTTGGGAACCAAATGTTTCAGTATGCATTTGGTCGAGCATATAGTCTAAGTTATGATGTAGATATGAAATTGGATGTTACATGGTTTGAAAAAGTTCCAAATACAGATACGCAGAGAAATTATGAGCTTGATATTTTTTCATTACCAGTTTCCTTGGCTAATAGTAACGAAATTAGAGATATAAAAGGTTTCACTACTTTTTTGCCTGGTATATTTTCTAAGTTGTTTCATAGAAAGTTTCCATTTTTATCAAGTTCATATTGTCCTGAAAGTTGTTATTCTTTTGATCCATCGATATTAAGGTGTGGAAATCGTGTATATTTTGAAGGATATTGGCAATCATATAAATATTTTGATAGTGTTAGAGACATTATTTTAAAAGATTTTACCTATAGGCTTCCTATGAGCAAAAAAACACAGCAGTTAGAGAAAAACATTGTACAAACAAATAGTGTTGCTTTACATGTAAGAAGGGGAGATTATGTGACAAATGCACAAGCAAGTAGTTATCATGGTATTACATCATTGAACTATTATAAACAAGCTATATTCTATATATCAAAAAGAATAAAAAATATGCAACTTTTTATTTTTTCAGATGATATTGCTTGGGTAAAAGAACATCTTGATACTAATGAAAAAATAATATATGTGGATTATAAAAAGAATGCCTTTGAAGATATATATTTAATGAGTAAATGCAAACATAATATAATTGCAAATAGCTCATTTAGCTGGTGGGGAGCTTATTTAAATGAAAATAAGAGTAAGCTTGTGATTGCACCCAAACAATGGTTTACTGATTTAACAATTG
>JALUWO010000194.1 GCA_027019405.1 Candidatus Altimarinota bacterium | reverse complement strand
AAGTCTTAAATAAACTCTTAGAATATCAAAAAGGTGAGTTTGAAGGTGGTTTAAGCACAAAAAAATATATAAGCATGACAAAAACATCAAAACCAACAGCTATAAGAGATATCCAACAATTAGTATCCATTGGATATCTTCGCCAAATAAAAGGTACAGCTGGAAGAAATACCAAATATGAGCTGGTCTTTGAGTAGTCGATTATAATATTTTTTATATAAAATATTTAGTAAAATATATCAACAAGAAAAAGGTAACACAAATGAATCTATATCAAACAAGCTTAGAAAACCTAAAAGCACTAAACATGGACATAAAAGAGGAATTTTTCACCTATGACTTAGGCAAAATTCCACTACTTGAAGGTGTCAATACTCTTTTAAAAAGCATAGATACAAAAGGATTAAAACTCACCCAAAAAGGTTTTTTGCCTACAAAAGTAGTAAAAAGCATAGTAGAAGTCGCAAGCACTACTGCTGAAGAGAGGTATTTGGAGCATCAAACAAGATATTATGAAGCAGAGCATTTTAGTGCCTCTTTAGCTCGTGTAGTTGCAGATGTATTGAAGCTAACAAAAGAGCAAAAAGGAAAACTTTTTATTACTAAAAAAGGCAATGAATATTTAGCTCTTGATAAATATCAACAATACATTGTGCTTTTTAATATCATGCTTGGTATCAACATGGGATATTTTGACAATCGTCAAGAAGCTATGTGTGTGCATAATAGCTCTTTGATAATGTTGCAACTTTTAAGAGATAAAAGTCGTGATTTCCGCACCGTAGATGTTTACACTGCAATACTACTTGAGAGTTATCCAATGCTTGATGATGAGATAGAGAAGTTAGAGCTTTATGGTTACATAGAAAAAGAGCCATTTGATATATATGTATCCATTGCAGAGCTCAGACTTTTTAAAAGACTCTTTTTACCTCTTGGTCTTGTAGAGATGAAAGTGGGCAAAAACTATACTGATAGCAACAAATATGCAAAGAGTGAACTACTTGATCATTTGATCGAAGCTAAACATGCCATCAAAAAAGAGCTTGTAATCTCAAAGAAAACCATAAAAGAGTTTCAAGATATAATAAGGGTAAAAAAGTTAGAAATAGATCTTTTTGAAGATACACTTTTTCTTTTTGCACAGTTTGCTTATGTTCCCATTCCTCCAGCCAATGTTGTCATAGAAAACTTAATGCAAAAACATTCTGTTCTTGGCACTTTAAAAAATGATTATGAGGATTTTTATAAAAAACTTATAGAGAGTGTATTGACAACTTTTGAAGAGTTTACACAACTTGATACCGTAGGAGCCAAAAGGGATGATTTGGTTGAAGAGTATATGCAAATGATGGAAGCTTTTGTTAAGTTAGTGCAAACTCCTAAGCCTTTTACAACGATTCAAAGATTGGAAATAGTTCCAATGTTTATATTTGATATTTTAAAACTGCATTATGATATAGACTTTTTGCAAGAGGATTTTATCCTCGTTTTAGAAAAAAGATTTGACAAAGAGTTTGCAATGGATGTGGGAGGTCTTATGCTGCTTTTGCAACAACTCCAAAAAGATGCCAAAAAACTAAAGAAAAATAAACCAAACTTTACTCAAGGAGTTAGAGAGTTTATGCAGGTTTATTTTATGATTGTTTTTGAGATTAGGAGTCGATCGCTTTAAAAACTTACTTGCGGTATGTAAAATTGCTGACAATAACGACACTCTAAAATTGGCATAATTCTACATAGACTCTATTTTAACCAAGAGTTTCAATCTTCTAATATTGATATTATCTAATTTTATCCATAATCACTCTACTGTTTGCTTAATAATACCGAAATCAATTGAAACTACTAGTAGCTACTATATGGTTTCGCCTTGTACTCGAATGTAATATACTCGTTTATCAAGCTGAAAGTTAGCCACCTTTGATATAAGACAATTACATTATAAAATCAGTAGATATATCAAATGATTTGTTGCTATATCAACTATGTAAAACCATTTTTAAATACATTTTTTTGATAAAAAAGCAGTATCGGCTCATTTAGCTCATCTGCGCAAATTCGCTTTGCTCTTTGCACTATCAATCTTATAGAGCGAATGAAAC
>JALUWO010000193.1 GCA_027019405.1 Candidatus Altimarinota bacterium | reverse complement strand
ACCCTTTATTTATATAGATATTATAGCATTTTAGAGGTTTTATTGTGGTTAAAATTATGTTTGTTTTAGGATGAAAATAGTAGAATGTTTTTAGATGTAGTTGATGGTGAGTTCTTTCACAGTCTCAGAGTAAAAAAATATGTTACCCAAGCCGAAAAAAACTTGAAAAACTATAGAAGTTTAGATACCATTGTAGAGTTTAAAAGACTACAAAAACGGGTAACATATTTTTATATTCAACCGTTATTCGTTCCCGCTCCGCGGGAACGAATAACGGTCGCGCTGAGCACACTTCGTGTGCCACCTGCCTTTTGTCGTTCTCCGCTTCGCTACGAACAACAAAAGGCAGGAGCCACACCCTTAAGTTTATTTCCAGAAAACTCCTAACGGGCTTTCCTGAAACTAAACTTAAGGGGTGCTCAGCGCAACCGTTGTACTTGCAGAAAGGATTTTTTTGAAAATATTAATAAATGAGAATATCCAAACATTAAATCAATTGGGAATCCAAATATATCAAGAATATCCTAATGTAAGATTTTTATTTGAAATAGACTTTTCAAAAGCTGATTACCTATATATTAAACAATTATTTCAAAAAGATTATCAAATTAAAGATACATATTTTCAAGATGATTTTTTCATTAGATATTTTAGAAATAACATAAATTATAGAATACCATTTTTAATTTTATTAGTTGGATTTATAAGATATGAATATTTAAACAATGAAAATCAAGCTAATTTTTTTGATAATATTTTAAAAAATATTATCAAAAATCAAAAAGCTGATTCTATTGATTTTAGGAAATCAATAATTAACTATTTTTTTAGATGGAGAGGCAACAAAATACACGATGAGCAAGGTTTATATATTTATGAAACGCAAACATCAGGAGTTAGTCTTAAATTGGAAGATGCTGGAACACACAAATATTTAAATTCATTTATATTTCACTCAGGTGGAATTAGTGAACAGGATTTAAAAGAATATCTAAAAGTTATAAAATATTTAGCTTATAAAGATTTTGATTATAAAATTAATTCCAATCAATTATATAAACTATATCAAAATAAAGACTTTAAAATATATAGTAAAAAACTGAATAATTTATTTGATTTGTTAAATAGTGATAATGAAATATCAGAATATATTAAAATATTTATTATTCAATCTGTATCGACAATATTAGATTGTAAGCAAGAGTTTAACTTTAAGCTTCCATTATATATTAAAAATTACCTTTTATTTATTGGTAAATATGGGAAAAACTTAGAAAATATAAATATAGATAAAACTGATTTTTTGTATGAAAATAGAACAATTATATTTAATCCAAGTTTTAAAGAGATATATAAAAATATAAATCAAATATCTTTTACAATTAATAACAAAACATATATCATAGAGAAAGTATATAATATCTATTCAGAAAATGATTTTGATAAAATTAAACTACCTATAAATGATATTGGTGATATTTTTACAATCGAATTATTAATTGACAATAATCTTTTTAAAAGATTTGAAATAAATTTATTTCAGAATGATTTTATATTATTAAATAGTGATTATTATATTAAAAATATTATAAATAAAGAAATCTATATACCTAAAAGAGATGAAGATAAAAATTATTATATTATTTCAAAAATAGAATATAATGATTTAAACTTGGCAAAAGAGCAAATAGAAAATTATTTTATTTATTTGTTGCCATTGAGTATAAATAATCCAATTATAAATATTGGTAATGAAAACTATTATTTATATTTTTCTCCTAGAATTTTATCAAATGTAGAATATAAAGATAATGAAGATTTTTTATATATAAATAAGTTGCCAAAATTTCAACTTTCTCTAAAAGATAAAGAAAAGTTTTTAGCACTAAATTTATTTACAAATGATGAATTCAATTTTAAAACTTTTTATGAATATAATGATCCTATTGGTAAATTCAAAATATCTATAAATAACAAGATATTTAATATTACTCAACTTTCGCACATAAACCCTAACTCTTTTTGAGTATAAGCACTGAGTACAGCGATAATCTGTAGAAAGTTTTTATTATCCTTGACAACATTTTGTATTTCAGAGATTTTTGTGAG
>JALUWO010000192.1 GCA_027019405.1 Candidatus Altimarinota bacterium | reverse complement strand
CCTATGAAGCCTGCTGTTCCTGTTACTAGTATTTTCATCTATATGTTCCTCCTATAATTCATTTCTTAAGTATGCAAAAAACTCTTTAGAATACTCTCCATGATTTTCTACTTTATGCGCATCTAAGTATGTTAGTATTTTAAAAGAGTGTTGCCCTTTTCCATACTCACCTTTGCTTGTATTTTTAGTCGCCTTTTTTAGTCCATCATAGAGAGTAGATTTGTCAACACTTTCTAGTGATACAGTTTGTGGTAATTTTACAACATCAAACCCAGTTCCAAAAAACTTTTTCAATCCATCTTTGTCTGCTAAAAACCATGACTCCATACAAATCACCATAAAAAAGATATTTTTTTCACTTGCATTTAGAGGCTTATTCCAACTGTCTCTATTCTTTACATGTTCCCATTTGCTACTACAAGATATAAGTTCTTCACTATCTACCAAAAGGAGAACAATATCATCCTCTTTTTTCTTTTTAAAAGCAGTCTTAAAATCTCCAAAAGCATCATTTCTACTACCACAAGCAACTACTTTTGGAAGTTTATCAGAAAATCCTGCTTTTTCAAAAAGAGTTTTAAACCCATGTCTTAGTTCACTATGAAGCTGTTTAGTCTTGCCTCCACCTTCGATGTAAATAGTAGTTTTCAAAATCTATTGCCCCCTATCTCGCCTTTACTCCAAAGTTCACCAAGTGAATAGCGTTCAAGCCACTCAGATAAATCATCTTTATCAAGTCGTTGCATTACTGTATAGCCATCACTGTTTTCACATACAATGACATCTTCAGGAGTAAGACTTAAAGTATCTATGATAATATCAGAATGTGTAGTCACTACTATCTGTGTCTCTTGAGAAACCTCTTTTAGTATTTCAGCAATAGTTGGCAGTATATCAGGATGAAGCCCAAGCTCAGGCTCTTCTAAACAGAGCAATGATGGTTTTGATGGACTATATAAAATAGCCAATAGAGAAAGGTATCTCAGTGTACCATCTGAAAGTCTTGTAGCAGGTATATGATACTCTTTTTCTGTAAAAAATATCTGAACAGTTCCCCCCTCAACGATAACACCATAATCTTCAAATCGAGGATAAAGTAGTTGTAGTTTTTCAACTAGCTTTTTCTTTAAAGCAGGCTGTGTAGAAATTTTGTTAAGTATAAGTCCTAAGTTTTGATAGTTCTCATCCAAAAAGTCATTTTTTGCATCTGCTTTTTGAGGTTGTCTAGGCATTGAGTAGCGTCCAAAAGACCACTCTCTATAGATTCTTATTTTTTGATACTCTACAGATAGTTTTGTTATCTCGGGGTACTGATCTGGATCTTTTCTTTGTGAAAGGATTGATTGTTCAGGGTCTATATCTATACGCTTTAAAGTTTTCTGTTTCCCTTTTATATTTAAGATAGGATGGTTATTTTGAAATTTATAATAAAAATATGGCTCTTTTGAGCTGTTAGAAGATTTACTATCTTCAATCTTTTCATCTTGTAAATCAAATTTATTTCCAACTTCGCTAAATGATATAGAGTGTTTTATAGGTAAACTTTTTTTACTATTTTTTAAAGATGTTAGTACTTCTATAGATGCAACAGGTGACTGTGTAGCTTTGTGCAACCATACAGATATACCACCACTATCTTTTACAGGTGATGCAAGATAACCAGGAGCAGATTGTAAAAGGCTAATCGCTTCTAAAAAATTTGATTTTCCAGAACCATTAGCCCCTATGAGTACATTTAAATTTTTAAGCTCTAAGTCTATCCCTATTTCATTAAAGGATAGAAGATTTTTTATCTTTATATTTTTAATTAAATTCATATTTTTTCCATCATTAGTAAATTTATTCCTAACTCTTTAAGTCTTCCATATTTTAGATTTACATCATAGTAGTCATTTATGTTATCTATCCCTACTACTTCATCACCTCTTTCAAGAAGTTTTTTTGCTAAGTGATAGCCTATGAAGCCTGCTGTTCCTGTTACTAGGATTTTCATGATTTTTCCTCTAATTTTTTTATAATTTCTAAGGAGTTTATATCCATTTTACTAAAAGCAAAAGTCTTATTTCCTAAGTCTTTTAAACTTGCTCCTATGTGATAAAGTTCTTTATCATC
>JALUWO010000191.1 GCA_027019405.1 Candidatus Altimarinota bacterium | reverse complement strand
CAGAAAAACAATAATAAAACAAACACCAAGCATAGATGAAATAATAAAAACATTCATCGGATACATCAAAAAAACAAAATACGAGTTATCATCACTATTCAACGAAGAAATAACAGTCAATAAAACACTAACATTAATATTTAGAAGAATGACAGACCCAGATTTTACTTACTACATAAAAGAAAAATACGAAAAAACACAAGAAATATTTTATAAACAACTCTTAAACTTCCTTGAAAAAATCAAAGAAAATATTAAAAAATACACATTCAAAGACATAATAAATATAAACATGAAATTTGATAACCCCGTAATACCTGAAACGGATATTTATAAGGACAAATTTTTCAAAAATTTAGACCCACCAGACGATTTAATCATAGATTTTTAACTAAAAATTTAATAACAACAGACTAAAATTTTAACAAAATTTGAAAAATTAAGGGAATACTATTGCCTCGTGGCAAAGCCACTTCGGCAGGCCTCGCAAAGCTCGGCCTTAACGCTCCGCAAAGCTCCGCGTTTGTATATATACGCTCATGCTCACACATGGTGTTCGCATTCGCTCCAAAAAAAATTAAAATAACAAAAAGAAAAAAGAAGAAAAAAACAATAAAAAGAATAAATAATAAAAAATTACGGCTTACTCCTGCAAAAAAATAATATAAAAAAAATTTGCCTTAAAGCTGTCAAGGGCTTCGCAAGTCAGGACAGCTAAATAGAAAAATAAACGATATACTGTGCTGACTAAAACCACATAGAAAAACTAAAGAAAAAAGTTCTCCCTTGTCCTGACCCTTGACAGCAGGCAAATTTTTTTAAAATAAATGGATAAGCAGGAGTAAGCCTTAAAATAGCTTGAAATAAGCTATTTTAAAATACATGAAGAATTAAAAAAAATCATTTAAAATACTATTAATCAATTTTAATTGAAAGGAAATCGGGACAAAGTCCCGAGAAGAAGATGTTAATTATGAAAAACCCAACCAAGAGGTAATAAATATGTTAAAGGAAAATTTAATTTTTTACAAGGGAATAGATTACTTAACTATCGGATTATTTATCAAACTTCCACCAACAACAAAAGAACCTGAAATTAATTATGATGAAAAAATTTATTCACTTAAACAACTCTTGGCATGCGAAGACAGAACAATCAAAATTGGAAAATATACACTTGAAGTAAATACGAAAAAAAATATTTATCCTTATCAACTTTTCCTTACCTACACACCAGAAGGAGAAAAAAAACATACTATATCAATATCTTTAGCACTTCACCCAGAAAAAGATAAAATTGAAAGTGTAAAACAAGGATATGTTAAAACACCTGATATACTCATAGAGATAACAGGACGAGCATTAAGACCACAGAAAATTACACAAACAAATAACATAATTAACCAAATATTAAAATTCCTTAATGCCCAACCATACGCAATGATATTTTCAAGAGTAGATTACTGTATAGACTTATTCTTATCAGATTTTGAAAATTTTGTAAAACCTATTGTGGACAGTGTAAAAAAACTATACAAAAAAAATATAACATACGACGCAACAATAATGATAGATAATATAGAAGAAAAAGAAACATATTTCGCACACGAAATTATACACTACTCAAGAGGAACTAAAGGACATAAAGAAATAGTCGCATATACAACTACAGACAGAGACCCAGAAATTATGCAAATATACCAACAACACGCAAAAAAATATGGTATATCATGGAAAAAAATACCAACACAATTAATAAGAAGGATTGAAATTAGAAACTGGAGAGATAGCTATAAAACAATAAACCACAGACTACAAGACATATACACACTTGAAAATGAATTTAATTTAGAAAGAACAATAGAAGAAGCTACAAACACAATATACGATAATGGATTACCTAAAGAATTTATAAAACTTGCAGAAACGCCAACGCCAGTATTTAAGAGAAAAAACCAACTAATAAAAAAACCGATACCAATACACAGAAAAACAATAATAAAACAAACACCAAGCATAGATGAAATAATAAAAACATTCATCGGATACATCAAAAAAACAAAATACGAGTTATCATCACTATTCAACGAAGAAATAACAGTCAATAAAACA
>JALUWO010000190.1 GCA_027019405.1 Candidatus Altimarinota bacterium | reverse complement strand
TCATTGTTCAAGTAATATACAAGTTATCTGGTATTCTAATTCACAACTCAAATTTAGCATTTTCCAAATCTCAAACTGTCAAAGTAAATATATTTCTTCAACTTATTTGTCCATCTACTGAAACAAGTTTCAAAACATATCACTCTTTTAGTTTACTTACAAGTTTTTGTCTAAATTCTTCTATTTGTTCTCTTTTTGATTTTTTAGATTTTTCATTGTAGTGAAATTTGTATTCTGCCAAGTAAATAAAGTCCGAAAGGTAGTTTTTGGTTTGTTTGGAAAATTTATAAATTCAATTATCTATTTCCTCAATTTTTAAATCATTATTACTTTCTGTTTCAATTTTAAAATCTCATAAATCTAAATATCATTCATTGTAAGATTTAGAAATAAAATTTAACTTATAAAAGTTTATATAAACATCTAGCAAATCTTCCTCTTCTACAAATGATTCTCATATTTTATAAGCTAATACTTCTTTTCTTTCTCAATTCTTAGTTATTATTTTATATACAACAGAATACAATACTCTACTATTATCTACCTGTTCAAAAATAATAAATTTTTGATAAGTTAAAATTTCTTTTAGTTTGTTTTCATCAACATCTAATCTTTTAGCTAAATTTTCTATCCATTTATTAAACTCTTCTTCATTTGGTTTTGTATTTGAAACTTTATTTCCTACTCATCACAAAACTAATCATTCAAAAATATAACTATTATTTCCAAAAAATTCTAGAATATCGTCTTCTTTTATATTTAATTTTCATTTAAAAATACTTTGTAGTTTATATTCTTCTCAAAGATATTTTCAAACAATGTAAAGTAATTTTTTATAATCATCAAATTTTTCATTATTTTTAAATAATACACTTTGAATACCAAAAATCTTATTTTCAAGCAATAAATCGTAAACTAATCTTAAAGTTTGTTCTGTTCTAACTAAATAAAATAATTCCTTTATAACTCTAATACTTTCTTCTTTTAATTGATAAGAAGTATTTTCATAATTATTTTCTTTATCATTGGATTCATCATATTTTACAAGTAAAAACTTATTTGTAAAATACTGCTCTATACTTGAAACAAAATCTTTCAAGCTACTCAAATAGAACTCATCATACAAACTTATTTCTTCCAAACTTTCCACACCTCTGTTGTCCATAGTTTCCACAAAACTTAGAAAATCTGACAAATAATGTTCTATTTTTGACAAATTCATTTCATCAAGTAGCACAAAATATGGATTTTCCCTATCCAACAATGCTTTTTTAGCAATAGATATAAATTCTCATTCTTTATAATCATCTTCCAAATGGTCATAAAAACCTTTTATTTCTTTATCATCTTCCCATTTTGATTTTACTGCTATGTGTTTGTAGTATTTTGTAAATTCACTTTCACCATACAAAGCTTTTGGAAACTCTTTTGCTAGTTTACTTTTACCAATACCTGTAATTCACCAAAAAATCACAAATTGTTTTGTTAAACTTGAAAGATAATAGTTTAAAATTTGTTCTTTTGTAAAATAATAGTTTTGTCTAATTTCATTATAAACCTGTTCTAAATCCTTATTGGGCAAATAAGTATTTGAAAAACTAATTCAATTTAATTGTCATATATCAAAGGTTAAATCTTTTCAAATTTTATCTGTAATCCAAGCTAAAAATAGCATATATTGGTCAATAAAAGTTTTTACTTGTGATTGGTTATAAGTAAATCTTAATCATTTTGAAATATTTTCTAAATCACAGATAACAAATTGAACTATATCATACAGATGTTCATTAAATTTTCTCCAATATGTTTCAAAAGCATCAATATCAACTACAAAATTTAATTTACATTCTTGATTGAAATATTGCTGATTTGCTTGTTTAATTTTTTGGTACAACTCATAATTAAAAACTTCTCAATTTTTTTGTTTTATATTTAAAACTAATTGTTCTATTTGGCTATAAAGTGTATTTAAAAAGTCTTTATTTCAAAGTAATCAAGAAATACTTATTTCTTTATCTAATAATTTTTTATTAAAATATTCTTCTAACTTTTCTATATCTTCTTTTTCTAAACAAGAATCTTTTAATATAGGATTTAAATCTATTTTTGAAT
>JALUWO010000189.1 GCA_027019405.1 Candidatus Altimarinota bacterium | reverse complement strand
TTGAAATAAAAGAAAATTTTGCACAATGATGAGATGTTTTAAACTGAATTTGAAAATCAAAACTTATCCTTGATTCGGACATACAGTATCCACCTTTACATCCAAATTGTAGATGCCTGATAGTGCCAGAGATTGATTAAAAATACAAGAGCTCAAAATGAGTTCTTTTTTTATAAAACTTATTACATTGAAAATAAACTAGCTATAAACAAACTGAATATAGTTTTATATACTAATTTTTGAAAAATGAAAATATGAGGTAAGGAAATAGTTTTTAAGGAAAATTTAAAGTGAAAAGATAAATTACAAATAGCTAATTTACAGGAAAGACAACAAAAGTGAGAAATAACTGATACAGATGCTTGATTTGAAGTATTTGTTTTGTTAGTTCAAAGTATTGAATGAGTAGAAAATATAAGAGATTTTATTTTAAATTTAGACTGAGACGAATTTGATAAATTTATACAAACTGCTGAAAAGAAAATACAGGAGATAGAAAAAAATAGTAAAAAAAAATAGAAAAATCTATCTACAACTACAAAGTAGCACTTAAAAAATGAAAGTGAAAACTTACAGAAGAACTGAAAGCAGTGTTAGTTATGAAGAAATTTGGTTGGACTTATGAAGAATATTTGGAGCAACCAGTTTGGATCATAGATTTAGCTTTGGAAATAGAAAACATAGATGACAACAACAGATAAATTACATGTAATCATAGAAGCTGATGATAAGGCTTCAGGAGTATTTAAGAAAATATGAAATCAAGCAAAAAAGACTTTTTGAAAACTTCAATCAACAGGAGAGAAATTAAAGTCTTCTTTTGGTGGTGTTTCTTTGGCTGCTTGATGAATATGAATAGCATGAGTAAAAATGTCTATGGATTTTTCTAAATCTATGAGCAATATTTCAACATTGGTAGATACAAGCAAAGAAAGTATGAGTAAAATGAAAAAAGAAGTTTTAGATTTGGCTGGTAAAACACCAGTTGCTCTGTCTGATTTATCTTCTTCTTTATATGATGTAAGAAGTGCTTGAGTAAGTGCTTGAAATGCTATGGCAGTTTTGAAAAGTTCAGCACATTTAGCAGTAGCTTGATTATGAAGCACAAGTGAAGCAACTGATTTAATGACATCTGCTTTTAATTCATTTTCTAAACAAGGTTATAAAGCAAATGATATTGCAAATATTTTGTTTAAGACTGTTAAAAATGGTAAAACTACAGTTGCACAATTAAGTCAATGATTTTGAGGGGTATCAGGATTAGCTTCTTGATTATGAGTAGATTTTAAACAATTGATGTGAGCTACTGCAGCTTTAACTACAAGTTGAATGTCTGCTTCTGAAGCATATACTTGAATAAAAGCCATATTAAGTAATATTCTAAAACCTTGAAGTGATGCAAAGAAAATGGCTAAAAAATTATGAATAGATTTTTCTGTAGCTTGATTAAAAGCAAAATGATTTGCTTGATTTTTACAAGAAGTAAAAGAGAAAACACACTGAAACAAAGTGGAAATGGCAAAACTTTTTGGATCTGTAGAGTGATTAAATTCTGTAATAGCTTTGACTTGACCTAATGCAAAAGCTTTTGCAAATACTATGGCAGATATGAAAACAAAAACTAACTGACTTGATGAAGCTTACAAAAAACAAAATCAAACTTTTTGGGCTACTTACAATATTCTTAAAAATAAATTACAAGTTGCTATGATACAAATAGGGGAAACTATAACTCCTATTTTACAAAAAATAATAAATTGGACTAATAAAAATCCAGAACTTACAAAAACAATTTTAAAAATAGCTTGAGTTGTAATTTGACTTGCGGCAGTGTTGGGAACTTTATGAATAGCAATTACTTGAATTACAACAGTTGTAGGAGGTTTATGAGTTGCTTTGACTGTTTTGACTTGACCTGTGTGAATAGCTATCTGAATAATTTGAGGTTTAATTTATATTTGATATCAATTATATACTCATTGGACAGAGTTATCAAACTATACTGCTTTGGTATGGAATAATATAAAAACAAGTATAAGTAATACTGTAGAAACAATTAAATTAACTCTTATTGCAGTTTGGGATATTATAAAATATTCTATTATTTGAAAATATT
>JALUWO010000188.1 GCA_027019405.1 Candidatus Altimarinota bacterium | reverse complement strand
TAAATAAATTTATAAATTTTTTAAAATCTAACAAAGTTAAAAATTATTTATTACAATATGGACTTTAAATGTTAAATAAAGAAGCTTTTTTTTCTATTGTTTTAACATTCAAAGTTGCCGGAATTTGTATTTTACTTTTTTTAAGTATAGGTTCTTTAATAGTGTTTTTTTTACATATAAAAAAAGAAGGAATTTTAAAAAAAATAGTAAATTTTTTAATTGAATTACCTCTGGCTTTTCCTCCCATAGTAATAGGGTTTTTACTTCTTTGGCTTTTTAGCAATGACAACTTATTTGGTGATTTTTTAAATAAAATTCATATTCATCTTGTTTTTAATATTTATTCTTTAATTCTTGCCGGATTTATTGCAGGGCTTCCTTTATATGTAAAGCCAATTATATCAGCCGTTGAGAATTTTCCTAGAAATATTATAGAAGCTTCTTTAATTTCAGGGAAAAGTGAAATAAATACTTTTTTTAAAATTATATTTCCTAGCATAAAAAAAATTGTAATATCATCACTTCTTTTAGCTATTTCAAGGGTTTTAGGAGAAGTGGGAATAAGTCTTATGTTAGGAGGCAATATACCATTTAAAACGAATACTATATCACTTGAGATATTTACATCTGTGTTTAATTCTGATTTGCATACAGCAATGATTCTTAGTTTTATACTTTTTTTTATATCTTTTGTTATATTTACATTATCTAAAATAATAATGAAAAAATTTTAAAGGGAAAATAATGAAAATAATATTTTTAGATGCTTTAACGCTAGGAGATGTTGATTTTGAAAGATTTAAAAAATTTGGTGATGTTGAAATTTATCAGACCACTTCAAAAGAAGAAGTTTTTAAAAGAATTAAAAATGCTGATATTATTGTTACAAATAAAGTTGTAATTAATAAGGAAATTATGGATAATTCAAATATTAAATTTATTCAAATTGCGGCAACAGGTATGAATAATGTGGATTTGGAGTATGCCAAAAAAAAAGGAATAATAGTTAAAAATATAGCTGGATATTCTACAAATGCAGTAATCCAACACACTTTTGCTCTTGTTTTAGGGGTTTTAAATAAAATTTGTTATTTTAATGAATATTCTAAAAATGAATATCCTAATTCAAAAATTTTTACCCACATACAAAACTGGTTTGAAATAAAAGGAAAAAGATGGGGGATTATAGGACTTGGGGAAATAGGAAAAGGAGTTGCAAAACTTGCTAAGGCGTTTGGAGCGGAAGTTATTTATTATTCAACAAGCGGTAAAAATAAAAATAAAGAATATAAAGGGGTTGAGCTTGATGAACTTTTAAAAACTTCAAAAATCATTACCATTCATGCACCTCTTAATGAAAATACCAAAAATTTATTAAATAAAAATAAATTGTCTTTGATTCAAGATAATTCGGTTTTAGTGAATGTCGGAAGAGGTGGAATTATAAATGAAAAAGATTTAGCTGATATTTTAGATCAAAAAAATATTTTTGTAGGACTTGATGTTTTTGAAAAAGAGCCAATTAATGCTGATAGTCCCCTTTTAAGATCAAATAAAACCCTTTTAACTCCGCATGTCGCCTGGATAAGTATGGAAGCAAGAGAAAAATTAATGGATGGAATTTATGAAAATATTAAGAAGTTTATAAACAACTAATCCTTATCGTATTTAGTCCATTTATTGGATATGATTAAATTTTTTAATCTTTTTATATATTTTTCTTTTAATTGTGAATAATCTTTTAGAGTATCAGCTGCAGCTATTCCTGTGAAAAGTTTATTTTCTTTCCTAAATTTCGCTCTTTTTTGTCTAAATTCCCTATATGCTCTATTTCTATTTAAATTTCTAAAATAAACTTTTATAGAATCTTCAATTGAAGGGAAAATTTTCAGTGAATAATTTATATCTATATTTTTATAAGTATTTTTAGGAGATAATCCTTTATTTGAATATTCCCAGTAACCAAAGACATTATTAGCAACTCTAGCAAATCTGCTTTTTCCCCATCCGCTTTCAATTGCCGCTTGGGCCAGAGCTAGGGAAGGTGGAATTTCATCTATTTTTATTAAATATTCTTTTTTATTTAAAATATTTTTTATTTTATAATTTTTTGCTATTT
>JALUWO010000187.1 GCA_027019405.1 Candidatus Altimarinota bacterium | reverse complement strand
TATTCTTGCTTGAGTGTGTAGGGGGTTTATGAACAACCCTGTTAGACTAAGACTAGAAGATAATTTCTTATCTCCTAGTTTTAGCTACGAAACCACCACTTAGTTATAAGTGGTGGTAGTTCATTCTATTTTTTGCAATTTTTTTAATTATATTTACATAAATTATCATTAATATAATTCAAATTATACTTCACAATAATACATACAAAATCATTATATATAAATTTTATTTAATAAAATATTTTATTATATTATCAAGTTTTTCTTGTTTTATTTTACTTTGTTCTTCTGTATTTGATAAATTTTTATAATTCAGAAAAAAACCTTCAAGTTTACTATCTGTAATTATATCATCTGTAAGTATTCTTTTGATATATTGGTCATCATAAGGAATTTGTAATTTTCTTAACCAATCTTGAAATATATCATTTGGTCATTCTATCATATTTGATATATCTTTTAAATTACTATAAGAATTTAGAAAAGTTCATTTTACTTCTATAGTTTTCCAAGCATCATATCAATATAGATTATTTAAATAATATTTAAAGAGTTCTTTTATCTCGTCTTTTTTCATTATTCATACTATTTTTATATCTTCTACATTATAAGATATTCACAAAATATTTAATAAAACTACCATAGAAGTTTTTTTAACTGTCATATAAATAGTTTTAGTTTGTTTATCTACATAGTAAATATTTGGGATATTACTTAAAGTAAATAATCAGTCTGTAAATCTTTTTTCTATCTTTTTAAATCTTTCAGTGCTATCTATAAATAAAGTTTTACCTCATCACTGATTTTGCATACTAAACATTTTTTTTATAAATTGTTCTGCATTAATTTTTCAATAAATAGATTTAATAGTATTCCTACCCTTAAAAGATAGATATATTTGTTTATTATTTTTCTTAGTAGGAACTACTTCGTGAATAAATTCACTCCATAAAACACCATCTTTACTTAAAGAAAGTATATCAATATCATACTTATCTAAATTATTAAGTAATTTACTACCAAATTCTACTACATTTTTATTATAAGCACCTTTTGATTTTTCTAAAAAATTGACTAAATGTATTTTATATTGATTTTCATTAAATACATCAAAAATAAAAGGTTTTATAATTAAATCTTTTTTTATACTCTTTTCAGTTTCTAATCTTTTTCTATAAATATTATAAGTATCTTTACATAATTGTTTAATAAATTTTTGCATTTTATTTTTCTTTATTATCTTCTAAATTTTTTAGTTTATTTTCAATTTCTGTTTTAATTACCTCATCTTCTAAATCTGTTTGAAGATATTTAGGATTTAATTTATATTTTTTAATAACATCATCATAACTCATACCTTCCACTTTATCTTTAATTATATTATCAATTTTTTGTTGGTTAAAAAATCACCATTTTTCTAGTAATAACATTACTAATCACATTGTTTCTAATGACATTTGATTTAAGACATTTATAGGAGTTTGCATAGTAAACATATTTATAAACATTTGTAATTCTTTTGGTATATAGATATGTTCTATTGCAAATTTATAGTTAATATTTTCTACCTTTGAAAAGTTCATTATTCTTTTTGGTCAAGCTAACAATCTTTTAATTTGTGAATTAGTTAAATATTCATAAGATGTAGTTCTTCATTTCATATCATCAGTTAAATCTTGAGAAATAATCATAGGGAATTGATAAAATTTACTTGCTATTTTTATCCATTTAGCTTTTGCTTCATCATCAGTATCTCATTGCAATGCAAATTGGTTTATAATTTCATCTTGTATTGACAATAATTTACTTCTAATTTCCATAACATAAGTATTTTCTAATTCATCTTGTGTAAATTCTACATATTCTCAATGAAGCTCTCTTATAGCTTTTTGTAATATTTTTTCTGATTTATAAAATGTTTCTTTTCATTTATTAATTAAATCTTCATTGTAATAATTTTTTCATACATAAGTATAAATTCTTTGTGAAACAATACATTTTGTATATTCTACAATTTCTCATAATCAAATTTGAGCTTGGTCTCAAAAAGTTTTCAAAACTGATACTGCTGAAACTACATCTCAAGAATGCATTGTAGTTAAAGCTGAAAAAGATTTAGC
>JALUWO010000186.1 GCA_027019405.1 Candidatus Altimarinota bacterium | reverse complement strand
AGGCAACCAACTCCTGTTTCACTACAGATCAAGCAAGATCGGGATTAAACACTGTAGTGATATTGTATCAACTTCATGTTTTTGGATTTGTAGAAACACTTTGATAATTGATATTAGTTGTTTTTTCCTGAAATTGTTTTGCAGGTTGAGTAATAGGTTTACATTTAACAGTTACAAAATCATTCCATCTACTAGCCCGTACATAAAGATCTAAACTTTCTACATTTAAATTTGATAAATTACCTGACAAAATACTAGAAGGTGTGTTAAATTTATATCAGTTTAAATATGTGATGTAACCGTTTTTACAGATTACTTTTATAGAATCACCTTTATAATTTGCATATATTCAATTCGTAATTCAGTTTAAAATAAGATTACTATATTGGATAAATCTCATTTTTTTATTAGAAAATCAGTTTTTTAATGAATTTGTTCATTCATCCAATGTTATATTACTACCTGTTGTTATACTATTACTAATAGTGATAGTTTTTGCATATGCTGAAGATATTCAGCTTAATAATAGAAACATAAATATTATTTTTTTCATTTTTGTTTGATAAAGAAATTAAATCACATATATTATAGAGTAATTTTATATTATTTACAAGACTATTTTATGAAAGAAAAAATTGAAGAACTTGTAAAATGGAATGATTTTTTGGATAAGCACCTAAATTTAAAAGATTTGAAAAAGAAATTTTTAGATAAGATATTTGAAAAAGTAGCCTATGAAAATTTATGAAGGTATAAATCAAGTTTTAAAACCGATAAGGATTTTTTAAATTATATTCAAAATATAAGTTTGTTTCTAAGTGAAATTTATACTAAAAAAGAATTATTAAATGAAGATATTTTAAAACTTCATTTTCTAGCAAATAAAGATCTTAACCTAAAAAATTGATTACTGAATAATTTGATATGAGCTTATAGGAATAAAGATGTAGAAATACTTGAAAAAAACAGAAAATGAAATCCTGTAAAAGTATGAACTCCAAATGCAAGTAAAATTAAAAAACTTATGAAAAAAGAACTTGAAAAACTTAATGATAATTTGAAATCAGAAAATGTATATAAGCAAGTATTTTGAATAAGTGAGTTTGTTATAAATTCATTGATAATCCACCCATTTCCAGATGGGAATGGCAAAGTTTTTTGGATACTAAATGATATATTGCTTTTGAAAATAAATTTTTTTCCTGTGTTCACAAATAAAGTTATAAAAGAAAAACATACTGATATTTTTATAGACTATATCGAAGATAAAAATATTTCTAAAACTATAAAAAATTATTTAGATTTTATGATATCTGTTTATAAAAATTATAAATTTTAAAAAAAAACAGGAATAAATCCTGCTTGCTAATGTATTACTAATGTAGATTAATTGTTTTTGTTTGTAATAATTTTCATTCTTTATCATATTCTGGTAAGCTCTTACCATCAGGCCAATTTGAATCAGTAAAGTCCATTACATCTCAGTTATAGTATTTTTGTCAATCATATTCTACATATCATCCATTTGTTATTCGAACTATTACTTTAAATTCTGTAGCACCATTCCGATATATTTCTAGTGTAGAGCCAGTATCCTCTATTTTTGTAACATTTTCACCAGCATTAAAAGTAAATGTTGGAGTTGGAACAGCTTCTACATTGATAGAAATGCTTTTAGATTTACTTACAGTTCCTTTATTGTCTATTGCTTCTGCATAGTAAGTGAAAGTCCCAGTAGAAGAAGGACTGATAGTGATAGATTTTCAAGAACCTATTTTGTTTCCATTTTGATTATACCAATCAATTTCTTTTACTGTGCCATCAGAATCAGATGCATTAGCATTAAGAGTAACAGCTTCTCATTCAGTGATAGTAGTAGCACTGGTAGAAATAGAAATTTTAGGTGGTTGATTAGGGACAGCTTCTACATTGATAGAAATAGGTTTAGATTTACTTACAGTTCCTTTATTGTCTATTGCTTCTGCATAGTAAGTGAAAGTTCCAGTAGAAGAAGGAGTGATGGTGATAGATTTTCCAGAACCTATTTTGTTTCCATTTTTGTCATACCAATCAATTTCTTTTACTGTGCCATCAGGATCAGAGGCATTAGCAGTAAGAGTTA
>JALUWO010000185.1 GCA_027019405.1 Candidatus Altimarinota bacterium | reverse complement strand
CAATATTGATAATAATCCTATTTTTATTTTTTGTATATCAGTCATATTATTTTAATTAAAATCTAAAACTTCATTTAATTTCTCTATCACATCATTTTTAAATGATTCTTTTATCTGTTCTGCATTTGCAACATCTCCATCTGGTGCTCTATACATCCCACTAGGCAAAGTATCTTCATCAATGTATTGACTTTCAAACCATTCCCAGTAATTGTAAATAGCTGTTTTAATCTTTGTATCTGTCATTTGTTTATTTGATTAAAAAATAAAATTATTCTCTATTGATTTTCATTTACGAGATTGAAAATCAAAATAAGATGATGTCGGTGCTGAATTAATTGCTCTCTCTATCTCTCAATCTATAATCTCATTAATTAATTTATCTTCTAATGTTTTCTTTACAAATTCTTTTATTTCTTCTTTTAACATATTATTAAATTCATATTTTCTATATATCTTACCATACATATCTACATATGGTTCTCAATATTGGTCAACAACTAGTCATTCTAATCTATTTCTTGCTAGCTTATTTATTAGTGTTATAAATTCAGGTTTATATTTTTTAAATATCTTCCTCATTGTTATTATCTGTTAATTGATAAAAAATTTTATAATTATAGCCTGCTTGGGTTAAAATACTTAGCACTCATTTCTGATAATCTAAAATCTTTGCTTTATCTTTTTGGATTCAAATCCAATACTTTATTTTTTGTTTAGGTATAATATATTTATTTGTATCCTTGGTTTTTATAAATGCTCTACTATTATAAAAAGTGCAAATATAGTTTAATGATTCAATGTATCTAAAATCTATATCAGTATCTGTAGTATAATCCTCAATATCATATCTATATTGAATTTGTAAATCTCAAATTATATCTTCAAAATTAACTCCTGAGATAGTGAATCAGTGGTTTTCTACTTTTTCTATTAATTCTTTAATTTTAGATTTAGTTAAAATATTCATTTGTTTATTTAATTAAGTAATAAAATACATTTTGAAAGTGTTTATACCCATTTATACAGTTATACTTTTTGTATCAACTGCTTGCCTCTTCTGTGCAGTATCTTGATAAACTAGGCTTTCAGTTTATTGAGTAGAAAAATCTAGCTCACCCTTTTCTTCTCCACTTATACCAGTATTTGTTATATCTTATCAGCCAGTCATTTAAGTTTGCTGATAGATTTTTAAATCAAAACTTTTTTACTCCCATACATTGTCATCTATAACAATGTTTAAAAGCTCAACTTTCAGATTTTCAAATAGAAGCAATAGCTATAATACAATCTACTACTCAAGTTGTTCTAAATTTTTTACATTTATTTATAATTAACTTAGACTGATAGTCTGTATATCAAATATTTATAAGTTTCTTTTGTAATTCAAAAGCTTTATTCCCCCAAGTATAACCCCATACTTGCTTTGTATTTTTTACTGTATGAGGTGTATAACTTGCTTTAGTAGTTGATAGTCCTATAGCTACTAAAATCATTCCTGTAAGTATAGTTATAAGAATAATTAAACTAAACTTATCTGTTTCTAAAGTAGTGATAATTTTATCTACTACTTGAAATATTTTCTTATTCATCTTTATTATTTAATTCATATAAAATTTCCCATTCTTTTTTATACTCTTTTAAACATTTTTCTGCATCCTTTTTATTTTGAAATATAATTCAAAACTCATTTCTGCAATTTAGATTTTCTCAAATACTAACTTCTTCTGCTTCTCAATAAATAGTATATCAGTCAAAATCTTTACTTAATTCTATTTTATTTTCCCAAATCCATCTCTTAATTTTAGATAGAGCTTTTCTTTTATTAAGTTCTTTTTCTGCTTCTTTATATGTTAAAAATACATTTCAGATTTCCAAAGCTCATTCATCTATAGAGTCTCAATACCATTTAGTAGATTTGATTAGTCAATAACTAGTTATAAAATAATGTTTATCTCAATATTCTAAATTATAAATACTTTTAAGTTCTTCTTTTATTTCTTCAAGCCATCAATTCTCTTTTAAATAAGATAATGAGAAAATTTTTTCATTTTCAATTATCTTTCAAGCTTCTAATCAAAGAAGGTCTTTTAGTATTTTATATCTTGTCATTTTGTTTTAATTAAATTTTT
>JALUWO010000184.1 GCA_027019405.1 Candidatus Altimarinota bacterium | reverse complement strand
TTTTAGAGAAATTTTTATTTTTACGAAATATCTCTAAAAAGATAAGATATTTGTAAAAATTAAGGTGAGAATTTAGGCTAAATTAGGAGGTTTTTGGGATTAAGTTCACAGTCTCTACGATTTGTTATCTATAATATCATATAATAATTTTAATTGCAAATAAAATTAAAATTAGACCCATAAATCTTTCAATAAATAATCTTTTACTATTAAATTTATTTATAAAAAAGTTTGATGAGAAAAAATATGCTACAAGCATAAACCAAATAAGATGAGATATTGCAATAATAAATCCAAAAAGCAATTGTATTTTAAATGGCGTATTTATATTAACTACTTGGGTAAATATACTAAGAAAAAATAGTGTTGTCTTAGGATTTAAAGCATTTGATATAAATCCATTTTTAAATGCAGTTATATTTGTAATGGTAGCTGTATTTTTTTTATTAGAAACCATATCAATATGTTTTTTAAATAACCCTTTTAATCCTAAAAATAATAAGTATAATGCTCCTGCATATTTAATAAAATTGTATAAATAAGGGCTACTTGATATGATAATTGCTATACCTGCTAATGAATATATTACATGAAGCCAAATGCCACTAAATATCCCAATAGCACTAAATATCCCAATTTTTCTAGAATACAATAAAGAATTTTTAGTAACAATAGCAAAATCCTGTCCTGGACTAACCACCATAATAATAGATATAGTTGTAACTGTCATAATATCATGAAAATATTCTAACTGCATTATATTATCTTTTAAAAAATGTTATAACTAAGGTGTCTCTAAAAGCTTCAGCTGAATTATTTTGAGAACTAATACTTGTTACACTATGCATAATGCTTGTATCATCTAAGTATATACAATCACCTTTATTTAATATTGTGGTAGCAATTTTATTTTTATCTTTTGTATAAATTTCACTCTCCCCACCACTTATGTTTTCTCTATTTATTGCTAAAATAAAAATATATGAAACACCATCTGTATGTATTCCTTCTGGTGTCGGTAATCCTTTTAAGTCTTTTGATGCAAGAATTCTAAATTGATGTATTTCGATAAACCATTCATTCCAACTATTATCAAATATTTCTTTTATTTTTTCAAATTTTTCAAAGTGTTCTAACGAATTAACAATTAAATAGTTAAAAAAATTATTCTTTAGAATATTTGGTTCTATTTTTTTAAACCATCTTTCAATATCACCATTCACATTATTATATTGCTTCTTCTGAAAGTGAGGTATTTTTTCCTTATAATTTAATTTTAATGTATTTTTTTGTGCTGTAAATACACCATGTGTTCTAAATCTATATTTTCCATTATCATGCATATGCTCATCTAAACCAAGAAAATTCCAACTTTGTATAAAGTTTTTTATATCTTTATCCTTTTCTGTTGTTATTAAATTTTTGATATTGAATTTATTTCTTATTTTTTCATCAACAATAACAAAGCCTGAGTTACTTATTTGATTATAAAGGTACTCTTCATAATCATCAATATTTTCCTTTTTTAGTTCCATTTAAATTTCCTTTAATTAATGTATTAATATTTTGAACGAATAGATAACGATTGACTTCACCGACAGGTTTATCTGTTCGGTGCTAGGTTTTGTTAGATGATATATTCCTTAAATAATCGTAATGTGGTCTTAGTTTGATAAACATTTTCTTTTTCCAATATGATACTATCTTTACAAATAAGTGATATTTTTTCTTTTATTTCATTTAATTCATATTTATCCAATACAAAACCATAAATAAATAATTTACTCATTTGTTTATAAAAATAATTTGTTTTATCAATTCTATTTTTAAACCAAAAGTTATTGATTTCATCTAAATTATCTATAATATTATTTATATTTTTTAATACCATTGTCTTGTCTAAAAAATCCCTAACATAAACAATTACAATATCAATAATATCTGTTAAAATTATACTTCCAAGATATTCACTATAATTATCTATAAACTTATTCCATTTGTGAAATAATTGTTCTAAAATCTCTTTTTGAATTTCATCATCTTTTATATTTAAAATTAAACTATTAAGAGCTTCTTTGCTATCTTCATTAAAATGATTATCAATTTTTATTGTTTGGATAAGCATAGATATACAACTTTTATCTAT
>JALUWO010000183.1 GCA_027019405.1 Candidatus Altimarinota bacterium | reverse complement strand
AAAGATACTGCAATAGAGGGTGGATTTGATCAATTTGGATTGAGTACAACAGCAACAATTCCTTGGTTTTAATCTAAATAAAAAAAATGACCATTTTTTCTAAATATAATTTTATATACCGTGTAATTGGTATTTTCAAGGACTTAAAAAATAATGGTATAATTCAAAAATTCTCTTAGGAACAGCCAAATAGTACAACTTCTGAGCATTAATTTGCTGTAAACTGCCGCATAGGCAGCTTGGAAGGTTATTGTACTTTCTGAGATAAAGCCGATTTCGTAAACTGCCGCATAGGCAGCTTGGAAGATCTAAAAACAATTTTCTCGCGATCGTTGAAGGTAAACTGCCGCATAGGCAGCTTGGAAGTCTATCTGTTGTGTTTGCTTGCGTTGTGTTTCGTAAACTGCCGCATAGGCAGCTTGGAAGATGTATGTGAGTTAATAACACATACTTGATTTTGTAAACTGCCGCATAGGCAGCTTGGAAGCAATGCGGCTCGGTTTGCTTCTATTAATAGTTGTAAACTGCCGCATAGGCAGCTTGGAAGCTTAGGAACTTGGTACCCCTTAAAAAAATCATGTAAACTGCCGCATAGGCAGCTTGGAAGCTATGATAAAAATAAACGGCAAAGAGGTGGATGTAAACTGCCGCATAGGCAGCTTGGAAGTATTGGCAATATATAGTATAGTGCTTGCCAATGTAAACTGCCGCATAGGCAGCTTGGAAGGTTAGTTGACACTGGTTTAATGATAAACAGTCGTAAACTGCCGCATAGGCAGCTTGGAAGTATATTTCTAAGAGCATCGCTTTGTACAGAAAGTAAACTGCCGCATAGGCAGCTTGGAAGGTTGTTGTATCGCTTGTATTTTCTTGCCCTTTGTAAACTGCCGCATAGGCAGCTTGGAAGCACAGGGCGCGGATAGTGCAGGAAATGCAGAAGTAAACTGCCGCATAGGCAGCTTGGAAGTATGTAATTAGGCTCTACGAACTCCTGAAACAGTAAACTGCCGCATAGGCAGCTTGGAAGACATTTCATTGGCATATGTGTTAATCGCTCTCGTAAACTGCCGCATAGGCAGCTTGGAAGGTTAATTGACACTGGATTAATGATAAACAGTCGTAAACTGCCGCATAGGCAGCTTGGAAGAGTTGTCCCTGCCGTTGTACATAAACATAAAGGTAAACTGCCGCATAGGCAGCTTGGAAGGCCATTATCCAAGCGCACAATACAAGCAAGAAGTAAACTGCCGCATAGGCAGCTTGGAAGATATTAAAGCGGGCAAGATATCATTGCCTATTGTAAACTGCCGCATAGGCAGCTTGGAAGGCTATAACTTCCCACAGTTGAAAAGCGTCTTCGTAAACTGCCGCATAGGCAGCTTGGAAGAAATATGATAGCTTAAAAACACAGATAACAGCGTAAACTGCCGCATAGGCAGCTTGGAAGGTCGGAGAAATGGCACGGAGAATAAACATTGTGTAAACTGCCGCATAGGCAGCTTGGAAGTTCAAGAATTGATTAAGGCTAAAAAAGAGGCTGTAAACTGCCGCATAGGCAGCTTGGAAGTATCGGCAATATATAGTATAGTGCTTGCCAAGGTAAACTGCCGCATAGGCAGCTTGGAAGCAATGCGGCTCGGTTTGCTTCTACTAATAGTTGTAAACTGCCGCATAGGCAGCTTGGAAGAATTTGGACAGCAGCCACCGATGGTGCAGGCAGTAAACTGCCGCATAGGCAGCTTGGAAGTCTTATATATTCCACCCCAAAAGCTCTCACAAGTAAACTGCCGCATAGGCAGCTTGGAAGTTTAGGAGTAGTGCCTAATAGTTTTGTAACGGGTAAACTGCCGCATAGGCAGCTTGGAAGTGGTATGTCTGAAGAGGTCAGACCAGCGCAGCGTAAACTGCCGCATAGGCAGCTTGGAAGATAAATTATCCAATAGCGTTCCCGAATGCAGCGTAAACTGCCGCATAGGCAGCTTGGAAGGACGAGTGATACCTCCTCGATAGCGTACAAATGTAAACTGCCGCATAGGCAGCTTGGAAGAAAAGTCCTGCAAACACGCCCGTTCCGCCTAAGTAAACTGCCGCATAGGCAGCTTGGAAGAGCAGGAATTCGAGGAGGACCTCCTGCAATGTGAACTAC
>JALUWO010000182.1 GCA_027019405.1 Candidatus Altimarinota bacterium | reverse complement strand
GTAAAATGTTTTTTTATTTTTTAAGTATTTATATTATACATTTATTTTTTAATTTGTCAAGAAAAAAAATAAACTTTTTTTACTTTTTTATTAAAAAACTTATAATCATATTAGTTTTTTATAGTATTTAACTACATTTTAGATAAATATTTAAAATCATTTTTATTTTAAATCACATAAATTTTTATTTATTTTTTATTTTAGAACTATATAGTATACAAGTAAGTATTGAAAAACAAAAGACTTACTTGTATAGTATGTAATTTTAAAATCTTTATCTTGATTTATTTTTAAAATATTTATTATATTAAATACAATTTTATTTTGTTAATCATTAAGATTATGAAAGATGAGCTAAAATCACAATGAGTTGATATTATAAAAAATATAGAAGAAAATAATATAGAAGAAAAACTTAATATGACTATTGATGATTTATTTCATATTTTTATAAAAAATGATATTAATACAAATCATTTGAAAAGAGTATCTATAGAATATATAAAATTTAGTTTAAAAGATGATTATAAATGAATTAATAAGGATAAATTCAACCAATTATTAGAATTGCCAGAAACAACATTTTTAAGATACTTAATAAAATCAATAATTAAAAATTCAAATGATGAAACTTTAGTTGATTACCCACTAGAATGTCTACTACAACTAACTGATATAACTGATAAACAAGACATAAAGAAAATAGTTATTAGTATGTTAGAATATTATGAAAAAGATTTAGATTATTTTGAAAATGTTTTAATAAAATTATAAATATTAAAAATACAAAAAAGATAAGATATAAGAAAGAATTTTCACTATTATTCAGACAAATTGCCGAGAATAATAATGTATTTTTCAAATTATATCTATAAAAAAATAAATCATAAAAGGCAACATTAAACTTTGAATTATTAAATTAGTTGTATAATTAATTTTAAATTTATTCTTTTTTCTTCTTTTCATTATAAATAAAAAATTATAATCTAAATAATGTTTGTATTATTATTTTATTATAAAATAATCAAGATATTATATACTATACAAGTAAGTTATCTTTAAAACTATACTTACTTATATAGTATATTTTTTTATTTGATTTTTTTATAATTTTGATTATACTATTATTGTAGTTGTTAGCTACCAACTATAACATTCAATCTTTGAAACTATGATGGTGAAGATGTCTCTAAAGAAATAGTAAGTATTATTGCTCTTTTGCCTTGTCTGCCTACCATCACAGGCTATAAAATGACAAGCTCTGCTATTTCAAAGTGGTGTGAGATACCACTTTTTTTATAATAAAAAAGGATACAATTATTGTATCCTTTTTATAAATTTAATAGTTATTATATCATCTAAGTTCTGAATTTATAGCATCATTAGAATTTTCAATTAATCTTAAATTCAAATCTGCTATATCTTTAATAATATTATTTAAACATTCATTTTTATCAATAATATATTTTTTATTACATTCTTTTATTTTTTCATTAATATTTTCTATTTTATTTTCTACTGCTTTTCATAATTTTGTTATAATTTTATTAGCTTTATTTTTCATATCTTTACATCACTCTTTTACTAACTTTTGATTCTTTTCAATAGTTTTTAGAGCTTGACAACTTATATCTGTATTTTCTTTCAAAAGATTTGAATTTATTAAAACAATTTGTTGCATATTAGATTTATATTTATTTAGAACTCACATAGGATTTCAAACAAGATTAGACTTTGAAGTTCATCAAACAAATATTGCTATAATTAGAAATATTATAATTATAGCAATTGCTATAATTCATTTACTTTGTGGATGGTTTTTAAAATATTCTATAAAATTTTGTTTTTTAGAATTAATTTCTGTTTCATTTTCAACTGAAACATTTTCTTGAGTTTCATTGTTTGTTTGATTAATATTTTCTTTTTCCATAACTTTAATAATTAACAAAATAAAATTGTATTTAATATAATAAAGATTTTAAAAATAAATCAAGATAAAGATTTTAAAATTACTTACTATACAAGTAAGTATAGTTTTTAAGATAACTTACTTGTATGGTATGTAGTTCTAAAATAAAAAATAAATAAAAATTTATGTGATTTAAAATAAAAATGATTTTAAATATTTATCTAAAATGTAGTTAAAAACTATTAAAAACTAATGT
>JALUWO010000181.1 GCA_027019405.1 Candidatus Altimarinota bacterium | reverse complement strand
TTTCTTAAAATGAGGAATAAGTCCTAATATAGGGATATTTATATATCTTTCTATATCATCGATTGATTTAAGTTTAGTGCTTAAAAACTCTACTAAAAATGCCATAAAAATTCCAAAAATTATACCTGTAATAAATCCTACTATTATTATTAACTTTTTCTTAGGTTTAAAAGGTGCCTCAGGTATAATTGCCCTGTCTATTATTCTGTTTTGGCTTATAGTAGCCGCTTTTGATATTTCAGCAGATACTTTCTTTTCATAAAGATATCCATAAATTTTTTTATTTACTAAATAATTTCTCTCTAAATCAATAAGTTTTCTCTCATTTTCAGGAAGAGTTCTTACTATATTTAAATATCTGTTTTTAATTGATAAAAACAGATTATACTGTTTATTCACAGCTTTTTTAAGATTATAAATTCTATTATAAATAATATTTTTTAAATCTCTTATTTGACTATCAATTGAAACTATTTTAGGATATCTATCAGTATATTGAATTAAAAGTGAATTTTTTTCCAAAATTAACATTTGTAATTTAACTATCATTTTTTGAAGCATAGGATCATTAAGCACCCCTGCACTTATTAGCATAATATTTTTAGTTTTTTTAAGATTATTTACTACAAAACTAATAGCCTCTTTTTTTAATCTAAGTTCTGTAAGTTGCGTATCTATATCAGATAATTTTTGTAAAAGCATTTGAGAATCTAAACTAACATCTACTATTCCTGTTTTTTTCTTAAATTCTTCTAATTTTACTTCAGATAATGCTAACTCTTTTGTAATTCTGTTTAACTGTTTAGATACAAAACTTAAAATCTGAGAAGCCTGTTCTGTTTTTTGTTTGATTGTATCTTTTATAAATGCTTCAGCTATTAGATTTGTAATTAATGCATCTCTATTAGGAATATTATCTGTATAAGTTATGTTTATCATATTTACCTGTTTACCTACTCTTACAACATTTAAATGTTTTTGAATATCATATATCAAATTAATAAATTTTTCTTTAATATAATAATATTTTGAATATTTTAAAGGTTTAGTTTTTTGAATTACTAATTCAAAATCTTTTGTATTAATAAGTTTATTAAATTTAGCTTTAAGAGAAATTTTATGTTTATTCCCATTTTTATCTGTATATTTAGCTATAAGTTCAAAATAATTTTGATTTATAGGAATTATTTCAAAAAGTATTCCTTCTCCTTTTTTTAAATCTACTCTAAAAGGAAGATTATTATATAATTCAAATTTTTTAAATTTATTTACCGCATAATACCTATCCTGAAAATCATAATTTTTCACAGCTTTACTGATTATATATCTTGATTTTAAAATATCAACATCTGTATCTACCTTATTACCACTCCCTCCAAATCCAAAAATATCAGAAAGCATTCCTATATTACCCCCCATTTTTGAGGATTCTCCTATTTCAATAGAAGCATTTGTTTTATAATAAGAAGTTGCTAAATATGCATAAATAAATGCTCCTCCTGTAAATAGAAGAGTTATAAATATAATTAAAATCCAATGCTGTTTTAGTTTGTAAAACAGCTCTTTTAAATTAATTTCATCTTCTTGTATATTAGCTGTTTGATTAATATTTTCCATTTTTTCCCTTTTGAAATTATTTACTAAGTACTTTTACATCAACTATAGTTCCTAATATAGTATTTATAAAACCGGCAATTGGTTGAAGAGCTTTAATTTTAACATCTAGAGGTTTTAATTTCATAGGTGTTACATATACAATATCATTAGGCTTTAGTATCAGTTTATTTATATCAGCAGCTGATATTTTAGTTAAATCCACTGTTTTTATATGAGGATTACTTTTACTTCCTGAAATTATTTTTATTTCATTCCTTTTTGCATCATCAAGCAATCCCCCACATTCACTTATAGCTTCTATTAATGTTAGGTAATCTCCATTAACTTTAATTACTCCAGGTTTTTTAACTTCTCCTAAAACATAAACTTTTTTATTTATTACTTCTACTTTTATATATGGATTTTTTATATATTTAGCATATAATTTTGTAAGTTTTTCTGTTGCCTGCTGTTCGGTTAAACCAGAAACCTTTACTCTTCCTATCAAAGGTAAATTAATTGTTCCATCCGGATATACAAATACAATTTGTGAATTTGTTTGATTAGTAATATTTT
>JALUWO010000180.1 GCA_027019405.1 Candidatus Altimarinota bacterium | reverse complement strand
AGAATAGAGTCTATGAAGCTCTTATCGCCAAAATCACACTCTCAATGTTTGCGTACAACATTGTAAGCTACATCAATCGCATAAAACATGAACCGCAAACACTTGGGGAACTCTTTAGAGATTTGGAGTGTGAACTCGAATCGCTGGCAATATCAATGCAGCTTTTTATAAAAATACTCACAAAAATCTCTGAAATACAGAATGTTGTCAAGGACAATAAAAACTTTCTACAGATTATCGCTGTTCTCAGTGCTTATACTCAAAAAGAGCTGGGTTTTATGTGCGAAAGTTGAGTAAGTTATAATCTAACATTAATAAACCCTGCTACTCCTATTACTAATATTTTCATATTTTGATTTTGGTTTGATAAACTATATTTTTAAAATTTTTAGCATATATAAGTGCTTTCCTAAGATACCCTATCTTGCTGTTAAAATCAATTCTAAAAATTGTCATTTTTTAATAATTTCAATTAACTTATGTTTTGAAAATAGTTTTACAATATCAATTAATTCATAAGCACTAACTCCTAAAATATTTGCAATATCTATTAAATCATTACTTCCATCAGCATAAGCTAAAAAATTTCTATATAAAAATGCTAATGTATAATCAGTATTATTTGTAGTTATTGTAGGGTAAAGTCCTCTTTTTCCAAGTTGAGGTTCACCTAAAACTGTAACTTTATAGTAAAAATTATTTTCTAAAGTATCTATCATTTTTTTATATAATTTAAAACTACCCTTAAGACCAGATGGAGTAACTAAATCTAGATCATCAAGGCTTGTATGATATTCTAAAAATTTTGCATATTTTGTTCTCATAACACTACAAACTGGTATATCAATCCCCGGAGCTTGATATTGTCTTTCATCTGAACCTCTTTCTAAAAAGGAATACTTTTTAAAATCTTTGATATCATAATTGAGTATATTTAGTGCTACTTTATCTGAAAGAGTATCGCCATATCTACTTGATAAATATGAATAGTCTTTATCATCTCCTACACAAGTTAAAATAAATCCAGCTATTACATTTTCTTGTAAATATTTTAAATTTTTACTTAGATAGATTAAACTTCCAATAGTCTCGGGTGCAAAAATAAATCTATAAGTATAATGATTGTCTAAAGTTTTAATATATTTTGCCAAGTATGTAGCTAAAACTGGACCTGAGAGTTCATTATTTGCCATTAATGGATGGCAAATATAAGTAGAACATATTATCTCTTTTTTAGTTTTACCTTTTATCACAATATCAGCATAATTCAAAACTCCATCTTTTAGTTCACTTTTTATGACAACTTTGTATTTACCATCTTTTAGTTTTTTTCTATCATTCTCACTTATGCAAAAGCCCCATATTTCATTATAATAACTAGTAACATAGGGGATTGCATCTGCTAATTTCTCATAAGAATATAGATATTTTTGAAGTTCATCAAGTTCTAATTCACCAACAAAAGAGGTAGAATATTGAACAATATGAAGATTATTTTTTGAATAATCACAGATTTTCTCTCCATCAGGTGTAATTATATAAGCCTCAAAACAATTCCACTCTTTTGGAACTGTCCAATCAAAAACATTAGTTTCACTATCTATAGAGTGTATCTGCAATTCTGGATTTTCTCTTTTTAAAATTTTTAGGGTTTCTCTTACCCCATGACCACTTAAAGATCTGTTAATAGGGAAAAGCTCCTTGCAAAGATTATGCATTTGATTACCAATCATTATTTCCTCTTAAATGTATAGTTTGTTTCAATGGTTTTCCATTTACGAAGTGGGTTATCTCTTCAAGTTTTTCAAGGTAAGCATAATATTTATCACCTTTTTTAGCGCATTTGACTATCCCTTTACCAAATTCACTTTGGATGATAATTTTATATCTATCTATAGAGAACTTTTGTTTATTTACAAAGCCCCAGTCACGATTAAAGAAAAAGTTTTTAAATTCTTTGTTTGAGTGAGTTTGTAATTCTTTTTTATCTATTTCCTTGTTTATACTCAATGAGTGTAGCATTGGAGTTATATGTTGGACATTGCCATCATTACTACTTAAAGTAGCTTTGTGATAAGCCCAACGTTCAGGAATAAGAAAATTTCCAAGCCACTCCCCAGTTTGCATCTCAAATACTTTATCAAATCCATGCAACTCAATATCTTTATAATTCACTCTTAACTTCTCTTTTGCAATCACATCACACGCTGGACCCTTTGCAAGATAAAAAGGGTTTTCCTTGAGTTTATCCATCACGAATTCAAAGTACTCTTTTGTATTGGCAGCATAGACTCTTGCTCTACCAAGTGAAGAAAAATTCCAAATCCCTTGCTCTTCAGCCTCTCTTCCAGCTATATGTGCATATGGATAAGATTCCTCCCCCACAAATCTTACACTATAAATCCAAGGTGTAAAAAATTTTTCTTTGTCTGTTTGTATATAACCCCAAAAAAGTTTGTCATAACGATGTGGAACTTTTGTTATATAATCTGCGTAGTGAATAAATGGTGTCCAATTTGGTCCAAGTCCTATACTACAACATTTACTTTTTGGTAAATTGACAAATTTTTCAAAGAAAGAGTTCTCACCATAAGATATATTAGAGATATCGCTTAGTAGCTCTTTGCAATCTTTACCGATGCATACTACCGACATGAATGGATCAAAACTTCTTATGGCATCTTTTTGTTTGCGGACAAATTCAGGAAATGGACCAATCTCAGCTTCGGTTGTTCTAGTGTCAAAAATAGCAAGATCACTTGCAGTACTTTTTCCAAATGTATAGGAGTATGTTGGAACAATAATATTTCCCTCACTCAAAACCTCACGAATAGCATCTAAAAAAAGCCCACTAAGTGCATCTTGACTTTTTATATTTGATGAAGGTAGACCAACCATACCAAGAGAGGTAGAAAAAAATACTGTATCATCCTTTTTTAACCCAGCTTCTAGTAGAGCATTGACGATATCATCCTTATTATATCTCATAATTTTTTCTTGGATTCTATGATTTCTATAACACCTTTAATTGTTCTAAACTCTTCGCTCTCCGTATCTTCTGGTAAAAGAGATATTTCAAATTCCTCTTCTATTGTCATAATAAACTGAATGATGCCAAAAGAGTCCAGATGGTTGTCAAGATAACGATATTGTAAAAATACAGCATCTGTCATCTCTATTGGTTTTATCTCATTGAGATACTCTTTTAAAAAATTAATAAATTCCAATCCATTTTCCTTTTTTATAAGCTTGCTCAGCTGATTCAAAAAATTGTAAACTTTCTAGTGTATGGTCAAGTCCAAATACATAATGATTTTGTCCATTTTTATAAAATGATGCTATATCTACATATAGATTAGCAAAGGCTTCTATAAAACCTGCTGGGTGTCCAGGTGTCATTCTGTTGTATCTTTTTTTACCAGCTTCTAAAAGATCACAACTACGGTTGATAATCTCTTTTTTACCATTGTTGTAAGCTACGACCAACTCTTCAGGATTTTCATGCAACCACTTTGCACCCACTTTTTCACCATAAATTTCTATACTAAGTGTATTGGCGTTACCTAAAGCAGTTTTACTTATCCACAAACTACCTTTTGCACTGTTTTCATAGCTAAGCCATATCTTCATATCATCTACAACATCATATGTTGAAAACTTGCTTACCTCTGCAAAGACTCTGTTTGGATTCTCTTTAAGCAAAAAATATGCCATATTATAAACATGTACACCAAGATCAAGTGCAATTGTTGGGATGATATCATCTTGCAAGCGCCATTTTTGTGGATATTTGACACTTTTTGGAGGTCTAAAAAATGATTCTTGAGGCATATTGATGATAATATTTTTAATCGCTCCAAAATTTTGCTTTGCTATCAGAGCTCTAAGTTCTCTAACCATTGGGTAACCGGTGTAATTATGTGTTACAACAATAAAGCGATCTTTATAAAGTTTTTTTATTTCTTTTGCTTCTTGAAGGTTAGAGACAAGTGGTTTATCGCATATGACACCAACATTGTATTTGCAAAGTTCCATTAAGTTTTGATAGTGCATAGGCGTAGGTGTTAGAACAACAACAATATCGACCTTATTGCACATCTCTTCCAAAGAGTGAAAATGCTTGACCTGAAAGTTTTTTGCACTTTCTTTAGAGTATGCAGTGTCATGACTAAATATCCCACCAACTACCTCAAAGTGTTTATCCATTTGTGCAGCTATAAAATGTACAGGTCCTGCTATACTACCATACCCACCACCTAAAAATCCAAGCTTAATCAAAACTCTTTCCTCACACAATACAAAACTGTTTCAATCCCTAAATGCGCATGCACCCGAATGTAGTAATCATAATTTGGGTTCAATTCGTTTATTAATAAGGGAAGCTCCCATAAATCTTCGGGCTTATGGTAAAGAGAGACAGCTAAATTTGGAGTAAACTCTTTGATAATATTTTTTGCTCCAAGTAATGCCTCTTTTTCAGCACCTTCTATATCCATCTTGATGTAGTTAGGGTGAAAGCTGTATACAGTTTCATCAAGAGATGTAACAGCTACAGAAACATTACCATTTTCGCTAATAGCCGATCCGCTTCCAGATAGAGAAAATTTTAAAATCGTTGTTTTGGAATACACCCCTGCAGGGATGACAACTATATTGATATGTGAAATTTTCTTGATATTGTTTTGTAGAGTTTTGAGATTGTTTAAATCCGGTTCATATGAAACGACACTAATTTTTTTGTTTTTAGGTACATTATTGTTTATAAGTTCAATAGTATCTCCAATAAATGCCCCACAATCTATAAAACGCAGTTCATCGTTTTGTGGAATTATAGGTATATCTTTTGGAAAGTACTGCTCGCTTAGTTTAGAGTTTGGATATGGATAATATTCCATATCGAAATTTTTTCTAAACTCTATCATTTTATTAAATATCTTTACACTTTTCTCGTCTTTTAATAATTTTGAAACTTCATTAAGTCTTTTGCTCGTTAAACATTTTCTTTCATCTATCCATAAAAAACTCTTTTTTTTAAAAATAGAAAAAATTTTTGGAAACTCTTTTAGAGTTTCACTAAAACTTTTAACTTCATGACCTTGCTTACTTAGTAATGTTACAATTTCGTCGTCATGAAAATGCACAGAATTGTAAATAGTAGCAAAAGGGATATTATCTGGTTTAAAGACGGGTTTTTTATATAACTCTTTGGATACAGTATAGGCATCTATAAAAAAATCTATATCTATGCTTTTACTTAAAGCTTCAAAAAAATAGCGACCAAACTGACCTGCTCCATAAATAGCCTTTTTCACAATAATCCTTTCAATCTTCTTCCCAAATCAAGATTCTTATACTTCTCTTTGAGCTTAAATTTTTGTAGTTTTCCCATACTATTTTTTGGCAGACTTTTCACTCTTTCATAAAAAAGAGGCTGCTGATAAGAAATGAGTTTCGCTTTAACCTCTTTTCTTATATCGGCTATTTTGGTTTCTCCTGTATATATAGCAACCACTGCCTCTCCAAAGTAGCTGTCTTCTATGCCGACAACCGCTACTTCATCTACTCCCTCTACCTCTTTGATAATTTTTTCGATATCTATAGGGTAGACACTGATTCCACCTGTTTTTATCATCTCCTTTTTTCTGCCTTTATAGTAGAGAAATCCATCTTGAAGTAACCCAAAATCGCCTGTTTTGAAATAATCATCGACAAAAGTTTCATTTGTAATCTCTGAAAGATTATAATATTTCTTAAATTTCCATGGTGATTTTACTATAATCTCGCCAATACCCTCCTTGTTTGGAGCTAAAATCTTAATTTTAACTCCATTCATAGGTTTTCCTACAGATGCAAGATGTTTATTCAAATCTTTAGGGGATAGCTCAGTTATACAGCCAACCTCACTTGTCCCATAGCACTCATGAATCTCAAAGTAGCTCAAAAGTCTCTTTTTAACTTCAGGTTTAATTGCATATGACGAAGAGATTATTCTCTTAATCGAGCTGACATCGAATTGAGGGATGAGTTCTACGATACTTGCTAACTGATTTGAAACGGAAAAGGAAAATGTTACTTTTGTTTGCTTGATAATTTGGAGGTATTTTGCAGGGTTAAAGCGATTCATCAGCACTACTGTCGCTCCAAGAGTAAGCCCAAGTAAGACACCACGCTGTGCCAAAGAGTGGTGCATAGGAGTAGAGACTAAAATAATATCGTTACTATCAAGTGCATATGTTTTGCAAGCAATTTCTATGCGTTTTAGTTTTATGGCTTGAGTCAAAACAATCGGTTTTGGTTTACTTGTAGAGCCTGAAGTAGAGACAATAATATACGGAGTATCAAGAGTAGTATGTAATATATAAGAGTTTTTTTCATTGAGCCTTATAAGACCATGTTTATCATATTGGTATTCTATGTCAGTTTGATCATAAAGGGTTTTTAGTTGGCTTTTTGTAGTCGTTTTATCAAAAGGAACTATAGTTACACCTATTTGCGCAGCTGATAGAAGAAGGCTAACAAATTCTATTGAATTATCAAGCAATATTGCCACATGTTTACCCCTTACTTTAGACAAGTGCTCTGAAGTTTGACAAACTAGTGTATATAACTCTTCATAATTGATTATTTTATCTTGAAATATCAAAGCTGTTTTTTTAGGATTTTTTTTCACATTAAATACAAATTTATTAAAGATTCCATTTTTCATCAATTGAAATATCTCCATTTTAGTGGTGTACCTTTATGTAAATTTAAGCAGAAATGTTTTCCAACAATATTTTTAAGGTATTTTGGATGCAGACCATAGCCCGGTCTGACGGACCGAACATTTTTCTCACTAATCATTTCACCCGCTTTGACATCTTTTGTTATATAAAGGCTGCGTGCAAATTGCCTTGATTTTTTCTTTTTTTCACTCATATTATAATCAACTTTACCCAAAAGTTTCTCAGTTTCTCTTACCACTTTTATCATCTGAGCAAATTCCTCTTTGTCCAAAGAAAAATCTGCATCAGGTCCGCCGATGGATTTATTTAAGATGAAATGTTTTTCAATAACTTTTGCTCCAAAAGCAGTTGCAACGATTGGAGCAGTGGCACCAAGGGTATGATCTGAAAAACCACTAATGACGCCAAAGGTCTCTGCCAAATTTGGAATGGTTAAGAGATTTGCATCTTCTAGTGCTGCGGGGTAAGCCGAAGTACACTTTAGAAGGACAATATCGTTATTACCTTCTGCTCTACAGATATTTACCGCATCTTGGATCTCATCTATTCTTGCTATTCCTGTTGAGATTATCATCGGTCTCATTTTTGATGCTGTATATCTTATGAGTTCATAATCCGTTATCTCAAATGAAGCTATTTTATATGCTGATGGACTAAACTCTTCTAAAAAATCAACAGCTGTTTTATCAAATGGTGATGAAAATATATCTATTCCTATTTCACGAGCATAATCAAATAGTTCCTTATGCCACTCCCAAGGTAGGTAGGCTTCTTTATATAAGTCATAAAGCTTTCTATCATCCCAAAGTGTCCCGCCTTTGATGATGAAATCCTCTTTGTCCGAATCTAATGTAAGTGTATCTGCTGTATATGTTTGAAGTTTTATGGCATTTGCACCTATCTCATAGGCTGCTTTTATAGTCTCTTTAGCTATTTCTATTTTTCCGCCATGATTTGCACTAAGTTCAACTATAATATAAACACCATCTTTATTTAAATCGAAATTACCTATTTTCACTTATTAACTCCATATTCAATAATTTTCCATTTTTATCTTGTATTATACCAACTATTTTAAAATTAAATTTTTTATAAAGATAAATTGCTTTTAGATTATTTTCGTATACATTTGAATTTAGTTTTTTTAAATTAAGTTCATCAAATGCATACTCTATAATTTGATTCATTAAGAGAGATCCGTAGCCTTTTAATTTAGGATTAGCATATATTCCAAATTTGGCACTTTTTTCTTTTTTTATTTTTGTTAAATCTACAACACCAAAGAAATTATTTTCATTTTTTACTAGAAAATAAATTCTATCATCCCTACTATTAAGTAAATCAATAAATTCAAGATGACTTTCTAAGGAGATTGTATCACGGTTGTGCATCCATTTTTTAATCGCATCACTATTCCTCCACTCTAGAATCATCTTTTTTTCATCTAAAGTTAGTTTAGTAAAATTAATTAATTTACTACTTGTCTTATCTATCATAAATTTTACTTTTTTATGTAGTTGCATTGTATCAAACTTATCTAAAACAGAAAAGTTATTTCTTTTAAAATATTCACCTATATCTATCTGGTTATCTTCTGTTTTTATAGCGATAAAAGGCAACTTCATAAAATAAGCTTCATTTACAATTGTACTAGGAGTTACAATTGCAAAGTCACTTTCGTGCATAAGTTTTGCAACTTCACTTGTGTTGACATATAAGGTTACATTATTTAAGTTAGCTACATACTTTTTTAGTACATCTAAATTTTTATTAGCAGTTGTTGTTATAACATCTATTTGTACATTTTCAAAACTACATAAAACTTCTACTATCTTTATGTTTAACTCTCGACTATCAACTCCACCCATAGCTACTAAAATATTTTTATCTTTAGTCTTTATTCTTTCAGGGAAATTTTGATGAAATTCATCTCTTAAAAGAGTACATTTGGCACCACATCGAAGTTCACAATGTTTAGGAACTAATCCTTTATATCTTGACCCATCAGCACTTAGATTATGATTTAAAAGTATATCACAATAGTGCTTTTCATAAGTATCATCAAAGGAAAGAATTTTTAATGTTGAATTTTTAATTTTTAATTTTTTTTCATATTCATAATCAATACCATAATGGTCAATCACTATCATATCTATTTGAAGTTTTTTAATAAGAATATCAAGTTCGTCTATACTATGTGATTTTAATATTTCTATTTGATACCCCGCTTCAATTATCTTATGATTTATATTTCCTTTTAAATCTTGTGTAGCAAATATAATTTTGCTACCAGGATACTGTTTAGCCAAGACTAAATCCCTCATGATGTGACCAGTCCCTATGGCTGATGAAGAATCTGTTCTAAAAAGGATGGTTTGCATAATTTCCTCTTTTATGTTATAATTCTTGTCGAAATTCGACATCTAGTCGCTCCCCTTTTCTTTTTGAATTGGGGTTACTACTTTACAAAACTTTTCTACTAATTTTTTAAATTCACTTTGGCTTAGAGTCGCTAATTTATATTTTATTCGTTTACTATCAAATGTCTTAGATTGTAACAAAAGTGCTGAATTCTTCCGTCCCTTAAAGCTAAGTGTATGAAAGAAAAAACCCTCTTTGATTTTACTACTCAATGGAATTCCTAAGAATAGATGTTTATTAAATTTTTTTACCACTACAACTGGTCTTAAAAAATCTTCCCCTTTTCCATACTGCTCAAACCCTATATTTTGTCCCATCGATACAAAAAGCACCTCTCGTTCATTAAATTGTAACTGTTTTCTTTTTTCAAGTCTTTGTTTAAGACTATTCCATTTATCATAAATATTTTTATTTAGCACTTCATATAATTTTTCTATTCTTTGCCAATCTTCTAAAGTATCAATATCTTGTACTAAATATCTAGGAAGGATTACAGGAATACTTATATCACTAAACACTACTTTATTTGTAAATTTTTTTTCTAACTCTCTATTTGTCCAGTAAAATTGTCCTGCATCTTGGTAAGCTTCTTCTAAATCTTGACTTCTGCTCATATAGTGTTCAGGTGTAAACATCTCACATCTGCCATTTTTATCAAGTTTAAAAGTTCTTTGAATGGGAAAAGGCATACTTGTAGCACTAAAGGCATTAACTGCATCGCTTTTTTTAAGACTTTCATACCCTTTTACAAGATACTCTTTTTGTAAGAGTGGAGCTGTTGAATAGATAGTACAAATGTATTCATACTTTTCACCATGTGATTCTAAGTACTCTACTGTGTGATTAACTACTTCAGTTGTTCCACTAAAATCATCACTCAGCTCTTTTGGTCTGAGAAATGGCACTTCTGCACCATACTTTTTAGCTATGCTTGCTATCTCTTTATTATCAGTAGTCACTACAACTTTTTCAAATAGTTCTGATGCTAATGCAACTTCTATACTATAAACGATAAGTGGCTTACCAAAAAACTCTTTTATATTTTTCTTTGGTATGCGTTTACTTCCACCACGAGCAGGTATTATCGCTACTGCATCTTTTTTCATGACTGCAACATCTCAAACAGTGATTTTATCACATAATCTTGTTCTTTATCTATCATCTTTGGATATATAGGTAAAGAAAAACACTGCTCATAATACTTATCCATATTTGGTGTAACTTCATCACCATGCCCTAAACTTTTATAATATGGTTGTTTATTTATAGGTATGTAGTGTAGTTGAAGACCTATGCCTTTTTCTCTCATTTTGTTAAACAAATCTACTTTTGAAATCTTTAATTTAGTAAAATCTACTTTTACAACATAAAGATGATATGATGATTTTCCATCATACATATAAAGAGGTTTAACGATACTACCAAAAAACACTTTATCATACTTTTGGGCTATAGTAATGCGTCTATCGATGAAATTATCTAATCTCTTTAATTGAGACAAGCCAAGCGCACATTGTATATCTGTTATACGGTAATTAAACCCAAGCTCTCTCATCTCATATTCCCACGGTTTCATTTCTTTAGTTTTTACCATACCATGATTGTGTAGAATTAATAATTTTTCATATATCTCTTTTGAATTAGTAGTAATTGCTCCTCCCTCTCCTGTTGTTATATGCTTGACAGGATGAAATGAGAGTATAGAAATATCACTATTACTGCAAGATGCCGCTTTAACATCAGCATCTTTTGCACCAATAGCATGCGCACAATCTTCTAAAATAGTGACATTATATGCCTCTCTAAGGTATTTTAATTTTTGTTGGTCAACCATGTGTCCACTAAATGCAACAGGATAAATCGCTTTTATAGCAGGGTCTTTTTGTAGTTTTTTTTCACATAAATCCAAATCTATATTTCCATCTTCAGCTATATCGACAAAAACGGGTTTTGCGCCTGCATAAAGAATGGCATTAGAAGTTGCCAAAAATGAGTTAGGTGTTGTAAGAACCTTGTCGCCTTTGTTGAGTAAAACAAGGGAAGCCAAATGCAAAGCAGCCGTGCCATTTGCCACAGCTACACAATACTTTACTTGACAATACTTACTAAGAGCTTCTTCAAATGCTTTAACTTTTGGACCAGTAGTAAGATGATCTGATTCAAGGGTTGCAACAACTGCATCAATATCTTCTTGAATAATAAATTGTTTACCATAAGGAATCACATTAAACCTTAAAAGTAGAATCTACATGTTTAACAATCAACTGACGCAAGCCCTCAACTGTCTCCCATTTATCATTCGTTCCTGAATTATATTTAAATCCAAATGGAACCTTTTTTGCCTTATGATGTTTCATATAATCCTCTTCACTATAGGTATATGAAACAGATGGAAGAATTGCATAAAATGGACCGAGATCAATTGTATTTAAAGAATCTGTATCTGTAATCATCTCTTCATGCAATTTTTCACCTGGTCTAATGCCAACTTCTCTAATTTCACATATTGGACAAACAGCTGTTGCAACATCTACAATTTTATAAGAAGGAATTTTAGGAATAAATATTTCTCCTCCCAAATGATTATCAAGAGCAAACATTACTAAATTCACTCCATCTTGAAGAGAAATATTAAAGCGCGTCATATCTTTGTGTGTAACAGGCAAAACACCCTCTTTGCGTCTGTCAATAAAAAATGGAATGACACTACCACGAGAACCCATAACATTACCATAGCGAACAACACTAAAACGAATATCTTTTGAGCCCCTAATATTATTAGCAGCAGTAAAAAGTTTATCTGATACCAATTTTGTTGCACCATAAAGATTAATAGGAGCACATGCTTTATCAGTTGATAGAGCCACTACATCTTGGACACTACAACTTAATGCAGCATTAATAACATTTTCTGCACCATCTATGTTAGTTCGGATACACTCAGTAGGATTATATTCAGCTGTATCTACCTGTTTGATAGCGGCTGCATGAATAATAACATCAACTCCTTCACATGCCTGTAGTAAGCGATTACGATCTCTAACATCACCTATAAAAAATCTCATTTGCGGAAAATTACATTTAGGATATTTTTGTTTTATAATTGATTGTTTGAGTTCATCACGTGAATAAATAATAATTTTTTTGACCTTAGGGTATCGCTCTAAAATAGTTTCTATGAACTTTTTACCAAATGAGCCTGTACCACCTGTGATTAGAACTGCTTTATTGTTAAGCATCTTTTTCCTT
>JALUWO010000179.1 GCA_027019405.1 Candidatus Altimarinota bacterium | reverse complement strand
TAATACTATTATATTATTAGCAACATATATTTCAATTATTATGGTTATTTTATATACTATAATTGATTATATCAGAATAATAATATTTAAAAAAACTAATTTATTTAGTGAAGGAGTTTATAAATTTTTTAGTGTTATAATTAATATAGCTTTTTTCTATAGTATATTTGAATATTCTATGTATGCTGGATTATTGATTATATGAATAATATTAAGTATTTTATTACACGAAGCAGGACATTTTTATTTTGCTATCAAAAATTGAGTAGCAATAAGTAAGTTTAGTGTATGATTTTGACAACCTATTTTAGAATTTAATTATAAATGAATTAAGTGGAGATTTTCTAATCTTTTATTTGGTTGATATGTAGAATTTAAAGATGAAGAAGTTTTAAAAGATATTAAATGAAAAAAACATTTTGGAGAAATAAAACAAATAATAAAAGACAAATGATTAAAAGTAAATCAATTATATATTTTTAAAAAATTAAATCAAAAATTACCTATATTGTTTTGATGAGTATTTATGAATTTATTAATTGCATACTTTTCATTAATTTGATTCTTTATATATGAAGTAAATCAAAATACTATTATCCATAAACAAGGATACCATCATCAATTAACAAAGCAACAAAAACAATATATTATAAAACAAGAAAAAGAACAGAAGAAAGATAAAGATTTAATGAATTATTTAAAACAAAGAGTATGAAAAACTATTTGGTTATGAACTAAAAAAATAAATAATAAAGATGAAATTTGATTAAGTGCTTGAGTAGAAGTTTTTAAATGAATTGAATTAACTTATTATAGTTTAATTTATGCAGTTAATCATCCAGAATACTTTACAAAATTTCAATCAGTTGTATGAGTATGAAAAACAGTAGCAAAACAAGATAAAGTTGGATTTATGAATTGGGGAATTTTATTATTGATTATTTCAATTATTAATATTTCTTTATTTGTTATAAATTTATTACCTATACCAGCAGTTGATTGATGACAAGTTGTAAAAGAAATAATAACACATAGTTTAATATTATGGAAGAAAAAACCTCAATGGTATACAAGTTATATTAAAATAGCATTATCTTGATTTATAAATATTTTAGAATATAGTTGATTTTGAATAATAACAATATATGGATTATTTTTAGTTTATAAAGATATATTTATTAATTAGATGCAAATAAAATGAAAATATTAAGATACCAGAATATTTATGAAATTGATGTAGGTTTGCTTAAATTAAAGAAAAGAGAATTATTAGCATCTACAAATAAAGTTGTTGAATTACAACAACTTTTAGCTTTGTCAAATATAAATAATGAGCAAGAAAAGTTAATTCAATTTGACTTAGAAATGATATTAATTTTATCTAAATATATACCTACTATTAAAGAATATAAACTACCAGTGAGTTTTAACTTATATCCTGTTTCTTTGTTTTATCTTATTGAAAATAAAGATAAATCTGAAATTCAAAAATACATAAATATACTTAAGAGTTTAGCAAATCAATTAAAATGAAATTTTTCAATTGAGATAGTTGAAAATTGATTTGAAGATTATTGTTTGCAAAATAATACAAAATCTAAGATGTATTTAGATTTTCTAAAATCAATATGAATAACTGTTTCAATTGATGATATAGTTATGAGTGGAATAACTGATTTTTTAAATACTAATCATCATACATTATACAGAATGATTAGTCTTTTTAAAGAAGAAAATATTAAATATCTAAAATTTGATATATCTTTCACAAATTATTTAGTTAATAAACCTAAAATACTTAATTTATTGTTTAAAATGATTAATAATAAATATAATACTAAAAATATAATACTGGAATGAGTTGAAACAAGAAGTATGGTTGATATATTTGAAAAGTATAAAAATAAGTATAAACAAATTAAATTATACTATCAATGATTTTATTTTCATAAACCTGAAACACTAAGTTTAGATAATAAATTACAAAATAATGAAGATAAACAATAAAATTAAACAAGCACTTTGACAAAATTGGTGAAAGCCTAATAAAATTGAAAGAAAATTAACTAATAAAAGATTAGAAGTTTTTTCTGATAATCAAAATAAGAATATTATATGAAAGAAAAAGAAAAAAATAGTAAAAGAGTTTGATATTTGAGATAAAGTTGTGATTA
>JALUWO010000178.1 GCA_027019405.1 Candidatus Altimarinota bacterium | reverse complement strand
TCTTCTCTGTCCATCTGCTGCAAGTTTTATCATATTGTAAATAGAATCATCTACTCTCATTGTAACTGTTTTCATAGCAAAATCCTTGAATATTTATTAGTCTAATTATATTCAATTTTATTCTTTTTGTCAAACAGTATGACTTTTACATAACGACTGTCGTGAGCAATGATTTTCCCGCTAGGGTAAATTATTGGTCTCCTCGTACTTGTTAGATATTTTATAGCAATTACTTTTTATTTTTACTGAAAAACATAAGCATTTTTTTAGTGTTATTTTCTTTTGCAAGAATATATGGTGTTTTTCCATTATCATTTTTTAGTTTGTAGTTCGCTCCATTTCTAACTAAAAGTTGAATAATTTTTGGATAATTATCCCATTTAGATTTTAATTCATTAATAGTTTCTATTATTGAAGCACGGTAACCTGGTATTTTTTGAACATACTTACTATTAGAAAATTTTTGTAAACTTTTTAAGTTTTTATCTATTCTTCCCATGCTAATGATATGTAAAATAGTATTGCCTTGTTTATCTTTATAGTTTAAATTTATTTTATGTTTTATTAGAAATTTTACAACATCAATATTTAGAGTGATTACAGAATGCTTCAGTACTTTAAATTGTGATTCTGCCGACATCTTTGCACCATTTTTTAAAAGAAATCGTGCAGATTTTATTTTCCCATGCATTAGTGCTTCTTCAATAGCAGAGTTTTTTGTGCCATATTTTGAAACATAATTTACATTTGCTCCGTTTTGAATTAGAAATTGTATCATTGGTACATCATCAATTAATGCCGCATAAAAAAGTGATGGATAATCCAAACAAGTAGGTTTAGTTAGATTTTTTATAAATGGTAAAAATTCTTTTACAATTTCTACATTACCAGTCCGTATAGCATAATCAAAAGCAGTTGCTGTATTCATTACATGTTTATATTTGTATCTCATTTGTTGACAAGGGTCTTCGCCATTTTTCAATAATATAGATAATTTTTTATATTCTTTATTACGGATAGCCTTATAAATATTAGGTGTATCATTTGCTAGAAAACTATTTGGAGTAACTTTTAAATTTTCATTTGCTAGTAAATCTGAAGTGTGTATCAAAATTAGTAAAAATAATATCAATTTATGCATTTATGTTTCCTTATCATCTAACGGCGAAACTCGTTTAGAGCTCAGCTTCGTTATCTTGTTAATATATCTAATGCTATATCTTTCACTTTACTAAATCCACCAAAATAATTTGGATGATATAATCTAACTGATTTTTCAGGTAAATCAGTTGAGATAACCTTATGAGCAGTTGTATATGTTTTTTTATCTTTTATTTTATCAGGATATCCCATATTATTAAAAGATACATCATTAAAATTATATTTAATATCACTATCTCTATTTGGTCCTGTAAAAAATATTATCATGTCTGGTTTTAAAATTTTTATTTCTTCTAAAATAACTGAAAAATTATTGTGTTCAAAATTTCTGATTGCATTTGTTATGCCTTTATCTTCATATTTACTTATTTTAATCAAATTATTCCAAATATAATATAATTTTTTATTATTATAATGATTGTTTAGTTTTTTTTCAAAATGATGAAAAGCTTTCCAAAAGACTCTTTTATTTTTTCCTCTTAAATTATTTGTTAAATATTTATCATAACCATCCATCAATTCATCAATATTTTCTGAACCAAATTCTCCGTGCCATCCAAATGTTTCTTGTCCAATAATCATTACTTTTAAATCTGAACTATTATATTCTTCTTCATTTATTTTTAATAAAAGAGGACTTGAAATTTTCAATTCATTTTTATTTTTCAAAGCATTATCAAAGTATTTATTATATAATTCACTTAACTTTTTGTTTGTACTCATTTAAAATTTCTTATGTAAGATAACGGTCGAAGATAGCCAATAAATTGCCGCTAGGTAATTTATTGGCTACTCTGAGACTGTGAAAGAACTCAATCCCAAACACTGTCAAATATTCTACCAAAATCCCCCTAAAATTAACCATACTAAAATCACACAAATAGTATAATAACTCTTATATAAAGGGCATTATATGGGTATATACAAACAAGGTCTCAACCGTAAACAGCAACTAATGTTTCCACCAAGTTTAGATGAGTTAGTAGAAGAAGATAATGTAGTTCGTGCCATAGAAGCATATGTAAATACATT
>JALUWO010000177.1 GCA_027019405.1 Candidatus Altimarinota bacterium | reverse complement strand
TGGAAGAGTTATAAGAGGTAAAATATAGTTTGCACCTTGAAGTATCGACAATGATATAAAATTTGACAATAATCTTTTGTTATCATCTGATTTGAATTTATTTTTTAGTTTATTTAGCATTTATATTCTACTGTTTTCTTAGTAAAATTTTTCATCATTTTCTTGTATCCTTTCTAATGGAAACCAGAAATTGATAATATAAATAACCTAGTATTACTTTATTTATTAAAAATAAAAAATTATCACAACGATAATCTTCAAGTTTAGTTAATAAACTCATATATTTTACTATATCTTTTAAATACTCATAATTTAATGACAATAACTCATTATTAATAAAATAATTAAACACGATACCTACAATAAATATCCAAAATAATGGTAAAAACCAACTTTGAGAATGGTTTGAGCTAACTTTATGTAAAACTGCTACTATTCCTCTTTGAATTAAATCAAAATTCATTTTATCATTACTACATATATCTTTTCTATTTTGATTTAATTCTAAAGAATGATACTTATTTGCTTCTATTTTATTACCAATTTTTTCTAAATGATATTTTATGATTCTAAAAGATTCTTTAGTCATAGATGAATTATCTAATATATTTATACCATAAAAGTTAATTTCATTTTGAATGTTTGAATAATCTAAATTTATTCCCTTTTTTAAAACTGATCTTCTAAAATGAACATACCCTTCAAAAGTCACATACCTAAACACTAATTTTTCACTAAATTGTGTATCTCCAAAAAGAGCTAATCCTTTAAAATTGATAGCTTTGAACTCCATATTTTTTTCTTTGCCTTTATTAAAACTACTCATAAAAAAATCTGCATGTTTTTCAAAATCTGTATCTTTTATATAGCATTGCAAGATATCACAATTATGAAGTTTAAAATTTTCTTTAAATATTACTTGGTTAAATTCTAAATTTTTTATGATTAATTGTTTATCATTTCCATCATATTGCTTATTGATATAAAATTTTGATGCTATCTCAATGTTTTGAATTTTAAAATTATCTATTATCCCACCATTGATCTCAAAATATGATAATTTTGTATCTAAATTATATCTTATATCTGAAATATCTCCTATTGTAAAATCATTAAATTTACAGTTATTGAAATAAAGTTTTTTTTCATCTCTTGTGGAAGTTAATAAAGTTTTGTGAAATTGTTCAAAGCTATCATTAAATATACATTCATTAAACTCTATCAACCATACATTTTTTTGTTTTATAATTGGAATAAAATTAAATGTACAATTATCAAAATATATTCTTTTTATATCTGATATTTTTATAGTTTCTATTTTTGATATACTTTTTCTTTCTATTCCTTGTAGATTTAAATGTCCTAATTCAAATTTATCATCTGTAAATATAAAATGTTCATCAAAAGTAATATTACTAAATCTTATTCCTTCGATTGTGTTTCGAATATAGCTTGAGTATTTAGTAAGCAATAAATTATTATTACTTTGACCACTATTTCCAAGTATCTCTTTTAATGATGTTAATAAACGTTTATTGATAATTTCTAATTCATTAAACATTTACAAATGTTTTCCTATAAACTCTATTTCTTCATCACCTACATAAGGATTCATAGGCAAACTCATAATCTCTTTACTAACTTGTTCAGCTACAGGAAAATCACCTTTTTTATACCCTAGATACTCAAAACACGCCTGTAAATGTAGAGGCATTGGGTAATGTACTGCTGTTGGGATACCTTGCTCTTTTAGTTTAGCTTGCACTTCATCTCTATTTTGTACTCGTATGCTATATTGAGCAAATGCAGATGTTGAATTTTCATCTACAAAAGGCAAGATTAATTTTGAATTTTGAATTTTGAATTTTGAATTGTATTTTTGCGCCACTTCTTGTCTTAGTGCTAAATCTTTTTTATAATATTTTAGTTTTACATTGACTATAGCACATTGAATAGTATCCATTCGTCCACCCATACCTATATACTTATAATGATAGCGTTTAGACTGTCCGTGAACTCTTAGGCTTTTCATTTTGGTCGCTAGTTCTTCGCTGTTTGTAAAAACTGCTCCGCCATCACCAAAACAACCTAGTGGTTTAGCAGGGAAAAAACTTGTAGTAGATATATCGCCTAATTTACTATCTGTTTTGCCTTTGTAGATTGCTCCGAAGCTTTGAGCACCATCGATTATAATTTTT
>JALUWO010000176.1 GCA_027019405.1 Candidatus Altimarinota bacterium | reverse complement strand
TAATTATCTATTTATAAAGCTTACTGTAGTTTCATTATCAAAACGCCATATTTGTTTTTACTACATAAGAGAGTGTTCTCTTTTATAAAAATTAACTATGCAAAAAACATTAAATGATAAACTGATAAAAAACTCAGCAGTAGTCGCTATATCCAATACAATCTCACTCTTACAAAGAAAGATTTTAAACTTTTTGATTGCATTTGCATATATTGATCTCAAAGAGCAAGAAAGTTTTACAATAGAGTTAAAATATCTCAAAGTGATAGTTGGCTTTAACTCTAAAAATCTCTCCTACTTAAAAGAAGCCCTCAAATGACTTTTAGCAACTGTAGTTGAGTTTAATCTTTTATGAAAAGATAGAGATGCCTGGAGTGCAACAACGCTTCTTGCCTCTGTTGAATTTAAAAAAGGAGAGTGTACCTATTCATTCTCTCCCGTGCTTAGAAAAAAACTCCATGAACCAAACATCTATGCAAAAATTAAACTCTCCACTATGAAGCTCTTTTCCTCCAAATATTCACTCTGTCTCTATGAGATATTTGTCGATTATCAAAACATTTGACAAACTCCCATCATTCCTCTTGATGACTTTAAAAAACTCATGTGAGTAGATAAAGAGAAATATAAAGAGTTTAAAAGATTTTCATCTCGCGTCATAAAGCCTGCTATTAAGGAGTTAAGCTCCATAGGTGGTTATGATGTGCAAGTTGTTTATACAAAAGAAAATAAAAAAGTTACTGCTCTGAAATTCCACTTTAAAGAACTAACGTGCGAGAAAAAACCTATGCAGGATATGAAACTTTTTTACAATATTAATCTACAACAGAAGCTTATCCAGGAGTTTTGACTCTCAATCAGACAGGCTACTAAGACGATAAAAACTTATCCAATCCCTTATATTAATGAGAGTTTGGAAATTATTAAACAAAAAATTCAACAAAAATATATTAAAAATATACCTGCTTATACTCTAACCGTACTAAAAAATGACTTTCATCCCACTCTCTGAAATAAGCAAAAAGAGCCCATACTATCAAATACTCAAAGAAGCTGAGCAAAAACAAGAAAGACTAAACAAAATTGATTGGAAAATTCTAAAAGTACAGTTTTTGGGTGTATATCTTATAGTACAGACGATAGTCCTGTATTACAAACTCAAAAAAAAGCTCTTAAGCATTTTTATGCGCTCTGAAAAAAAGAGCAAGAAAAATGTATCAAAGAGTTTAAGAAAGAAAAAATAACAAGTGATATCTTACAGACGATTTTTAAAAAAGAGGGGATTAAAGGGATACTTATACAGGCTATGTTTATAGCATGGCTTGAAAAAAAAGAGGACAAAGCCTCTTTATGTTAGTAGTTCATAATATAGAGTTCATTGACGACTTTTCTTCTTTCCTTTGATGAACCTCCAAGTGTATAGGCAATCTCCTTAGAAGATATAATTTTAAAATCTTTGTATAACTCTCTAATTTCTGGACAATCATTGTATGAAAGTAGGAATTTTCATTTAATACTTTTGAGTGTATCTCTTAGAAGTGTATGTTTGGATTTTTGAAATCATCCAGCGTAATAATTCTCATAGGAGTAATAGGGTGGATCAAGATAGAAAAATGCATCTGTGTTGTCATATTTTTGGATGAGCTTCTCAAAACTTATATTCTCAATAGTTACAAATCTAAATCTTTGTGCCCATTTAGTAAAACTTTTCCATAAATTTTTTGGTTTTCTTCAAGATTTGGAACTCATCGCAAAATGCTTACCTTTGCTTCAAAAGCTTTGTGAAATGAGATAGTAAAAATATGCGGCTTTTTCTATATCATTTCTTGGGGTAAATTTTTGCAACTTTATGTTGTTAAAGAGAACACGGCTGACAAATAATTGGTTGAGATAATAAGAGAGCGTTTGTGGATGCTCTTTTATGACTCTGTAGAGATTAATGAGATCGTTATTAATATCATTGACAGTCTCAAGTTTTGATGGTTCTTTGGCGAAAAAAACAGAGAGTCATCATCCAAAGACTTCTATATAATGTTTATGCTCAGGAAAAAGAGAAATAATCTCATATTTGAGCTTGCTTTTACCACCAACCCAGCCTATTGGGCTTTTTAAGTGTGTGGAGTTTTTTGCAGGTACTTTATTCATATTTTTTATTATGGTTAAGAGATAAAGTAACTACATTATAATGAGAAATTTTTATTTGTCAAATAAAAATTCACTTTTTATTTGGAGGGCAGTATATTATATTGAAATGTTATATTATACTTGTGCTAATTGAAAGTTATAATCAATGAGATTCAAAAATCTCATATCTTGTATTAATGTATGTGCAATATCTGCATATACACTCACTAAATCTAACATTGTCTTCTCCGTTAAGGTTTTTTCATTCGTTTCTTCTCGGTGTTGATTTAATTTGTGAGCAATAGTCTTATGATTAATTCCCTCAAGTATACAATCGTATGTAAACATTATGTCACCAAAAGTTTTACGAATTTCTCTTTTTGATCTGATATTTTTGTGGTAAATCGTAAACATTTTATCTGCTGCTGTATCAGGCATTATGTTGTCCACTAGAGATCCATCAGCTCTACGAGTTGTGATTACTGCTAATGTTTTTTTAACATGCTTAATATATTCTACCAGTTGATCTGTTGGTAGTGCAAGATTTAATCTAATATCAGCTTCCCATTTCTTACTGTTTACTAATCGAGGAGAGCGAAAAGTATGTAAAACTCTTGTAATTTTATCATCATAAAATTCAGGGTTATTTCCATAATAAGGTTCAAAGTCTTTGACATGAGCATCAAATTCATCTTCGTTTAACTTTGTATACTCAGTTTCGTAGTATCTATCAAATAGGTTAAAAAAAGATTTACCTTCTTTAATAGTATCAAACAGTTTATCTAAAACTTCTTTATAGCAATGAGCTGTAATGATACCGGCATCAAAATGTTCTCTTTCATTAATACACTCTTTTATAAAAGAAGCACCCACATGTGTAAAAAAATTTTCTGCTATACGGCTACAATAATTGAGTTCAACAAGATATAAAACTGGAAACTTTCGTTTGGCACATTCAAATGCAAAATTGTTATTTAACTCAAAGTATTTATAATCCATAATTTTATTGTATTCGAAAGAATTTCTATTCATGTTTTTTAGACGTTTGTATTTCGTATTTTTTTGTTGAAATTCATCAAGCTCTTTGATTAAATTATCATGTTTGTCTTGTATATCTTGAATGGAAAGAGTTGGAGTAAATAATTCTGCAAAACTCATTTTATCTTCAAAGTGTTTCTTCATTAAATACTTTAATGTTTGTTTCATGGAACCAGATTGTATATTGAAAACTTCAAGTGATAATATATAAGCCAAAATCTTGTTAAGATGCACGATTGTGAAATCTTCTTGAAAATCAAAAAAATCATCACTAGCCGTTCCAAGTTCTTTTTTAATAAGTTCAGCTTTTATTCTAGATTCTTTACTTTCTGGATATTTTAAAATAAATTCGATGAAAGAAATAAGTTGTTTTCGATTTAAATTATGCAACATCATATGATTTTTTACTTTTTTACATCTGTAAAGAACCGTAAAATAGGGGTTCGTAAAAATACAGTTATGTTTTTACGAAATTATACCCATTTTTAATCAATACAATTTCAGCATCTCAACTTAAGGAGTTATGATGAAAAATGCATTGGCAGAGGTGCAAGATAGAGAGATTCTCACAAGAATGATTTATGAGGAGTATAAAACTCTTGCACTTACGAAAAAGCAGTATTCAAGGTTGATCAATAGATCTATTGCAAGTATAGATAGGGATCGGGCTATGAGTAGGGGAGCTGCTTGTATTCAAGATGAAAACAATAGAGTCTATTTCCCTATTCAAGCAGTTGTGTCTTATTTGCTTAAGGTACAAAAAACAATCGATTCAGAATAGGCTTTCTATTCTTATAAAAATAGCAAGGAGTTAGAACATGAAAAGAGTAATAAGTATCGTAGTTGCACTATTGATAAGTGCCAGTTTGCAAGCTCAGGAGCCATTAAGCCATCAAAAAAATCTTGGAAGTAAGACAGCTCTTTTGGTGTTTTTTGATGTTTCTGGGCTGAATAATTATAACAGCAATACTGCCTTAGCAAAGCAGAATCTTGCAAAGTACAATCAAATTGTTACGAAGAAAAATCTTCAAAAAGCAAGAATTTCATCTATTGCGTACTATACATTTGATGAACAGATAAAGCCTATTGGAAAAATAGAGTCCACAAAGGCTGGAAGACTCTACCGTGAATCAAAAAAGATTATGCAAGATGTTGTATTAGAACTTAAAGAGGATAAAAGCAATAAGGGCAAAGATGTGATTAGCACTTTTTATTTTATCAACAGTGTTGTACAACAATCTTATCAAAACGAAGATGTGACTATACTGCTTTTTTCCAATCTGAGAGACAGTATGTCAACAAAGCAACAAAGACAAATGATGCAACCCATAGTTTTAGATGAACATATACATCTTGATATCTATGCAGCATCAGGGCTAAACGCTATAGATGGTGTAACAACTTTACAACAGATGCGAGCTGAAGCGAGTATTGTGAAGTTTTATAACCACCTTCTATCTACTTCAAAAGTAGCGATAAAAACAATTTATTAGGGGGAATATCATGAATGAAAATATAAATATCCAAGCCATTCAAAGCATGTACAGTGTCGCTATTTATGCAAAAGATGTGACGCTTAGACGCATAGAACGAATAGTCGCCGGGGTGCAACAAGAGAATTCGATGCTCGTAGAGCTTTTTTCAGAGAAGTTTTTCCAAGAGCTCCAAAGACAATATAACTTAAAAAAGAGGATGTACAGTATCTACGTTACAGACCTTCATAAAGTCAAAGAGGAGTTTGATTCAAAATTGGTAGCAAATGATGGGAGGATGAGTGCAAAAGAGCAGGAGTATAAAGATATCTTGGATGCAACGAATACAGCTTTTTCTCTTTTATTGGCAACACTTAATATAAAAATAGAGGAGATTGGCATAAGACTTCAAGGAGAGAGTAATGAGAAGAGTTATTAAATGTACAGTTCTTGTATTGAGTGTATTCATGCAATTACAAGCTAAAGATATGTTGCTTGTAGATACAAGCGGTAGTGTGGAGCCAAGCGCTCAAGAAGTAAAAAATATGGTGCACAAATACCTACGAACCAATAAAAATGTTTTGGCATTTGCATCGAAACCATATTTTGTAAAAGATGAAGGTGATTTGGTTTTTGGTGGAGGTACTGCATTGAGTTTGGCTTTTGAAAAGGTTAAAAGCATGGGAGTGGATTTTCTCATAGTTGTCACTGATGGTATGGCTGATAGTCCAGCAAAAGCGATAGCCATGGCTAAGAAGCTGAAAAACAATGGTGTTACGATATGTGGAGTTTATGTTAGTAAGAATTTGGAAGTTCCTGAAGAGTTTACAAAGATTGCTGATAAAACTTTTGCTGTCAATCAATTTAATCAAGCTGTAAAACATTGTACAGATATTAGAGATGATTTGATGGGCAAGGAAGCTACACACAAAACAGTGGATGCTGACAAGTATCTTTTTTAAAGGAGAGTGTTATGAAAGTTTATACTTTATGGATTGTAGGAGTTGTTTTTGTTTTGGTTGTGATACTGGCTATTTCAACTAAAGCATTTAATGTATTGTCAGATCTCTCATCGGTGATGTTTTTTATGTTTGCTCTTGTAAATATCATCATTATTGGGACAATTATAGCAGTTGAGATTGCAAAAAATCTCAAGCTCGAGATTGTACAAAAAGAGCTGGACGCTCTTGATCAAGAGAGATATTCTATCGAGAATCATGATGAGTTGAGTATTCTCTTTAGTAAAGAGGCAATAGAACTGCAACAAACTTTACATGCAGTACAAAAAAAGATAGCTACACTGCAGGAGTCACGTTATGAGTACTTATAATAAAATAAAACTGCTTACAAACGGTTTGTTTAAGGAGGAGTCTCAACTTAAACAGGAACAAAGAGAACATCATGCAAACACTCGCCAAAATGATTTGGAGTATGAAAAAAAGTCTTTGAGTTTACAAAAACAAGAGCAGGAGCTTGCACATAAAAAAATTGAAATATTTAAAGAGGAAGAAAAACTTTTGCTTGATGATATTGCACAGTTGCATACTCCTGTTCAAATCAATTTTGAGAGTAACGAAGAGTTGGTTGCAAATCGCTATATCTATCTTAAAAACACTATTCCAAAGATGGAAGAAGAGCGAGATGCTTTACGAGCAAAAACGCTTACAAAAACACAAATCATACTTGCGGAGTTTGCGGCGATGATCTTTTTTATATTTATATTGACAAGATTGGCCGCTGAGAATATGAGCTTGCTTGAGAGTTTTGTGATGCTTTCTGTTTTTCGAGAGATCTATGGTATATCGAAAATGTCTTTATTTGCGGATATGGTACTGCAGGATTACCTTATTGTCTTGGCTATAAGTTTTATTATAGCGGTAAGTTTTAAAAATAGCGAAGCCTTTTTTGATGCAAAATTAAAAACAAGACTGTTATATGGATTTGGCATCGGGATTATAGGGCTTTTTATCTCAAGTATGCTTTTCTCATATTAAAGCAGGAGTCTGATATGTTGAGTATGCACCACATCGTATCGATTGTGTCTGACGAGATGAAAACATATGGTGTCGGTGCATTTCTGCCAACCATCATCTATGTATGGCTGGCGTATTATATTACAGGTTCAATTGAGAGATTGGGGTTTAAAATATTTTGGTCACTTTATGCCTTACTGCATCTTTACTGGATATTTCAATCCAATATTATTTTGTATGACCCCTTTTTCTATTTTGCATGGACGGTTTTATTATTGCAACTTAACTTTCAAAAACAATTTAAACGATGGCTCTCTTTTTTACAAGAGAGAGCTAGAGAAAAAGTGGAGCAGTGTAAGGCACGCAATATGTACTATGACAGTGTTGAGGAGAAAGTAAAAAGAGAAGAAGCGATTGCTCGTGAGCAAGAGATTCAAAATAGGCAGGAGAAACTCTTCTTGGAAAGACTTGATCAAAAGCTCAACGGTACAATGGATTTTTTAGGAGAATAGGATGCAGCTACAACTTGGTCCTGTATATGATCCACTCATCAACAATATCATTATTGGAAACTATAATCTATTAGATGATATATCGATGGTGATAAAAATCACAGATGCCTATTATGAATGGGTAGTGGATCTTTTACAAACAACACAAAAAGAGTTAAACCATCGAGATGAATTGGTAAGCTTATCTTTTAAAATAAAAGTGATAGATCGAATTAAAGCACAGTTTTTTCCACGATATAGAGATTTTGAGAAAATATTTCAAAAGGGATACTTGTATGAGAATAAAAACTTGTCTCATCTCTCCTACTGGCCGACAAATGATGAGCAACAAAAACGTTTGCAGCAAAACTATAAGTTTTCGGATGAGTTTTATATAAATTTTGTTCAAAGTAGTGTAGCACCTCCAAAACTAAAAAGAGCACTCAATAAAAAAATCCCTGTGGTATTGACACAGCAAGATATGAGAAACCATACTTTTATCGTCTCACGAACCGATACAGGTAAATCAACTCTTATTTTGGAATTGGCAAAAAACATTGTCGATACCAAAAGAGGTAATTTAATACTCATGGAACCTCATGGTGACCTCTCCATAGATCTGGCAAGACTTTGCAAAAACTCAGATGACTTGATCTTTATTGACCCGTTTTTAAGTCAGAATCACTCTGTAACAGTGAATATCTTTGATATGCAAAACATCTCACAAGAGAGTATTAGTAAATACAGCGCTTTGGTACTTAATACTTTTAAACAGATTATAGGTGCTGAGTTTTCTGTTACGATGCATTCGCTCTTAAATCCAGTGATAGCAGTACTGCTTCAGATTCCAAATACAAGCTTTTTTGATTTATTGCGTTTTCTTAATGATGATGAAAACCACGATCTCTTGGAGTATGCAAAAAAACATGCACTTATCCCAAGTCATCGACTCTTTTTTCAAAAACAGTTCTCGCAATCAAGATACTCAATTACAAAGTTCTCAATTATCAGTAAACTCAATGTCCTCTTGCAAGATAGTATTTTTAGCAATATGCTCACCGGTAGAAGCACCATAAATTTGCAAGAGGCTATGAACACACCTGGAAAAATAATTATTATACGTCTCAATACTATTAAGATGATTGAAACTATTGAGCCAATAGGGCGTTTTTTGGTAGCACTCTTTGTCTCATATGCTTTTCAAAGAGAGAGTATCCCTATTCATAAAAGGGTTGATACGCACCTGATGATTGATGAGGCATCTATGTTTTTAGGTGATAGTATTGAATTGATTCTTGCACAGGCCAGAAAATTCCATCTGTACTTACTTATGGCAGTCCAAAACAATGCTCAGCTTCCAACATCTATAGAAGCTTCAATTCTTAGTAATACAGCAATGAAATTTGTAGGGATGAATTCACACAAGAACCATTCCATTATGTCAAAAGAGATAGGTGTATCAATGGATCAACTTTTCTCTTTGCAAAAAAAAGGTGAGTTTTTTATCAAAGTAGGCAATCAACAAGCAAGAAAGTTTCGTGTCTCAGATAGATTGCTACATAAAAAGCATTATGTATCTCAAGCAATATTTACTCAAATGATGCAAAATCAACTCAAAAAATATTATAGGTCTATTAATACAGTGGATATTGAATATGCAGATGTGCCATATATAGATATAGAAAAAGAAAAACCCTACTCAAAAGATGCAACAAGTCACCTTTTAGAAGATGTGTCAAATAGTGATGACGAACTTTTAGATTATTAGGAGATATTATGGCAACAATTACTACAGCACAGATGAAAATACTTGAGGCTATTAATAGATATACTTTTCTTACCGTTCCGCTCATAGATATTTTAAAAATTCATAAAAACAAGGTGTCGATTTATCGTAGCCTTCAGGGGCTGAAAAATCGGTCTAAACCTCTTGTTTATACTCAAAACTATGGTGTACATCCAACGAAAGGGCAATTACCATCATTACTGTATCTTTCTTCCTATGCAAAAGAGCTATTGCTTGAAGGTGGATATATGGAGAACCAGATTCATATTCCAACCAATAGAACTTTTGTGAGTAGTGACTATTTTCATCGTATTACAAATATACAGATGCATCTCTATATGGATATATATTTGCAATCGATGGAAAATGCAGAGTTGCTTTTTTTGGATTACTATTTCTCTAAATCCCAAACATCCCAAAAACTCTATGCAAGAGCTAAAAATAGAATTGATTTGCAAAATGACAGATATATCATTCCCGACATCATTACCAAGTTTATTGTAGGAGAAAAAGAGTACCTTTATTTAGTTGAGATACATAATGGTACCAATTCCAACAAGGCTTTTTATCAGTGTTTACAACATATAAAAGCAATTGATCTTGGTAGCCCAAAAAAGAAGTATAATCACCCTACAAACAATAGGGTCATATTTATATTTGAGCATAAGAGTTGTATGGATGCTGTGATGCGTAAAATGAACGAAAACAAAGATTTGCAAAAGTATCGTAATCTCTTCTTGTTCAACACAAAAGAGAATATCCAAAGGGATTTTTCAAAACATTGGATGAAGTGTAATGGCGAAGAGACACTATTTTACTAAATAGACTGATACTCTTTTCAATAATAAGAGCTAGATGATTTGTAAGTTTTTATATTTTACTTGCAATTCGTTTAGATTCTTATTGCTTATTTGATACTTTTCAACCACTTCAAAAGGGATAGTCAACTCTTTCCCCATATAATAAAGAGATTCTCTTTTATGCTTGCCAGCCTCACGAATATTGCGAACCAACTCATAATATTTTCATTTTTTCTTTACAATAAAAACCATGTGGACTATGTTAGGTAATAAAATCTTTTAGTTAATTTACTCAAAATAATATAAATTGCAAATTTATTAAATCACTAAATAGACTGATATGCTATAATAAAAAATGCAATGTCCGAGGTGTGATTCTAAAAATATAGTTAAAAATGGCTTCAAGCAGTTAAAAGAACATAGGGTGCAAAAATATAAATGCTGTGAGTGTAATAAATATTTTACGGCGCAAGAAAAATTTCATCATCTTAGCGACGCACAAAAAATAAAAGCTTTTACACTTTTAAGCAAGGGATATAAAAAACACCAGATAGCAAAAAAGCTTGGTGTATATCTTAGGACTATCCAGTATTTGGCAGAAAAAAAGAAGGACTAAAATCCTTCATCTTCCAATTGGTTATATAGTTCATATGCTCTATGCTCAAAAGCAAGCCATGCAAAATAGTTTTTTAAATCTTGATCTTTCAAGTTGATCTCAATCCCTTCTGATTCTAACTCGTACCTTATATCTTCGATTTCGTTATAGTACTTGTCATAAAAAGCATGGGTGTCTTTATAGTATATTAGGGAACTAACGATTCCTGATTCGCATCAATAATGGACAGTTTCATATAAAAACCTTTTTGGATCTTCGCTGTCAAGTGCTTCTTCTATCACTGTGTTAGTGATGGAATCTATATTGGAATTTAGATTGTCTTCTAAAATCTCTTCAAGTCTTTTTCTCATAATTTTTAAAATTAAAAAATAAATGTTTTAAGTAAGTACATTATATTTATGTGGTGGGGAATGTCAAAACTTTTTTATACTTTTTCTTTGATAAGAAAGGAAAAAGAGAGTGAATCGTTTTTGAAAAAAAAGACTTAAATATTTAAAAAAAATCATGGGGTAGGGGGGTGCAATTTGGTTTGGTTTTTTGCTATTTTTGAAAAATCGTTTTATTGTTTGTATGCTGATGAATGGTATCATAGGATAGATGGTAATGTGCCAATATGGTTTTTCATAGGGAGATGCTGAAAATTTGAGAATATATACTTCTAATGTATATATTAGAAAAGCATTTTCTTATCTTCAAACCACCGTGTACAGAGCAGGGTAGTGATACACTGTGTAACACCATATTATATATTATGTTATACCTCATAATATACTCTATTTTATACATGAAATTTTTAAGAGAGGATGTTTAAAGGAGGTTTGTAGTTTACTTGTTTTTCTATTTGTAGAGTTTTACAACTTGAGCATATCCAGCATCAGGAGCAAGATGTGCATATCTCATTGTCATATCTAAACTTGAGTGATTCATAAGTGTTTTTATTGCTAAAATTGGAGTGCCATTGATGGCTAGATGTGAAGCAAAAGTGTGTCGCAATGAGTGGATGACAATTCTGTTTTTTCTATCATCTGTATCTAGCTCTTTATTAAAAAGCTCATCTAAAATTGGTCGAAGTTGTGTTTCTATCCAATGACGTCTTTTTAATATGATATAGTCATTCGCTTTGAGATTTTTCATTTTTTCTTGTAAAAAGTTTTTCAACTCATCATCAGAAATATATCCTTTGTAGGTTCTTGTGTTTTTGAAGTCTTTGAGTGTAATGGTATTGGTATTGAGATTGATGTCTTTTTTCTTCAGTTCAGTAATCGTACCAATTCTACCACCGGTTGAGAGACTCAATTTTACAAATAACCATAACTCCGTGGAAACCTCTTTGGTAACTTGAAGCAACTCTCTAATCTCTGAAAGTTCCAAATAATTTTCCCGTTTATTATCAACCTTAAGACCATCAAGTGCAACTGTAGGTGAAGTGCCTTTGTAGAGTTCTTTTTTATTGGCGTACTTAAAAATAGTCCCAATCAAAAATATGAGATGATTAGTGGTTCTTGGTGAGAACTTTTTTCTAAAAGTTGTTTGCATTTTTAAAAGCATGTCTGAAGTAATGTTTTCAGGAAGACAGTGACCAATATCTTTTTGAATATGATTGATATATCTTGCTTGCTCTTTTTTAGCTTCTTTGGTGGTATGTGATTTATCTTCAAAGTACTTGTTTGCTAGATCATCAAAAGTGAGTTTAGACTTTCGTTTAGCAATATGTGGTAAATCTTCACCAAGTTTAATACGAGTTGTAATTTCACTTAGTTTTGCTTTACAATAAGCTTCTGTGATGCCATCTGATCTTTTTCCAATTGTTTTTAGTCTTTGTTTGTTGTTTGCATCTGTATACCTGATTAGAAAAACTTTATCAACAACTTTATTATTTTTGGATATAATCTCTTTATAAAAGACACCTGCCGTGTTGGTAGGAATGCGTTTTAAAAGCGTTTTCATAGGTGGCTCCTTGATTGATTTGAGTCCCAAAAAAGTCCAAATGAAATGAGTAAATTGGACTTTTTTTGAATAAGTATGATAACATAGAAAACCCTTGAAGTTCCCTAAAATAGGGAAATTTAGGAGGTTTGAAGAAATTTGATAAAATATGAAAAAGGATGAAAATGGAGTGCGAATTTCCAACTGTCAATTCTAATAAAGATGAAATTAAATCGATTTTTAAGACTGTTAAAACAATTGCAGTTGTTGGACTATCCCCAAACAATACAAAAGATAGCCACAAGGTAGCG
>JALUWO010000175.1 GCA_027019405.1 Candidatus Altimarinota bacterium | reverse complement strand
TGTTATGTTATATAAAATATTCAACCAAAAGGGTTAAAAGTTTTTTAGAGAGGGCTTATTTTGCTTATAAGTTATGTTATATTTTAGATATTATATGTTTTAACTATATAATTATATATATTATATTACACTTATAACATTTTATAACTTTTATATGTTATATTATTGCACTTTATTATAATATATTGTATAATAATGATATTAAAAGGGAAAGGATAATAGAGATGGGATTACAAGGTAAGCAAAAAATGTTAAGCCAACTGGCAAAAAATAATTTTATTGATATAATCACAAAAATCAAAAGTTCCGATTGTCCCTTGTTTAATAAAATACAAAAAAGGGTAGATAAAATTATTATAAAGATACATGAACGATTATGTCTCTGTGAAACAGACCAATTCTATATAGATGATGTAGTTAACTATATGCTTGATTTTTGCAAAGGCAAAAAAAATTCTCCTCTTTTTAAAAGAGCAACAAACCGACAACTAGAAGAATATCAGGTTATTTTTGCTAATACTTTAAATATTGTTTATGATGATTTCAAACCTTATAAAATATTTAAAAGTGATTCATATATTATAAACTCTTTTTATTATAAAAATGAGCCAAACAATCCTCTCTTTTACGATACTAAACTATCCGACGAGGATATTGATGCTATTGTAAAAGGTAGAATTAGTAATAGCATATATACAACTAAAGTTCTCAGGTTTTATGATAAAAATACAATATATTTTATAAAACCAAAACAATATCGTTTTTGGTTAAAATCTATTGCGGTAACAGATGCAAATGAAACATTTGCGGATGGGGTATTAAGAGGAGAAAAAAATGGAAAAACAAATAAATATTTTTGCTGACGATGTAGAGAAAGAAGCAGTCAATCAGTTTTATCAAGCAATGACATTGCCATGCAATGTAGCAGGTGCTTTAATGCCTGATGTTCATACGGGATATACACTTCCTATCGGCTCAGTAATAAAATCAAAAGGCAAAGTTTTTCCTTCCTATGTTGGATATGATATTGGATGCGGTGTAGGTTCAATTAAGATTGATTTATTAAGCAAAGAGCTTGATAAAAAAGCTCTTGAAACAATCCAGGACGAAATTTTAAAACAAATACCCGTAGGTATAAATCGTCATGCAATAGCTCAAAAATGGGAAAACTACAAAAATGGAACTAATATAGCTAAAGATGCTTTTTTAAACGGTGGGTGCAAACAATTAGGAACACTTGGCGGAGGTAATCACTTTTTAGAAGTAGGAAAAGATGAGGATAATTATATTTGGATAACCGTACACTCAGGGAGTAGAGGATTCGGTTATAAAATAGCCGAGAAGTATATGGAATTATCTGCAATAGAAAATACAGAAGAAGAGAGATATGCCAAAGAGTTTGAAGAGAAAAATAAATGGAGAAAATACAATCCTGAAAAATGGGAAGAAGCAAAAAAACAATTTATATACCGAAGAGTAAGAGCAAGATTAAAAACAAATTTAGAAGGACATTATGGATTATATATTAACTCTACTTTAGGACAAAATTATATAAAAGATATGAATATAGCTTTAGATTTTGCATTAGAAAATAGAAAAATAATGCTACAAAAGGCTAAAATGGCTATTGAGAAAGTGTTAAATACAAAAATAAAAGAATTGCTTTTTGTTAATCGCAATCATAATCATGCAGAGCTAATAGATAATGAGTATATTATTCATAGAAAAGGTGCAACACATGCAGATAAAAATTTGCTTGGTGTAATACCTGGCAATATGAGAGATGGGTGTTTTATTGTTAAAGGGAAAGGTTATGCTCCCGCTTTAAACTCAAGCAGTCATGGAGCAGGTAGGGTTTTATCAAGAAAAAAAGCAAAAGACACTCTAAATTATAGTAATTTAAAAAATGAAATGAGTGCCATTGTCAATAATATAACAGAAGCAACTCTTGATGAAGCACCTGAAGCCTACAAAAATATTTTTGAAGTTATGGATGCACAAAAAGAAATGGTGGATATTCTTTATCATATTAGACCTATTTTGAATATAAAGGGTTAAAAAATGCCTAAAGAAATAGAAGAGATACAAATCATCAAATACAAACAAGGCACTCATCCACATTATGATGGAGAAGTGGTATATTCTTGCATTACCGATAGTAAAGATGGCAAAAAATTAAAAGCGGTTGAGCGACTGTCTGATATAATTA
>JALUWO010000174.1 GCA_027019405.1 Candidatus Altimarinota bacterium | reverse complement strand
TGGATTAGACAATATTCAGGAGCAGTCAATGTAAAGTGGTTTGGAGCGAATGAAAATAGAGTTGATAACGAAGTTCCAATACAGATGGCTATTGATTTATCACTAAGGTACAATAAAGTACATACTATTTTTATTCCATCTGGAAGTTACACAATATCTGACACTATTCATTTAGGCTATGGAAATTCATACCAATCTATATCCCTAGTTGGGTCAGGAAAGACATTAGAAAGTACAATGCCTGGCACAAAACTATTTCCTACGTTCTCTGATAGACCTTGTGTTTCTATTCAAGGAGGGAGGGGAACCACTATAGATGGAATATATTTTGAAGGAGCATTTCATAGTTTTGCAGTAAACAATAGGCTGGCTAGAACTGATTGTAAGATTGATGATACAGTATTATCTGCGTGGACTGATAATACACTTAGTGTTAACGCATATAGTTCAACCGCTCCATTTGCTTGTATAGCAGTAGACCCATTTTCTGGAAGTAAGCCTTCAGTTTCATACCCTGATGTGACATATCCTGAGTGGACAGGAATAACAACACAGTATGAAAAAAACGCATCTAGTTCAACATTGATAAAGAACTGTAAGATATCTGGATTTGTCGTTGGAGTTGTGATACAACCGAGCGGTTTTGATGGAAATGGTGATTTTAATACTTTTGAAAATACACAAATAATCAAGTGTGTGTATGGAATATCCATATCAAATTCACAGGCAAGAAATTTTAATATGATAGGGTTGTCGTCAATAAGTTTCTGTTACAACGGTTTGACTACAAAAACGCACGGTGCAAAGAATGGAAATATGTCAGGGTGTATAGTTGGAGCAAACCTAGATAGATGTATCTATTTATTAGATATAGGTGTAGATGTCAGCAAGCTAGAGCTTAATTCTTGTTACGCTGAAGGTGCTTATTCTTTAGGTAGCATAGGTAACTCGTCAGGTGCAAATGCCTCTATTATGTTCAATAACTGTAGTTTTTCAATGAGTGGTCAAATGGAAGCACTTAGAGGTGTTCCAGATTATGCACTAAGCGGTAGTAACTGTACAGTAAATATAAATGGTGGCATATTTTCAAGTGGTGATAGATATTATTTTCCAACGAGTGCAGATATTGTGATAAATGTATATGGTACAAAATTCGGAGATGGCACATCAACTGTTGCATCACAAGGAGATGCTGTTGCTGCTAATGCACTACGCAATGGTGGATTTAATCCAATGTGTAGAGGAAGCGTCAAATCATTTAATAATTCTTTCAATATTGATACACTTAGCCCAATAGGAGCATTTTCTAATTCTAATGAACCAAGAATATCTTATGGACGAATTGTAAATTTCCCCTCTCAGATTGAAACATTTGATTATGAATGTAAAAATATAAAAATAAATCAAGTGCATAATTACATAAATACAGATATTTGGAAAAATCTTTCAGTTAACGGAAGAATAGTTACAGTAGACATAACAACTTCTGCCTCTAACAGAGCTAAATATGGTATAGACTTAGGTGACTTAATTTTCAAAGAAAACACAATGTATTATGTAAAGTCTTTGTCTGGAACAGTTGCTACGCTTGTTGGTGTATCTAACTATACAAAAGATGGTATACTTAATGAACCAATAACGATAGGCGGTGATGCTATGTATATGCACTCAAGAATAACACTAATACCAAATGTACCATACAGATTAGAGTTTACAAAAGGTAGTAGTACTGTTTATGCTAATAGGATTAGTGATAATTATAATGGTGCAATATCATCTTATTTTACAGTTGGTGATAGATTAATGATTGTTGATGAGCTAGCTGGTATTGATACAGGTAGTCTATATTCAAAGATAACAGGTATAGATGATAGTGCTGGAACATTAACCTTGGCATCTGCAGTAAACGCAACAAGAAGTGTAACCTGCATTTGCATATCAAGAACATTTGAGTCATAATGCAACGCGTCTAATGCTAGTAACAATATTTGGATCTTAGTATAAGGATAAATAATGACAGATTTAATAGATAAATATACAAAGAATATACAGATACCACGAGACTATGCTAACCATATAATATATGGTGGTATATTAGGTTTAGCATTGTTGCCGTTTGTTGGTAACTTATATGCGTTAATAGTAGTCTTTATAATATCAGTATCTAAAAAGATATTTGATTATTTTAAAGAAAGAGAGAGTATTAAGATGT
>JALUWO010000173.1 GCA_027019405.1 Candidatus Altimarinota bacterium | reverse complement strand
TTTCTGATTTCATAAGTTTAGCATTACTTAGTATACTGTTAACTATAGTTTTATCAGTATTATTTCAAAATGTACTTTCTACATCAGTTATACTATTACTATGACTAATATCTATAGTTTTAATTTTATTTTTCATACTATTACTAATATTATTAACTATAGTTTTATCAGCATTAGGAACAACAGCTTTTATTCCATTACTATCTATATTAGTATAATCATTATGTAATATACTTGAAACAGATTGTCAATTTGAACCAAATCAACCAAATCAACCAAATCAACCAAATCAACCAAATCAATGTGAATTAAATGCAAATGCTCAAGATATTAAGGATAATACTACTACACTTCATAATGTAACTTTTTGTATTTTTTTCATGAGTGTTAATTTTAATACTAAAATAAAATATAAACTATAAAGCAACTCTAATTTAATTTTATCAAAGATTTATTTCTTTAATAACAACTTCTTTTGTTAACTCTTTATATTTAGGATGTTCTTCCACATAATCTTTATTTCTTATTTTTCTTGCAAGCAGATTTTTATCAGGTCTAAATACCATAGTTTCTGCTCATGCTATTAAATTATTTTTAACATAATCTATAAAAGAAACTAAATGCTCTTTTGCTCTTGTAGTTCTTAAATCTTGCAAAATAACTTCTTTATCTAATAACTCTTTATATGAAATATACATATCATTTTGATCTAGTTTAATTTTAGAAAAGAATTTTGCATATTCAACAGGTCATTGTGGATCAATATTTGGATTTCATATACTTAAATATGGTGTTATTGTTGCTCATAAGTTAGTTAATCATTTTTTATCTATTTCTTCTTTTAATTTTTTTGCATATGGAACAACTTCCATTCAATTAAATTTTCATTCCTCTTTCATTTTTGCTAAGTTATAAAGCACATAGTATTTTATAATCATCTCAATTTTATCATTTATTTTTTTAACTGTACTTAATTTATTTTTCACATCATTTGCAGTTCAAATAAATGATCTAGGATTATTAAGAAACATACTAATTTGTCATGGTTCTAATGTTTGGTTTGACAAATCTTTCACTGCCCACATACTCAATATTTTTCTAGCAGGTCTTTTGCTATACCTAACCTCCCTAATAAATGATTGCATAGGATAGTTGGATAGTTGCTCTTTTGTCACTACATATTTTCTTAGTAGTCCATCAAATAATCAGTATGTATAAAGATTTTCTAAGTTAGGTCATAAATCAGTGATTGAAAGACTATGCCCATCTAATATATATTCTTCTTCCTTTGGTTTAATATATAATCAAGATTTAGAATATGATTTTTTAAGTAGTTTATTTTGTTCTAGTATTTCAGTAGATATAGCTTTATTTTCCAACATAATATCTCAAATATTTTTAATATATTTAGCATCATTTTTCAGTTCTTCTTCATATACTAGCATATAGTATATATTATTTGGATCTTTAACAATTTTTCAAAGTATTTCATTAAATTGTTCTCTACCTAATTTAGTTCTTAAATTAAGTTCAGATAATATTGATACAGTATTATTAATTGTATTAAAATAATCTGCTGGGATTATTTGTTCAATAAGTTTTGACATGGTATAATTAGTTATTTTTTAAAATATGAACTTAATCTATAAAGAAAAAAACCAAGAATTTAATTCTTGGTTTTTTATAATGCTTCTTTTAAATTAATTTAGAATAGCTAATTTAAAATGGAATATCATCAGCTGTTTCATTTTCAACATTTGCATTTACATTTGCAGTATTTCAATTTGAATTTCAGCCATTACCTTTATCACAGAAATTCATTTCTGAAACAATTACTTCTGTAGTATATTTTTTGTTTCCAGATTGATCTTCCCATTGTCTTGTTCTAAGTCTACCTTCTACAAATATTTTTCTTCATTTACTTAAATATTGTCACATCACATCAGCCAATTTACCAAACACAACACATCTTGTAAATTCAGTTTCTTCTATTTTTTCACCAGTTTTACTTTTATAACTTCTATTAGAAGCTAGAGAAAAATTTAAAACTGAATTTCAACTATCTCACATTTTTTTTACTTCTAGGTCTGAAGTAATTCTACCAATTAACATTACTTTGTTTAAATCTGCCATTGTTTTTAAATTTAATTTATAAATATAATCAAAGAACTCATTTTTATACAATAGTTAAGTCAAAAGCTTGATTTGTTCTA
>JALUWO010000172.1 GCA_027019405.1 Candidatus Altimarinota bacterium | reverse complement strand
TTACCACCGATACTTTTACCGGCTTTAATATCTTGAGCAAATTGCTCAACATCTACTTCTATCTTCATGTGTCTCTCCTTGGGTATTTGTTATTTTACCCGATTGACACAGAATTTTGAACAGTCCCGCTACACGAGCTAAAGAGGCACTAAAATGCTCAGCTTCATAATATCTTGTTTGATGTTCTAAAAACCTCTCTTCATCAGTAGTGCTTGCGACTTCTACTATGCTTTTTACTACTTTTGTAGGCAAAAAACCTTTTTGAGTAAGTTTCAATCCTTTTGTATCTATGCTTTTTAAAAGAGTATTGACACCTTCAAGTAGTGGAATTTTGCCTAAGTCATAGGTGAAAAATTCCTCTTTTATGTCCATATTTAGTGCTTTTAGGTTTTCTAAGCTTGTTTGATATAGATTCATTTTTGTACTACCTTTTTCTTGTTATGGTATTTTACCACATTGTAGATAAATAATATTTATGTAGTTGAGAGTTGCATAACTTAATTATAGTTTAATGAATTACTTCTTTAAGTTATAATTAAGCTAAGTCTTTAAATTTTTTGCTATATGTATAAAAATTGCAATTTTTTTATCAAAATAAAATTCATAACTATAACTGTTCATTATATATTAACTCATATCATACCCTATACATAGGTAAACTATAATTTCAAGATCGCCTATTATATTTTTTTAATTTTTAACATTTTACAACTATGTATGTAAAATACTATAATACATTTATCAAACACTTTAGAAAAGGAGCATTAATTGCAAAAAGTAAAAAATAAGATAGAAAAGCTTTTAAGATTGTCTATGTCAAATAGTCCTCATGAAGCCAAACTTGCAGCAAAAAAGGCAATAGAACTTATGAATAAGCACTCCTTGACTCGTAAAGATTTGGATAAAGAGCCTACTATCATAAAACATATAGAGGTTGATTATGCAAGAGTTCCTGGTTGGTATCGTAAGCTTTATCAAAATATTGCAAATATCAATGGATGCTATATGTTGTGGCAGGATGGTTATAAAAAAGAAGGTAAATTTGGTAAAAGAGCCAAGATCATTTTAGTCGGTATAGAAAGTGATATTACAAATATAAAATATTATGTTGATGTGTTGCAAAAAGAGATACAAAAAAGGGCTAAAATATTTAGAGAAAATGTAACCGGTGAAAGAGAAATGGTAAAAAGTTACCGTATGGGTTTAGTAAGAGGTGTATATAATATCTTATATAAAGCAAGTCAAACTTTTAATGAAAATTTAAAAGATAATGCTATAATACCGGTAGATACAAGAGTTAAGGAAGCAAAAGAATTTTATCATCAAAAACATACAGTTAGGAGTGTCGCTACCAATTTTAAATTAAATAGTTACTATGTAAAAGGCCTACAAGATGCAAAAAATATAAGTGTATCAAGACCTGTAGAGGATAATAAAAACAATGAAGTGAAATTGTTGAAATGATTTAAAAGGATATATTTTGAAAATTTTATTAAATAACAATATTGAAACATTAGATAAACTTGGAATTAGTATATACCAAAAATACTCCAATATAAGATTTTTATTTGAGATAGATTTTTCAAAAGATGATTATCTGTATATAAAAAAATTGTTTCAAGAAGATTATCAAATTCAAAATACATATTTTAAAAATAATTTTTTTAATACATATTTTAAAAATAATAAAAATTATAGATTACCCTTTTTAATTTTGTTGGCTGGATTTATTAGGTACGAATATTTAAATGATGAAAATCAAGCAAATTTTTTTGAAAATTTTTTAAGGCATATTTTAAAAAACAAAAAAGCAGATAATATAGATTTTAGAAATTCAATAATTAATTATTTTTTTAAATGGAGAGGTCTAAAAATATGTGAAAAAAGAGGCTTGTATATCTATGAAATACAAACATCGGGTGTTAGTATTAAGTTGGAGGAAACTGGAAAACACAAATATTTAAATTCATTCATATTCCATTCTGGTGGAGTTAGTGAATTAGATCTAAAAGAGTATTATAAAATTATTTATTTTTTAGCTTATGCAAATTTTAATTATAATATATCTAATATTCAATTGTATAATTTATATCAAGAAAAAACCTTTAAAGTTTATAGTAAAAAATTAAACAATTTTTTTAACCTTCTTAATAATAATGGTGAAATATCTAAGTATGTAAAAAATTTTATTTTACAATCTATTGCAATTATATGTGAAAAGAAAATAAATTTTACATTTAAGTTGCCACTTTATATTAGAAACTATCTTTTATTTATTGGAAAATATGGAAATAGTTTGGAAAAAATAACTATAAGCGAAACTGATTTCTTGTATGAAAATAGTAATATAGTATTTAATCCAAAATTTTATGAGTTATATGGAAATATAGATAAAATATCATTTAAAATTGCTAATAGAGTATATATTGTTAATAAAGAGTTTGATATTTACAAAAGTAGTGATTTTGATGAATTTAAAATCACTATAAATAATATTGATAAGTCTTTTACTGTAGAATTGTTGATTGATAACAATTTATTTAAAAGATATGATATTAATTTATTTGAAAAAGGATTTCTCCTACTAAATAGTGATTTTGACATAAAATCTATTCAAAATAATGAAATTTATATACCAAAAAGAGATGAGGGTAAAAAATGTTACATTATTACCAAATACCCACTACAATTAGAATTATCTGATAAAAAAATTGATAAATATTTTATTTATAATTTACAATTAAATATTGATAATTCTTATATTAAACTTTGTGGTATAAAATATAATCTCTATTACTCTCCAAAAATTATATCAAATATAGAGTATAAAGATAGTGAAGATTTTTTATATATAAAAAAGTTGCCAAAATTTAAACTTTCTCCAAAAGATCAAAATAAATTTATAGCCTATGATTTATTTAATAATAATGAGCTAAATTTGAGTGATTTTTATAAATACAATCAACCTATAGGTAAATTTGAAATAGTAATCAATAAAAAAATTTTTAAAATAATTTATATAGATGGATTTGAAATTTTACAATGGTTCAATTGGTATGATAATAATAAAATTATAAAAATCAAATTATTAAGTAATAAAATAAAAGTAAATAGCGATGAAAGTAAAAAAATAGATAATTATTTCTTACATACATTTAAACTAAGAGAACAAAATAATTTATTGGTGTTTAATCAGCTTAATGGAAATAATATACATTTAAATATTATAAAGCCTGATATCAAAATATCTTTTTTAGATAAAAGAAAAAATGAAACTAAAGTTAAAAGTAAAAATATAAAATATGATAGATTAAATTTTTATAGGCAGTTGAAAATTAAATTATTAAATTATCCCACATCAATAAAATTTGATAAAGTTGAAATAAATAGTAATGAAATTGATATTAGTAAAAATTTAAATACTTATTTTATATCAATTAAAAAAATTAAGGAATTATCTAAAGAAATTCAATCCAAATCTCTATCTTTAGTGTTAAAAAACAATTACTACTATTTACCATTTATAAATATTATTTTTGATAATAAAATTGATAGTAATAAAGAGATTAAAATAAGTGATATAAACTTTTTAATACATAATACAGATAATATAAAATATTATTTTAAAAACAAGGCATATTTTATTGAGAAAGTTGAAATATCAGAAATTTATAAATTTAAAACTCAAATGTTAGTTTTAAGAGAGGCAAGGCAAACGAAAAAAGAAACCATTATTAAAAAATCTTTTGATATTATAAAAAAAGATGGATTATTTGTTAGATTAAAGGATATTGATTATGAATGAGTTAAATTTAGATAGATATGATTTAGAATATTTTGATCCAATTAATATATCACAAAGAATTGAAAAAGATTACGAGAGATACCTATACTCTAGTTTTCCTTTAAGAAATAAAGAGTTTTTCAAAAAATTCAAAAAAGAATTAAAAACAAAACATCCCTATACAAAAAATAAACTTTTTTTGGAGTTTAATCATAAATATAAAAGCGGTTCTTTTTTAAAAGATATAAAAATTGCTCATCCACTATTACAAAAAGCATTTGGTGGATTAGGAGTTGAATATCCACTCTATAAACATCAAGAAGAATCATTAAAAAAAGTTTCGGAAGGTAAAAATATTTTAATTTCTACTGGAACTGGTTCTGGCAAAACAGAATCATTTTTATTGCCAATCATAAATCATCTTTTAAAAGAGATAGAGAATAATACTATACCTAACAAAGGAGTAAGAGCTCTGATTTTATATCCATTAAATGCTCTTGTAAATGATCAATTAAATAGAATGAGAGATATTTTAAGCCGAGATGAAAAATTAGAGAAAATAACTTTTGGAATGTATATAGGTGAAACCCCGGAAAATGAAGAAGAGATTAAAAAATATAATAAAAATTTTTATAGTTGTTGCGATAAAAATCATAATAAAAAAGTAGACAACTTTAAATGTTGTAAAAATTTTATTTTGACTAGAGAAGAAATAAGAAAAAATCCTCCTCATATATTAATAACAAATTATTCAATGTTAGAATTTTTACTTTTGAGACCAAAAGATTTAGATATATTTTCGATTGAACAATCCAAATGGTGGCGATTTTTAGTTTTAGATGAAGCCCATATCTATGATGGAGCATTAGCAATAGAAATTTCAATGCTTATTAGGAAATTAAAACTTATTTTGCAAAAAAATAGTGGTGAATTACAATGTATTGCGACTTCTGCAACAATTGTTGATAGTTCAAAAAAAGATGGACAAAAAGAGTTTATAAAATTTGGGCAAACTTTATTTGATGAGTATTTTGATGATAAATCGCTAATATTTTCCCAAAAAGAACCAGACAAATATTTGGCAAGTATCCAAGAAAAAAATAATTTAAATGATTATAATATTTCATATGAAAAATTATATAATAAATTACTAATTCCTTATTATATTTATAGACCAAAAAAATTAGAAAAAAGCAATAAATTTAAAAAAGAATTTCAAAATAAAATTAAACTTTATAAATTAGATAATGATTATAATAATGCTATTAAGCAGTTATCACAATATTTTTTACCTACACAAAATCAAGATGTATATAAATTAATATCATTTTTGAAAGATTTAGAAGAAAATAGGAAAAATATTATATTTACAATTGCTGAGTTATCAAATTATTTAAAAAAAGATTTTAATGAAACAATATCATTAGTAGCTATACTTAATTTTTTCTCACAACGGTATAAAAATTTTGAATTTTTTAAAGTTAAATTTCATCAATTTGTATCAGCAAATACTGGTTTATTCGTATCGTTTAAAAATAATAAAGTTGATAACTTGTTTTTTGATCCAGTAATACATACTAATGATAATTTTCCTGTATATGAGATGGCAAGTTGTATGAGATGTGGACAAGAGTATATAAGAGGTTTTAAACAAGGAAATAAAATATCAAGATATAAAGATGATAAAAAATCAAATGAATTAAATAAAGATTTATTTGCATTTAATATTGACGATATGGATACAAATAATTTTAAAGCAAAAATTGATAAACAAAAAGAAGAGTTTGGGATAAACAACTCTTTACAAAAATTTTGTTTGACTTGTAACTTGTTTTATTCACTTGATAGCAATAAATGTAACCATTGTGGTAGTAAGCTTTTGACTATCCTTTTATTGCATAATAAATCTGACGAATTTGGCGAAAGTGAATGTATAAGATGTAAAAGAAAAAGGGTAACTCCTTTTAAAATGGGTAATGATGCTATCCAATCTATTTTAACTATGTCTATATATAAAGGATTATCTTATAAAAAAGAAAAGAGAAAATTAATAACTTTTGCAGATAGCAGAAAAGATTCAGCATTTTTTCCAATTGCTCTTGAAAATAATTTTAATTCATTTTATCTTAGATCAAAACTTTATAAACTTATTGAAAAAAATGAATTGAGATTTAATGATATTAATAATTTTACACTAAATGAAAAGGAGCATGAAAAATTAAAATTGCAAATATTAACTGAAATATTCAGGATAGATAAAAGGATAGATTTAGAAGCTTCGGGCTTGATTGAGTTACATTTTGAATATGAAGATAAGTTATTAAATGATAATAGTTTTCAAAATTTCAATAATTGCTCTATTGTTGATTTTGCTTTAGATTTTATAAATTCTTATAGACTTAATGGTATTAATATTTTTAAAAACATAAATAGCTCTTTTTTGAATGATAAAATAGGATATAGTAGAATCAATAAACAAAGATTTACAAATTTAATAATAGACAATAAAGATAATGAAAATTTACTTTGTTATGGCAATAATATTTCATCACGACTATATAATAAATATATAGATAATAATTTATTAAAATCAAATAAAAACGAAGATGATTATAAAAATTTTATAAAGAACTTTATAAAAAAACTTTATTTTATAAAACTTATAGAGTTTGAAGGTGAAGACGAGGAAGAGTTTCAAGATAATATAGAAGATAATTTTTGCTGCATAGACAATGAGGAAAAAGAAAATCCAGATTTTTTCTATTTTAACGATAAATACTTTAAGTTTAATTATAAAAATAACAAAAAGATGTTTAGATGTAATATTTGTGCTGCATTACAGACTACCAATACAGTTTGTAACGATAAAACTTGTAATGGTTTTATGCAAGAAATTGATGTAGATGATATAGAAGATGAAAATTATAGAAGTTTATATCAAACTCTGCCAAATAATTTGTCGTTAAGAGCAGAAGAACACTCTGGACAATTAAGTCCAGAAGGTCAAAGGGAAGTTCAAGAAAAATTTAAAGATGGAAAAATTAATGTTTTAAGTAGCTCTACTACTTTTGAAATGGGTGTTGATCTGGGTTCATTAGATGCAGTTTTTATGAGAAATATGCCCCCTAAAACATCTAATTATCAACAAAGAGCAGGACGAGCTGGAAGAAGAAAACGAAATCCATTTATATTAACCTATTCAAAAAGAAATAGCCATGATATGAGTTATTTTAAAGACAATAATCCAAAAGAAATGATTGCAGGAGAAATTATTTCTCCAATGTTTAGTATAACTAATACTAAAATTATATCAAGACATATATATTCAATTATTTTTTCAATTTTTTTTAAAGATAATCCAAAATATTTTTATCAAATAGAAAATATTCCTATAAGTTATCAATTTTTTATATTAGATGGAGTTGATATGTTGTTGGTATGGTTAGATCAAGAGAATAAAAGATTATTTAAACAAATTGATTTGTATATAGATATGATAGAAGACAATTATTTTAAAAAATATTTAAAAAAAGAGTTTTTGCTTGGAAAATGGATGAATGGTTTTAAAGAAAAACTTAAAGAAGCACAAAAAAGATATATATTCGAATTTAATTCAGTTTATCAAGCATTAGATAATTATATTAATGAAAATAATATGAATTATAAAAAAGAAAACATAATCTCTCTTCTAACAAATAGAGAGAAAGGAGTAATACGACAAGAGTTATCATTTAAAGCTCTAAAAGAATTGGCAAATAGGGATTTGATCACATCTTTATCAAATTATAGTTTAATACCGAAATATGGTTTTCCTGTCGATGTAGTAGAACTTAAATTTATTAGTCTATTAAACAGTAGAAACAATTGGCATGAATATGGAGAATTTACAAATAAAGTTAAATTGTCAAGGGATATTAAATATGCAATAACTGAATTTGCACCAAATCAAGAGATAATTGTCAAAAAAAGAGTTGTAAAATCAAGTAAAATTGTAGTGCCAAATGAAGAGCTAAAACCTAGATTCTATGCTGAATGCAAGAATTGTAAAAATATAAATTTTTTTAGAACTTTGGATGAAGTTAAAAGTTGTAAAAATTGTTCTCATAATTTAGATATAACAAATGTAAAAAAATTTATTATTCCAATATATGGTTTTGATGTAAAAGATAGACCAAAAAAAGTAACAAAAAAACCAAAAATATTGACCACTACAGAACCATTTATAGATTTCGTAGATCAAAAGAAAGCACTATCAAAAGATATTTTAAAAGACATTAAAATATCTTTATATAAAGATATTGAAATATATATTCTCAATAGCAAGGAATATAAAATTAATATAGAAAATGGTGAAATAATAACAAATAAATCAAATAGTAAGGAAAATAAATATCAATTGGGAGCAATTTACTCAACTGATATTTTAGAATTAAATATATCAAAAAAATATTTTGATGAAAAAAAATTATTATCAAGTATGTATTCTACTGGTTATGCACTTGTTGAAGGACTATCAAAAATTGCCTCAGTTAAAAGAGATGATTTAGATATATTTGTTAAATGGTTTGATGATATAGTTTCAATCTATATCTTTGATAATGTTCCAGGAGGAGCAGGACATACATATAAAGTATTTGATTTCGATGAAAAAAAATATAAAGAATGGTTTCAATTAGCATTACAAAAAATTGATAACTGCAAATGCGGACTTGATAGTTCTTGCTTTAAATGTTTGCAAAGTAAAAGCAATCAAAGATTTCACGATCAATTAGAAAGAGGGTTAGCAATAAATTTTTTGAAACAATATATCTAAAGGCAAAATATTGAAAACAACATTAGACCCCCTTCAAAATGAAGCTGTAACTTTTGAAGAAGATAAACACCTCTTAGTCTTAGCAGGAGCTGGAAGCGGTAAGACTAGGGTTATTATCGAGAGGATAAAATATCTACTTAGTAAAGATGTCCGACCTTCTGACATAGCTGTGATGACTTTTACTAAAAAGGCTGCTTTGGAGATACAAGAGAGGATAGGAGGAGTAAGAGCAAAAAACAAACTTGATACTCTTTTTGCCGGGACTTTTCATAGCTTTGCTCTTGAGATGATAAATAGCTATAAATATTTTGAAAAAGATATAGATAAGAGGATCATAGATAGAGATGATCAGATGTGGTTAGTTCAAATATGCCTTAAAGAGTTAAATTTACCAAGCTATCTTGCCAATAATATCATCAACTATATCTCTTATGCTAAAAATATAATGCTACCGATAGAAAAGTATCTCAAAAGATTTTATGCAAAAGAGGAAAATTATAAAATAGCACTTAAAGTGTGTGAGTTATATGAGGCAAAAAAAGAGAGTAGTAAATATTTGGATTATGATGATTTGATGGTTCATTTTTTAGATGTGATAGATAACAATAAAAAAGCAAGAGATAAAATATGCTCAAGATATAAATATCTACTCGTCGATGAAATGCAAGATACCAATCCGTTGCAATGGCAAATCTTAATGAATTATGCAAAATATATCAAACTCTTTTGTGTTGGAGATGATGCTCAAAGTATATATGCTTTTAGAGGGGCTGATTTTAAAAATATCCACTCTTTTACAAAAAGACTCCATCCTTCAAAAGTTATCAAACTTACAAATAATTATAGAAGCACTAAAGAGATACTAGAACTTAGCAATACTCTTTTAAAAAGATCTATCTATAAATATGATAAAGAGTTGTTTGCCGTAAGAGGTAGTGGCAAAAAGCCCAAGGTTTATGACTTTGATGATAATGATGAAGAAGCAGAGTTTGTAGTAAGATATATAAAAAGTAAAAAAGAGGCAAAGCTGAGTGATTTTATGGTGCTTGTTAGAAGTGCTTTCAATGCTAAAACATTGGAAAAAGAGCTTATCATGCAAAAGATACCCTATATCTTTATAGGTGGTCAAAATCTTATGCAAAGTGAGCATATCAAAGATATTTTATCTATTTTACAAATCATCTGTGGATATAGTGATGAGTTGGTTATCCATAGATTTACAAGGATATGTGACTTCTATACACAAAACAGACCAAACATAAATCCTAAAAAATTGATACATAAAAATACAAACACTATCTTGAAAACATTGAAAGATCATTTCAAAGAAGAAGACTTTTTATATAGTGGAATTATCGAGATAGATAAATTAAAAGAAGATCCCAAAAAAGCTATCCATAAAAGTATAAAGCTATTACAAAAATATTTATTGCAAGCATATCAAGGTAAGTTAAAATCCATCAAAGACGATCTGAGTTTTTTAGAACAAATCAGCTCAAACTATAAAAGCTTAAAATCTTTTTTACAAAGCTATATTCTTCAGCCGGTTTATAAAAATGAAGATAAAGAAGATAAATATATAAAGATCATAACTGTCCATAGTGTAAAAGGCACAGAAGCAAAATATACCATCTTACTTCAAGCAAATAATGATGCATATCCCCACAAAAGAGCCAAAGGTGATATAGAAAAAGTTGAAGAAGAGAGAAGGATACTCTATGTAGCTATGACAAGAGCCAAAGACGAACTCATCATAACAAGAACAAAAACAGCCCCAAGAGGAAGAAGTGATGATGGGTGTGAGGAGTATTTTTTGGGGTGAGGCAACTATAAATATAGTGAGAAACAAGCATAACTATTTTGGAGATACCATTTAATGAATTTTGGTATAATAAACTATTTAACATGCATAATATCATTTTATTGGATTATCTATGCGAAATATGACACACCCGGCACAGCACTGGTAAAAATGATCAAAAAATTTGGTATATAGCAAACAATGTAGAACTTGATGTAAGACATTTAAAAGCCAGATTGTCTCAAAGTTGTAAATATTTAGAAAACAATAAAATAAAAATACCAGATAATCTTTCAAAACAAAATATAAAAGATCTGCTTTTGCAAAGAATAGAAACTCTTGATATAAAAAAAGTAAAAAATGATGTGCAACCATTCATAAAAGATATAAAAGAGATAGAGCTTTGGACAAAAAAATTTTTTGTAACAATCTTGGATGATATAAAGATATCGAACTAACTTTAAGATAGATTTTTGTAGGAAATTTTATCAATATTTTGAAAAATCTATAATACAAATCTAACAAAATCTGTTTACTCTCCTGTTTATTTTTTGTTTATTTTGCTGTTTTTTCTTATTTGTTTCATAAAGTCCAAAAGTTCCCAATCTTAAGAAGCTTAAAGTCTATATCCAAAAAAAAGGAAACCGTAAAAAACATTTTGGTCTATTAGATTTTTTGGCGGATGTTAAATAAACAAAAATCTATGTTAAACTTTCACTATCTTTTTTTCAAAAGACCTAAACAATTTATAGGTGGAGCTCAGATATGCTTTCGAGCAAATCGTACCATCTCAATCAAAAGAGCCAAGATAGATGCAAATCTTGTAAACAAAAAGCAGATAGACTTAACAAATTTTGCCTACTTGATAGAGGCTGAAACTATCAAAAATTTACTTTAAAAGGAGAGAAAAATAAGAGGAAGTGTTTACTATCAAAGCTCACAACTTGTAAAAGTGATATTTGAAGTCGGTGCTAAAAAAGAAGATAGAGTAAATCCATCTCACCCTTCGTATCAAAAGATAGCTTCATATAAAACCATGCAAAGCTATAGAAATATATGGAATAATTTTTTTAACTATCTAAAAGAGCATTGGAAAGTAAAAAACTTTGAAAATATTGAGCCTTATCATATACAAGCATATATGGACTACAAAATAGAATACTATCCTTCAAAGCAGTATCTTGAAAAGATAAGTTCAGCTCTTGGAAAACTTGAGATAGCTTTGAAGCTTTTTTCTTTGAAAATTCATAATAAAAAAAGAGAGTATGATTTTTCTATCAGGCAAACTCTGCTTGATGAAGCAAGAGATTTGAATCTTGTGGTAAATAATTATCATAACCGTGCTTATAAAAATCCTTTGGAACTCATATCTAACTTATCAAATCCACTCCATAAAATAGCAGCTTATATCCAATATGAAGGTGGAGCAAGGCTTGAAGGGGTAGCTTTAATAAAAAAGAGTCAACTTTTGGGATTGAAGTTGGATGATATAGCTGGAGTTCAAAAAGGTATCATTTTTACTAAAGAAAAGGGAGGAAAAGAGGGAGAAGTTCTTGTATCAAAAGATACATATCAAAAACTTTTATCACATTTTTCAAAAAATCAAATCTTTAAGATAAATTATCAAGCTTACTATGAAGATATAAAACGATCCGCAATCAATTCAAAAGAGATACCGGAAGCAACTCATGGTTTAAGATGGAATTTTGCCAAAAGAAGAATGTTTGAGTATGCTAAAGCTGGATACTCTTATGAGGAGAGTTTGCAAAAAGTCAGTCATGAGATGAAGCATAATAGAGCGAGTATTACTGAGCATTATTTGGGTGGGTAGATCAAGCTGATGCTTTTAGTTTTATACCAAGAGAATTTATCACCTTAATAATAGTATCAAATTTTGGCTTTGTACCTTTGCGAAAAGTTTTATATAGACTCTCTCTTCCAAGACCTGTCTCTTTTGCAATTTGGCTCATACCTTTCGCTTTTGCTATATTACCAAGTGCTTCAAGCAATTCATCAGTATCACCATCAGCCAAAACTTGAGAAAGATACTCAGCAATTATCTCTTTATTATCAAGATATTCAGTTATATCAAAAATATTTAACTCTATTTTACTCATTTTCTAGCTCCCTAAATATTTCTTTTGCTCTTTTAATATCACTATTTTGAGTAGATTTATCTCCGCCTATCAATAAGA
>JALUWO010000171.1 GCA_027019405.1 Candidatus Altimarinota bacterium | reverse complement strand
TAAATTTTTGTCGTAAAAAATTATAACTTTTCTGAAATTAGATTTCAACTTTTTTAACTACAAAAAATTAAATTAGCTACTTTTGCGGGAATCTGCAAGTGGCTCTGTTATATAAAAATTACAGAAAATGAGAGCAAATATTATAAAAAAGGATATATAAAAACGCTAATAAGACGACAAATCGAGTTAGATCATCAATTGGAAAACACTCCTGTTCATAGAACATTAGAGATGCATACCATGCATCCTAAGACGAATTACTTGGAGTTAATAAGACTATTACCAGATCAGATTAATTCAAAATATTTTGCACAGATAGAAAGAAAAAATAATGCTAGGCAAAAAAGAGTTTATCCTATTGATCTTTTAAAGGATGAAGATGAGGGGATACTCAGTATAAAAGATTATTTGAAGTTATCAATAGATGATTATAATAAATTAAAAAAACTTCAAAGCTATCATCCAAAAAGTAAAAGAGATCATCAAAATTATTTGGCAAAGCTTGACAAACTGAAACAAGGTTATAAAGGTAATCTTAATATCTATTTTGACATGATTGATTATACGAAAGAGGTTCTATACCAATCAAAATATCATGAAAACTCGGAAGAAAAATTTGCAATTTCTACAATTTATTCGAAGTTGTGTACACTTTTTAGCAAATGTTTCGACATAATCATAAAAGAAGGTAAACTGGATATTCCGACTATTGAATTAATAGAAGAAAAAATTAAACACTCAGGGAATAATGCCACACAACAAAAGTATATTGGTGTAATTGAACCATTTTTAAATAGATTTGGATTTACAATAAGCTATCAAAAAGGTAAACATATCGTTTATGCAAGAAAATCATTGATTTTTAAAAAAGAGCTTAATATGTTGTATGAAAAATTAATTACAGAGGATAGTATATTTTTTAAAACGAATGATTTGCTTGTTGAAAGAAGGGTAGCATTGCATCAGCGTTTTATATTTTGTATGTTGATGTATTATAGTGGTTTAAGAGAAGGTGAAATGTGGAGCAGAGAGGTTAAGGATATTTATACTGCAGATGGTTTAATTACAATAGATGTACATAAAAATGATGTTGTTGATAGTTTAAAAACTCATTCTTCAAAACGGCGCGTCGAATTTATGATTGATGATGAAAAGTATTTTTCTATTTTTAAAGAATATCTGAATTATCTTGAAGAAAAAAAAATAAAGTATCTTTTTCCAATGATATCACAGGATAGAGAGATATCTAAAAAAGCTGTGCAGAAACTCAGTTTCTTTTTACAGTGTAATAAAATAATTCAGCAGATTACAGGGCGATATGCAAGCCTTCACTCATTTCGTCATACATATGTGACAAAAAGTATGCGTAAATTGTTTATGCAATCAAAAAAACATAAAGCTGATTTTTATAATTTGATAAATATGATTGGACACCTTGGTCCAGATGTTACTCTGCGGTATTATATGCATATTGACTATGTGCTACATTATCATGATTTGGAATTATTTTAGAAAATAATCTAATTATGTTAATTTAGCTATAATTGACTCAATAGAAAAAATAAAAAATGGAATGTATGAAATATGAGTATTACTCGAAGTAACGAATATATAGTTTCCCTTATTTATGAACTTTTAAAGCAACCAAATGAAACAGAGTGGTTGGAGTTTAAACATAATAATTATGATAAAGAGATGATAGGTGAATACATTAGTGCCTTAGCAAATTCAGCAGCACTCAATGGAAAAACAACTGCTTATATAATTTGGGGTGTGGATGATGCCACACATGAAATATTAGGTACAATGTTTAAACCATCAAATACGACAAAAGGTAATGAAGCTTTAGAGAACTGGTTATTGAGACTTCTTAAACCAAAGATTGATTTTCAATTTTATGAAATAGAAATTGAGCAAAAAAATCTTGTTTTACTAGAAATAGCCACTGCTGTGGTAAATCCAGTAAGTTTTCAGGGGATAGAGTATATTCGTCTAAATTCTCATAAGAAAAAACTTAAAGAATTGCCTGAGAAAGAGAGGGAACTTTGGAGAGTGTTTGATAGAGTACCATTTGAAAAACAGGTAGCTGTGGATAATTTAAATGATAGTCATGTGCTTGGTTATCTTGAATATACAGCATATTTTGAACTTTTAAATATCCCATTACCTGAGAACAGAGATGCTATTTTAAAAAGTTTAGAGAGTGATGAAATGATCCTCAAAGCTCAAAATGGAA
>JALUWO010000170.1 GCA_027019405.1 Candidatus Altimarinota bacterium | reverse complement strand
ATCATAAAAGGAATATATCAGTGTATCTTTATCTTTTTCATGTGTGTAATATTCAAATCCCTCATCTCGGAGTATTTTTTCTTGTTCTTCTAATGGTACACCTGTAATCCATATAATTATTGGACTTTCATACTTTTGCCAAATATCATACTCAATTCCAAACCAAATAAATAATTCACTATTTTCTAATTTCAATTCATACCCATAACCATCATATTCAGTCGGTTTATTGCGATTGGTAACTTTAATTTTACCACCATCTATTACACTATCAACATTTGAAATTAATTTTTTCATAATTTGTGGTATATTTTGACTCTTCATGCTAATTCCTTTTTTGTTTAATAATATTTTTTCTGATTTAGTTAAATGTATGTAAGATATAGATAAAATATTTTCCATAAATTCAACAAATTCTTCAATAAAAATATTCATTTTATGAAAATCATCTTTTTTTAAATCAACAATAAAATCTTCCCAATATTTTATTGAAAGTTTTTTATCTTTTAGTTCATTCTCATGATGATAATGTTTTGGTATTAAAAATATTAGTTTGCTGTCTTTTTTATCTTCTTCACCTTCAATATATTTGATATAGTTGGAAGGTTGATTATCTGTAAGTTCTCTGTATCGCCAAATTTTATTTTCAATTAATATTTTATTTGAATTGTTTTCAATATGTATGTCAATTCGTCCATATTTCAGTTTCTTTCGTTTTAAAGATATTTCTGTCTCAATTAAATCAATATTATTTATCTTTAAAAAGTTTTTCCACTTGTTTTCAAGAGTAGGATATTTTTTTATAAGATTTACTAATAAAGTGCTAACATTATTTTCATTTTCTAAACCATCAAATAAATTTATTTTCTGCATTGTTCATTCCTTTTAGCTTGCTTGTGTTTCAGTAAATAGTACATTAATTATTGCTAAATCATTATCTAATGAATCATCTCTTACAGTTCCCCAAATAAGATTGGAGTCATCATTGATTTTTTCAGATATTAATTCTATCATTTTTGTGAGTCTTGTAATTGGATAATCAGAGTGTGTTCTAAAAGAGATTAAAACACTAGAAATTTTATTAAGTGATTGTATATCAAAAGATGAATCTTTCATAAAAAATTCAAGAGACTTTAAAGCTTCATTCTCTTCTATATATTCACTTTTAACTGCATGTAATATACCTTTTTTATTTAAAATATTTTGCAAATCTGCTAAACTAAGTCCTATATCATTTGGAGTAGTATCAAGAAAATCTTTCTGCATGCTTTCAATAATTTGTTTGACTTTAGTATTATATTTTTTACTATTAATACTTTCAAATTCTTGTTTATTTGTATCCATTTAAGTAAGTCCTTTTTTTGATATAACGACTGAATATAAAAATATGTTACCCGTCTTTGTAGTCTTTTGAGTTCTACAATGGTAACTAAACTTTTCTAGTTTAACAAGCTTTTTTCGGCGAGGTAACATATTTTTTTACTATGTCTTGTTATCTTTTTATGTTAAAAGTCATTTTGTGAACATTATCTTCATCATTGGATTTAAATGAAAAACTGAACGAATCAACATTATAATTTAATCCATTTTTATTAAAATCTTCAGCACTAATATTGCCCCACATATCTTCATAACAAACTGCACATATTTTAAAGTTATCATTTCCACTTTTTAACAAATATTTACCAAAAGCTTCTTTTGATAATGTATTTGATATTCCTGATAAAAATGATATCATTTCAATATTTTCTACATTATCGGTAATCTCTACTTGTATCCATTTATGAACTTTAAATTTAATTTTATTAAATTCAATATCATTCATAACTAAATTTTTATCATTTAATGTTCGTCTTTGTTCATTTAGTTGAATACTCGCTTTAATTGCAAGGGCAAACTCTGCTCTATCCATTTTTTTTAATATTTCATTATTAGTTAAAAATTCATCTGCTTTATCAAAAGCTTCATTAATATTCATTCCACCATTTTTTTCCCAAAGTGAAAGCCATTCTTCATTTGTAAAAAAATCCTTTAAAAAATGTTTCTCTACTGTTTTATAACAATAACATTTGTCAGAAACACATATTACTGAAATTATTGGGTTGATAAAAAAGTTTTGGTCATTTTTTTTATATCTTTCTAATTCATTACCTTGAATATCACTTGAGAAAGCAAATAATACAGTAGGAGAGATACCACCCATTTTTTTATAGTTATAAAATTTATTAATAGTCGTTTTTAACTCGGTTGCATTTAATGTACT
>JALUWO010000169.1 GCA_027019405.1 Candidatus Altimarinota bacterium | reverse complement strand
AAATTTTAGATTTCACAGATTTAGAAAAATTATTATTTTGAAATAAAAATAATAATAGTTTCAATAATATAACCGTAAATATTAGTGATTACCCTTATATTGTTGAAACAATTATTAAAGATATATATAATAAAGAGTGATTTACATTTAAATATATAAAAATAAGTGATATAAAAGATAATAATAGTAGTAATATAAAGAATTTTATTACTGTAGATGATAATTTAAAAAATATACAAAAATATAATTATTGTGATTATTTAAAAAATAAATTTGATACTGAAAAAGATTATTTAGAATGTAAAGAATTTTCTTATGATAGTTATATATATTTATTATTAAAAGAAAAAAATGACATAGATAAATTAAATAAATATAGTTATAAATTTTATAATAAATGGTTTAAAAAATATAAACTTTTTAGTTGATTTTGAAATAAAAAATGATTATTTCCATACTGGAAACAAGCTACCTTAAATAAAAAAATTAGTAATTGAAGATATCCTTGACAATGTGTTCATTATATTGTAATAAATGTTAATAAAAAAAAGTTATATGGTTGAAATGCTGTAAATTGGTGTAAAGCAGCAGAATGAAAAAAATGATTTGAAGTTATTTATAATAGTAACGAAGCAGTTAAACAAGTTTGACCTTGAGATATTATTGTTTGGGATCATCTAATAAATTGAAAAAGTAATTGAGTATGACATATTGCTATGGTAAGTAATGTTGAAAGAACAAATAATTGAACTTTAAAAAAAGTTTGAGTACAAGAATTTAATGCTTGATGTTGAAATTGAATGTTATGGTCTAAATATATAAGAGATTTATTTAATTCTAATTGAATAGATTCTAGTAAATATTATTTAAAATGATGTATATTTTATTATAACATTAAAAATATAGATAATTATAATCTTACACGGTGAAAATGGGGAAATAATATTATGCCTTTAAAATGTATTATTAAAATTAAAAATTTTAAAGATTATAATAATATATGAGAAATATTTAAATAATAAAAAAATATAAAATTAAGTATAATAATAATGTTAAAAACTAATTATATACTTATTAGTTATATAATTAACTATTTTATTAAATAATCTAAAAAATAATGAAAATATTTAACAAAAAAACAATAAATTACATTAGTGAAATAAATTTAAATAATATAAAAAACAAAATATTAGATGTAAAAATTAAAGCTTTTAATAAACATAATATGATGGAAAAAATTGAAAATGTTAATATATTTTGTTTTTTATATTCAAAAGATAATATTGAAAAAATAATTAAACAAATAAGTAAATATGAAAATATTTTGAAAAAAACTTTTTGATTAAATCAAGAAGATATAAAATCATTATATAAATTTATTAAAGAAAAAAAAGAAAATATTAAAAAAAATTCTAAATGAAAAGAAATATATTTTGAATTTGAAACAAAAAATAAATTTAAATTTTGAATTTTCTTTTATAATCCTTTATCTTTTAAATTTAAAAATAATATTTTACTTTATAAGATTAACAGAAAAAACAATATAAAAAATGAAACAAATATAAAAGAAAAAGAATTTGAAATATTGTTAAGAAGTTGAATAATGGAAATAATATATGAACAAAAAGAAATTTTCTTTTGAGTTGATTTAGAATTATTAGATACAATAGAAATCTTATTAAAAAATTAAAAAAAATATAAAATTAAGTATAAAAAAACAATCTAAATTATTATAGATTGCTTTTTTTTGTAAAATTATGTTTTACTTTTTATATTTTATATTAAATCAAAATTATAAAAAATTTCATTTGTTATATATTTTTTATATTTATTATAATATTCAAGTTTAATTTTTCTAATCCAATTATAAAAATAAGTATTAAATTTTGTATAACCATTATATTTTAAATATGCTTTAATAAAATATTTGTTATATAAATCAAAATTATCTATTAAATATGTATTGTCTTTTATAATTTTATTATTTGATAAAAGATTTTTATATAATAAAAAGGACATAAAACCATAATTTATTATATTTAACTTATTTTGAATATAAGATTTATTTTGAAAAAAACATAAATCTGTTAATTCAATTTGACTTGTTAAAAATGGTTGAAAATCCACTTTTTCAAGATTACTTATATATTTTTTAATTTTATAGTTCATTAGTTTTTATAAATAACAAAAATAAATATTCTATAAATAAAAAGCAAGAGTACCACCACTTATACTAAGTAGTGGGTGAATTGCTAAGAAAATATATTATAGGA
>JALUWO010000168.1 GCA_027019405.1 Candidatus Altimarinota bacterium | reverse complement strand
TGAATTACCTCTACCCATAAAAGAGACTCTGCTTACAATACGAGAAACAAAAAATGATCTGATCTTCAAATCCCCTAAAACAGGCAAATATCTCTCAACCCCAAAAAGACAGCTTGCCAAGATAAAAACTATAGCCAATATCCCGGAATTAACAATGCACTATTTTAGACATATTTTAGTAAGTGCTATGGGTGAAGTCGGAGTTGCTTCGAGTATCTTATCTGCTTCGTTAGGACATACTGACTTGGATACTGTCAATAAATTTTATCTTAGTGAAAATCATAAAAATGCCTCAAAAATAGCAAATGAAACTATAGAAAAGATAACACATCAAGATATTACACATACTGCCAAAAGCCAATTTTAATCAAAAAATATTACTATATCACAAATTGCTTGACTTTATATATATTTTGTAATAGAATACAAAATATATAAATATAAATTAGTATTGGAGTAAAAAATGATAGAGCAATTACAACTACTTTCAAATCAAATATTAGCCCAAAAATTACCAAAATATAAAAGGTTTTTGTTTGAAAAGATCGATTTTAATGAACGACTTATAGGGATACTTGGTTCTCGCGGTGTAGGCAAGACTACGATGTTACTTCAGTATCTAAATAGTATATACAAAAAGAGAAAAACACTATACATCATAGCAGATCATCCTTTGGTCACTCAACTTGGCTTGTTTAATATAGCAGATGAGTTTCAAAAAAAAGGTGGGAAAGTTTTGATCATTGATGAAATTCATAAAATTAAAAACTTTGAAATAGATTTAAAACTAATATACGATAGCTTTTTTGCTTTACAAGTTATCTTTACAGGCTCCAATGCCGTAGCTTTGGATAATGCAAAAGCAGATCTTAGCAGAAGAGCAACCATATATAAACTTCCAGTGTTATCTTTTAGGGAGTTTTTAGAGCTTGAGATAGATGAAAAGTTTGATCCTATCTCGTTGGAAGAGTTATTGAAAAATCATACAACTTATGCCACAGAAATTGTCTCAAAAATAAAACCATTAGCATATTTTGATAAATACTTAAAAAACGGTGCTTATCCATTTTATAAAACATCTAAAAATAGTTATATACAAAAACTTTTAAATGCTTCAATGCAAATACTTGAAACCGATCTTCCAATGATTTATGCCATAGATTATGACAAAATAAACTCTTTAAAAAAGATGATGATAATGCTTTGTCAAAGCGAACCTTATGATATAAATATCTCCAAACTTTGCGGTGCGGTAGAGTTAAATCAAAGAACACTTTATAAATATCTATGGATTTTGCAAGCTGCTGGACTTATTAGAATGCTTGGTGCAAAATCAAGTGGCATTAGCATTATCTCAAAACCTGAAAAATTATATCTTGACAATACAAACCTATTTTCTATCTTTTGCAATAACCCTAAAATAGGGACTTTAAGAGAGACATTTTTTGCTTCACAAGTTTCATACAATCACACTATCAATTATCCAAAAAGTGGAGATTTTATCGTAGATGATAGGTATATTTTCGAAATAGGAGGAAAAGATAAAAATTTCAGTCAATTAAAAAATATTAAAAATAGTTTCGTTGGTGCTGATGATATAGAGATAGGAGTTGATCGCAAGATTCCTCTTTGGATGTTTGGGTTTATTTATTAAGTAGCTTTTGCTTTTGATATAATTTTTTACCACGAAGCAACACAATGCCAAATAAAGCCATTGAGATCAAAACAGCATTTAATTTCCAAACCATTTTTTTACCTTTTTGATATAATTTGAGATATTATACTACTTTTTAAATAAAAAGGAAACAACAATAATATATAATTTTGCAACTATCATATATGATTTTAACAGTTTGCTTGATAATTTTAAAGAGTATAGATATAGCGAGAACTAATATATATAGATTGACTTTTTGTATCTTTTAGGATACAATTCTATATGTATTTGGTAAGACAAACAGATATCTTTTTAAAATGGTTGAAAAAACTAAAAGATATAAAAGGCAAAGTTACTATTTTAAGAAGAATAGATAGAGCAAAATATGGAAACTTCGGAGATTATAAATATCTTGGTGATGGAGTTAATGAGCTAAGAGTTAATTTTGGTCCCGGATATAGAGTATATTTTTCTGTAAAAAATAGTGAAATTATTATCTTATTGATAGGCGGAGATAAATCTACTCAAAATAGTGATATTAAAAGAGCAAAAGAAATATTTAGGGAGCTAGAAAATGAGTAAAATAGAGTTAAATATTTTTGATATAACTGAATATCTTGATA
>JALUWO010000167.1 GCA_027019405.1 Candidatus Altimarinota bacterium | reverse complement strand
TTTAGATACAAAAAAAAAATGATATAAAAAAAACAAATAAAAATAGATATTTATATACTTTAATTTATTTAATAGATATTCTAATTAAAAAAGATAAAGAAATTCTTATTAGATATTATTTTAAGGTAAAAGATGTTATATGACCATTAAATAATTTTATAGAACAAGTAATGATTAGTAAGTGATATGATAAATCTAATAAAGAGATACAAACTAATAAAGAGATACAAGTTAAAGACAAAATTAATACTATACAGTTAGTAAATATGTTAAAGAAAATTAGTAATGCATTTAATGATTTGTCTGAAAACAAATTAGAAGGATTTATTATTGAATTGTGAAATAAATGATATATAGATAATGAAAAACAATTAGAAAAGATTATAAATATTACAAAAAAATATAAAACAGAAATTGAGAAAATAAATAAAGAAAGAAGAAATTATAATAAACAATATTATAATATAATAATAAAGATGTTAAATGAAATTGATGATAAAGAATTACAAAAAATATTCTATAAAAATATATGAGGATATTTTCAATATGTATATGTTGAAATTAAACCACTTATAGATTTAATTATTAAAAAATATTCTTAAATTTATTTAAAAAAGAGAGTTTAACTCTCTTTTTTAAATAAATTATTTTATTATTCACCTTTTTCAGATGTTGTAATTAAAATAGCTGAAGCATTTTCATCTGTTTTTCCATCTGACATATCTATTGTATCACTTACAGTAAGTTTTCAAATATTAGCAGAAGCGATTTTGTTCCAAGTAGCTTTTTCACTCGCAGGAACTAAGAAATATATTCCTCTATATGTCAAACCTGCTTCATCTGCATTATGATTTGCAGCAGTAAATCAATAATTATTTCCTGCTATTAATATAACTCATCTATCTGTATCACTTCAATCTGCTTTTTTAATATCTGTATTAGTAGTCAATACTAAATATTTAATATTATTATTTATTCAATCTATTAATTTATTGTATAAATTCCCATCTGAACCAGTATATTCAAAATCTCAAGACAAATCACTTCAGAACATAAGCTCTACATTATTTACTTTTTTATCTAATGCAACTACTTCACTATTATATTTTGTTGATAATTTATCTAAATCATCAACAAGTATAATATTTGCACCATTTCTAACTTGTGCAGATGCATCAGCTAAGTTTTGTCTTAAATCTACACTTACTTTAGTAAAATCATTTTTGTCTAATGATTGTCCAAAATATCAAAAATAGAATGCAACTAATATTCAACTAATTATTACAGTTAATAAGGCAGATACAACCATATTACCACCTGTTCTCTTTGTTCTCATTTTGTTTAACATACTTTTTTTTGTTTAAAAATATAAAATAATTCATATTAAAACACAAACATAATATAGTTATATTTTTAAAAAAATCAAGTAATAAAATTAATTATTTAATATTGTTATTCAATTAAAACCATTAGCTTGAAAATAATTCTCAATTTGTTGATTTCTTATTTTTGTACTTTGTTTTACTATATTTTTAATAGAAACTTCATCGGATAAATTTGATTTAAATAATTCCCAAATTATTCATTTATTATCATTACTTATAAAAAGAAATTGTAAACTATGATTTATATCATTTCATTTTATAGTAATTTCATTATTACTATCAGGCTCTAATTCATATAAACCATCTTCTATATTATCTAAATTTAATGTATCTCATAAATCAAAAGTTCATTCTTGTCATCTTTCTCTTAATCAAGCTTTAACATTACTAAATAGACTATCTACACTTCAATTTTTATATACATAAACATATAATTTTGGTGAAGTATAATTATTATAGTCATCTAATTTCATTTTATATTCTGCATAACCTGTTGAAATAATATCAAAAGAAAACATATTATCTCTTGATATTTGATTATTTATATAATCAATATTATTGTTAGATTGTTTTTTAATTATTTGTTTAGTAATATTTCAGTTATTAATTCAACTATAGAGTTCTTGTCTTTGGTCCTTAATAGAAGCATAATAATTAATATCTACATTAAAAATAGAAAAAGAAATTGATAATATAGAAATAAGCAAAGGAATAAGTATTACAAATAGCATTTTTTATTTTATATCATTTAAAATATTTCTGAAATATGTTTCTCTTTGTCTCATACAAGCAGAATAAGGTTTAAAAGGTTGAAATGTTTGATGATTTTTATTTGGATATAAATATTTATCGTAGAAAAAATAAACTCAATATTCTGCAAAATCTTCAAGTTTATC
>JALUWO010000166.1 GCA_027019405.1 Candidatus Altimarinota bacterium | reverse complement strand
TGAAAGTCTTGCTAAAAGTAACTTAAATGGTATAGTATCAATGATAAATAGTATACTTACTATTGCAAGTGCTAGACCTTTTAAAAAAATTCCTAAAAAATTAGGAGAAGAATATTATAGTAATATACAATACTTTTTAGATAATAGAGAAAATAAAACTGAATGAGTAAGAATAATTGAACTTAGCTTACAAGCAGATAATCCACAAGAATTGGTATTTAATTATAACTATAAAGTTAATGTTTTTTCTAAATTATGAGAATTAAGAAATTTAATATCTAAAAAGTTAAAATCTGATGTAATTAAATTAAATACATATAGCATTCATCAAGATGCAATTAAAATAATGCAAAAATGGTTAAATTTAAATACTGTATTGAATGAATGGTTATATAATATTTATCTAAAAATAGAAGATGCAGAAAAAATGAAAAAGGAAGCAATGAATACTATTTATTGACAAATATTTTATGATATTTACAACTTATTACAAGTTCAAGAAAAGAATATAAATAACAATATAAATAAACAAAAACCATTAATCCTTTGAAAGATATTTACAAAAGAATTTAAAGATGATAATAAATTAACTTATGAAGAACTATATAAAAGAATAATAAATCAGACTGTAAATATTGATAATAAATATATTATTACTATTTTATTTGAACATAATACAACAACAGAAAACCTTATAGATTATTTCAAAAAGGGGAAAAAAGCTTTAAAGAGAAATAATATAAAAAATTATTTAGAAAAACTTAGTCATTTAGAAAAAGTTAGTAATTTTTATAAACAATATTTAGAAAATAAACCTAATCCTTATTTATATATTCAAAAAGTATATTCTACAAAAGAATGAGTAGAATGAAATGAGTGATTTAGAGATTGATTTATTAATCTGCTTATTGAAACTTTAAAAGAATATCAAGTATTTTTTCAGGAAAATAATAAACCAATAATAAGAAAACTATTGACAAATGATATTTTACAAACTATACAAAAACAAGTAGAAGTCCAAAAAACAGAATTTGAAAAAGTTTTAGAAACATATAATAGTATATTTGAAAGAGCATTAACAAAAAGACAAATTAGTTTAAGAAATGAAGACTGAAAAATTGTAAAAATTAGGAAATTAGATAAAATAATAGACTATTTATCAAGTATTATTGTAGAATTAGAACAAGAAGAAAATAAACAAATAATAGAAGAAAAAAAACAGGAAATACTTAATATTGTAAATCATTTATTAGAAAAATATAAAAAAAATAAATTTAATATAAAAGTAGAACTTTGAAATAATGAATTTTTATACATAAAAAGTAATGCAAAAATTAATGATTTGAAAATAAAAGAAGCTATAAAAGATAAAACTTGAAAAATTAAATATAAAGATAAATTTATTATTGATACTAAAGAGGTATTATATCAATTAGAATCTGATACTTTATGAAGTTTTGTTTGAATAGATAGTGATATAATCAAAAAAGTTTATAATGGAATTACTATTAAAAGTGGGAAACTACATAAAACTTTGAAAGATGAACAAGTTAAAATACAGGACTTTTTATCAATTACTGACTATTTATCTTATTATAGTATAAAAACAGATGATAGTACTACTACAACAATAGAATCAATTTTAAATAAACTTAAACAAATCTTTAATGAAAAAGATATTGAAAAAATTTTCTTAATATTTAAAATAAATACTGTTTTAAATATTTATAAAGATTTATTTGAAATAGCAGAGAAAAATGTATTAAATTTTTCTGATGTTGTTAAAAGTAATAAAGCAAATATATCAGGAAAAGAAAATTATTTAATTGCACAAACTTAATTTATTTAATAACTTTAAAATAATGAGAAAAATATTAAAACAAAAAATAGTTAAAGCCTGAAATAAACCATATAAAGTCACCTTATATGATAAAGATTTAAACTGAGTATACGAAGTAGTTGCTTGAACTATGTTTTGTAATATAACTTGAGATAGGTCATTAAATGCATTTAGAAATTGAATGAATACTTGTCATAAAATTTCTGAAAATAAAAAAGAAATGGAAAAATTTTTTAACTCTTTAAAACCTAAACAATGAAAAAACTAATAACTTGATTAGCAATAACTACTACATTTATTAGTAGTTCTTATGCTTATACTTCAACACAAATTCAAAATATTTCTCAGAATATATGAGAAAAAATTGAAACTTTAATAAATAAAAAAACACCTGATAAATATAAAAGATTAAGTTTTTATCTTATAATTAAAGATAAATTAAATTACATT
>JALUWO010000165.1 GCA_027019405.1 Candidatus Altimarinota bacterium | reverse complement strand
TTTTAGAGAAATTTTTATTTTTACGAAATATCTCTAAAAAGATAAGATATTTGTAAAAATTAAGGTGAGAATTTAGGCTAAATTAGGAGGTTTTTGGGATTAAGTTCACAGTCTCTACGATTTGTTAGATGTCTACAGAATGGCAGCCACTAATTTATAGCAATATCCTTTAAATTCTTCTCCTAAACTAACTACCAAATAATATGATTTTTTACTATTGTCAAAATATTGTATTTTTGGGTCTGTTATTGCTAAATTATAAGTTGTATTATTAAAACTAAAAACAGCTCTTCTATTTTGTTTATCAACTTTTAAATCATTTACTTTTATTAAATATAAAGATTGAGTTATTTTCATCTTGTCATTTAAAATTAATTGATAATTTACTCTATCATTTTGACTAATCCCATCTATCCATAGATTAGTAGGATGGTCTAAAAAATTTTCAATATCTTCTCTTTCAATTTTATAATTTTGTTCCCAAATCTTATTTGAAATAATATAGTTTTCGGGTTGTTGCTTCAGAGGTGCTTTTTTTAAAAATTCTATATTCATTTTTTGCAAAGGTTTAACTAAATATTTTCCATGAGGATTTTGGTATTTTGTTTGTTCATCTTTTAGTTCACATCCATTTTCATCTCCAACAGGTCTTATCCATTTCTTTGTAATAACATCTTTTCCAGCAACACAATGCTGATGATGTTTAACTGAATTTGCAAATATTACCAATGTCTTTTTCATTACAAATGTCCTATTTTAATGTTTTTAATATTTTTTGCCAAATATTCTGCCATTAATCTTCTGTGGCATTGTTCGGCAGTTGGCTCACTACACAGTAATACCACATTATCTAAATCATCAATAGAAATATTTTTTAAAACATCTCTATCTATTAATAATTTATTATAAATCTCAACATACTTTTCCCAACTTATAGTTTTGTCTTTGTATCCATTTAGTAGCTCTTTAGAAGGAGCTAACTCAGGTTTATATTCATATCCAATATTATGTAATTTTAGAAAATATGGTAAATGTTTTGCATTTGCGAAACCTGCGAGTTGGGATTTATTATTTAATCTAATATCAATTAATTTTTTTACTTTATTTTCTGTTAATAATTTAAAAAACTGTTCTGCACTTTTCTGAGAAAAGCCAATCGTAAATATATTCATTAATCGTCACCTTCTTTTGTTATTGAATTATAAGCAATATCTTTGTTTCTTAATTCATAAGCTAATTGAATTTGTAAATTTTCTGTTATATCTGGATTAAATAAATCTGCTTTTGGAAGTTTTTTATCATATTTTTTCAAAAGTTGTTGTTCTAGTATTTTTTGAGAAACTACTTTATCTGGATAAATATGATTTACATCGATTCCAGTTTTTGTTAAAAATTCAGATACAAGTCCAAATCTATGACAATCAAAAGCTTCTTTTTCAGAACACATTAAGGATATATTATATCCTTTAGTAATACCTTTATCCAACCTTGTAATGCCATCTTGAAAAGATTTTATCTCTTGTACTTTTTTAAAATTCACTTTACCATCATCAAATAACAAACTTTTATCTTCATATCTCGCACCCAATAAATCACCCATAAAGATATAGCATATTTTATTTTCTTTTAAATAGTGCTTTAGTGTTTCTCTATTATATTGAGAAGCAAATTTACTATAAGGTGTACTTCGCACATCAACAATAGTATTTATGCTATTATTTTTTAACAATGAAACAAAATCTTCTATTTCATAAGTTGAATGTCCTACAGTATAAAGCTGTTTCAAAAAGTTTCCTTTCCTTGATAATTTGTTTATTTTAGCTAAAAAATCTATATTTTATAATTAAATGATTACTTTGACATCTAACGGTCGCGCTGAGCACCCCTTAAGTTTAGTTTCAGGAAAGCCCGTTAGGGGTTTTCTGGAAATAAACTTAAGGGTGTGGCTCCTGCCTTTTGTTGTTCGTAGCGAAGCGGAGAACGACAAAAGGCAGGTGGCACACGAAGTGTGCTCAGCGCGACCGTTGTTCGTTCCCGCGGAGCGGGAACGAACAACGATTTATTAGTGGACATTATAGCATTTTTAACTCAGTTCTGCAAAATTTTATTGATATATATTTATCTCTTTTATGCAGGTGTTATTTAGATATTTGCAAAATATACTATAATTATAGATATATATATTTGTCTTTTTAATAATATTTTGGTTATTAAAAAGACAAATTGTCTGTTAATATGATGATAAATGTGTTAATAGGATAGAATGTCCCTTAAGGGTAACGATAGGGCTTTAAGATTTTTAT
>JALUWO010000164.1 GCA_027019405.1 Candidatus Altimarinota bacterium | reverse complement strand
CTTATTCTGATACTTGGAAAGATGGTACAATTTCATATTTGAAAATGATGTATCCAAGACTTGCTCTTATGAGAGAATTGTTATCTGAAAAATGAAGTATTTATGTTCATATTGATTGGCATGTTGGGCATTATGTAAAAATTTTACTTGATGAAATTTTTGGAAAAGAGAATTTTAGGAATGAAATAGTTTGGCACTATCAACAATGAACAAAACCTAAAAATGATTTTTGAAGAAAACATGATGTAATTTATAGATTTTCAAAAACAGAGAAAGTTATTTTTAATCAAATAAAATTACCAACTACCGATCCAGAAAGATATAATTTAATTGATGAAAATGGGAAAAGATATGTGCTATGAGGTTCAGGAATGAGTACAAAATATTATGCTGATGAAGCAAGACCTTGTGATGATGTTTGGACATGGTTAGATAAGTGGGATAATAATAGAATTTTACAAATAAATCCAATATCTAAAGAAAGAATAAATTATACTACTCAAAAGCCAGAAAAATTTTTAGAAAGAATTATAAAAGCTTCCTCAAATGAAGATAGTATAGTTGCAGATTTTTTTGGATGAAGTGGAACAACAGCGGCAGTTGCCGAAAAATTATGAAGAAGATGGATTAGTTCTGATTTATGAAAACCAGCTATTATGATTCAAAGAAAAAGACTTATAGATCAAGAAGCTAAACCATTTTTATATCAAAGTATATGAGATTATCAAAAAGAATATTTGGCACAAACTCACTGAACAAGATTTAGAATATGAGATTTAAGTCAGATTGTTTTGTCTTTGTATGGTGCTTTACCTTTTACACTAGAGGAAAATCCTACAAGAAATATTTGATATATTAAAGAAACAAAAACATTAGTAGTTGTAGATAGTCCAAATAAACTTACAAACTTAAATACTCTCAAAAAAGCAATACAGCTAAGAGATACTTTTTTAGGTTGATGGAAAAAAGTAGTAGTTTTGTGATGGAATTTTTCTTCTACTATATCATTGGAAATCAAAGAATTAAATGACCCAAATTTAGATGTTCTTGTAATACCACCAGATTTGTTAGATAAATTAAAAACAAAAGCTTGATACAAAAAACTTGTAGATTCTGGAGCAGTTAAATTTAGTTCTTTACAATATTTAGATATTGAAAAACCTGAAAGAATAGATTTATGAAATGAAGAAAAAATTATTGTAAAATTAAAAAATTATGTTCTTCTTACTCCAGATGCTTTACCACTTGATGAGAAAAACAAAGAAAAGTTAAAACCTATCATTGCAAATTCACCACTTGATTTAATAGAATATTGGTCTATTGATCCAGATTTTGATTGAAAAACTTTTAGAAGTGTTTGGCAGGATTATAGACAAAATACAGAAAATGATAATGATCCTTTAAGGGTAGTTAAAAAAGCAGAATTAGTTTTACCGAAAAAAGAATGAAAAAGAAAAATTTGTGTAAAAGCTGTGGATGTATTTGGTTGGGAAAGTGAGGTTATAGTAGAAGTTTAGATATTTTAGTTTTTAAAAGATATATTATGGAAAAGAAGAAATATCAGATAATAAAAAATAGTAGAGAAAAAGAAAGTTTGGTTGATAATTGGTTTTCATATTGTCAAAATAAACAAATACCTTTTATAGTTGTTTTTACTAAGAAAAAGTATGCAGATATAGAGTTTGATTATATTACTTTAAAACCTAAGTATAATTATTTATTTAAAAAATATTCTGATAAGATAGAAAAAGACATAGAAGAAATGTTTTGGAAATATAGGGAAGATAAAATTTATAATAATGATGTCTTTTGATCAGAATTAATAATTTTACATAAAATACCTATTGATAATGCTTATTTATTAGCAGAAGAAATATATGATTATATAAACAATTTTAAATTTAAATTTAATAATTATGACAAATAAAAAAACATCTAAAAAAATTGCTAAACTTGCTTCAAAGACACTAAAAAAAAGTAATGTTTGAAAAAATACAAAAAGTGTAGCTTGAAGTGATTTATCACAGACTAAAACAAATAAAACAACAAGTAAAAAAGTAGCTACAAAAGCTTCAAATATATTAAAAGATTGAAGGACAGGTAAAAAATCAAAGTCATTAGCTTGAAGTGCTTTATCACAAAAACAGAAAAAGAAATAATTTTTTAATTTTTTATTTTATTACTATGCAACAAGCACCTTTAAAATTAGCTCAAGATATTACAAATATTGTAAATGATGCTTATACTTCTTGAGAATTATTTGAAAAAGTTTCTCCTATTACTCAAGAATTATTAAAATTTTGGTTTGAT
>JALUWO010000163.1 GCA_027019405.1 Candidatus Altimarinota bacterium | reverse complement strand
TCCATTTGTAATACTTTTATCAAATTCTACATTGTATTCTTTCGCTAAACTTGAGCTTTTTCTACACCAGCTTCCACCATTTCCAAGTTGAAGCTCCTTGTACTCACCATTAAATTCATTTACATTAACCCATCTGCTAACACCATTTTTATTAGGTTTTGCAAGTTTTAAAAATAGTTCTTTTTTTGTTGCCATGTTTTATGCTCTCTTAGTAATTTATCTCGTTAAAAATTATACCATTAGTGTTGATAGTAAACTCAATATATCTAATCCTTAAGTTGTTGCTACTGTTAAATCTTCTGAAACTATTTATAATATTTTGATAATTTGTCGTAGTCTTATTTGTTATGGTTCTTGAAATAATCATTGGCTCTATTGTTGAAGGTCTATTTGGAATATAATATTGTTGCAACCAATCAATATATCTTTGAAGTTGTATTATTATATCTGGATATGCTTCAGTAGATTTTAATTCAATAGGTATAATTTTTCTGTTGATGTTAGTAACGCTTGATAATAGTATATCTATTCTTTGCATGCCTACACCACAAGAAACTTCATTACCAATCCACTCTATGTTTTCATTAGGAAAGATATTTTCTATATTTTGTAAGATATATGCCTGCAAATGAGTTTCAAATTGTAGATTGTTCGTATATTTGTTCATTAATCTAGGCAAAATATTAATTTGTTCTATTCTTCCATAATAAATATTGTTATTGTTACTTACTACAATTTGCTGAGTATTTAAATCAAAAGTAAAATGATTTCCTTGTAAATATTGATGGCTATTTTTGTTTACTATTAATTGAAACAATCTTTCAGACTCATATATGGTAATCATTGTATTACCACGGTTACCTTTTAGTTTTCTGTATATTAAACTCCATAGCATTTGATTTGGTGATTGAATATATTTTATTTCATCTAATGCTTCCCATTCAGTTACTCCATTAGGATAGACTTGAAAAGGCTGAATTAAAATTCTAAAAGTTAATGACTTTTGTAGCTGTGTCTTTAAAAATTGATGATTATCATTGTTATCTAAAAAAAGAGTGTTTGTGACCTGAAAAATACCATAAAATTTTCCTTCTCTAATTCCTTGTGAAAAATTTTGTTGTAAATAAAATATTACAAAATCACCTACTCTAACTCTACTTCCATCTGCAATCATTCCCATCAAATTATTTTCTGTTGCATAATGTAAATTAGTAGTAGTTATATTATTAAAATCTATATATGCATTACCAGCACCTGTTCCAGCAAACAAATACTCTAAATGGTATTTAAAGGTGTTTGAATCAACTACAAAAACATGTGTTGTTGCCATTTAAAATTCTTTCTTAAACACAAAAATATATTCATGTTTAAATATATAATAATCACTCTTTAAAGCTCTATATCTCCATATACCACCAGTTCCAAGTTTTCCACGATTTCCCTCTATATTTTTGATTATTGTACCTTTTAGCTTAACTTTAAAGTTTCTTTTTACCATATCCATACAGTAAAATCCAAGAGGAATTACTTCACTATTTTTATAAACATCACCAATTACCAGTGCAAAATATCTATTTTTATCAAGATGTTTTAGACTATTTTCACATACGATTTTAAATTTTTTAACAAACTCATTTATATTATCAATTTGACTCAAGTCATTTTCGTCTTCTGTAAATTTAACTATATCCATATATGGTGGATGCATTAAAACAAATTGAACACTTTTTTGATTAAACTTTTCTAATGAAGATAAAACAGCATTATCTACAGCTTTTTCATTTAAAGAATTACAAAAATTGACACTATAGTCTTGATAGATTAAATTATCTTGCATTTGGGTACTTACATACTCTATCATTTGAGGATTTATATCAAAACCTATATATTTTCTTGTTAATTTCTCACACTCAAAAAGTGTTGTGCCACTTCCCATAAATGGCTCTAATACTATTTCATCTTTTTTTGTATATCTTCTAACAAGTTGATTTGGAATTTGAGGGATAAAGTTACCGTGATAAATATTTTTATGTTTACCACTTTTGTCTCGTTCATTTATTAACCATAAGCTATCAGTATTTATATCACACTCTTTCCAATTTTGTAAATCTATATCATTGTATTTCATATTTTAATTATATCTTATATTTGTTTGATTTTTGATAAAGTAAATTTTACCTATGGCTTGGGTGTCACTTAACGGTCGCGCTGAGCACCCCTTAAGTTTAGTTTCAGGAAAGCCCGTTAGGGGTTTTCTGGAAATAAACTTAAGGGTGTGGCTCCTGCCTTTTGTTGTTCGTAGCGAAGCGGAGAACGACAAAAG
>JALUWO010000162.1 GCA_027019405.1 Candidatus Altimarinota bacterium | reverse complement strand
GTTTTCATAAAAAAATTATGACAAATTAAATTATTTTTAATATAAGTAATATTTTTGCTTTTTCAAACTAAGAATACAATTAATCAATATACAAAATAAAAAAACTACTATATTTCTATAGTAGCTAATCTTTGACAATTCTTATTTTATTATTGTTAACATTTTTCTTACATATAATTCAGCATATTTCTTACCTTCTATTGAATTAACAGTTTTCATATATTTAACAGCTAATTTAAACATATTATAATCTTCATAAAATTTCTTTATATCAGATTTAGTATATTTAGCTTTTAATAATTCTTTTTTGATTAATCTATCCAACAATGTTAAAACTTTTTGTATTTTACATTGTTTAAATACATAATTTTTAACCTTAACTCATTTAATATAAATAGATTTAACAATTACTACTTTATTAAAGTCTACATTATACACCTTATAAGCTTTTAAGAAAGGACTAGCCTTTACTTTTAATTGAGCTATTGTAATTGTCTTAGCTTCATAATTTTTAAGAGCAACTAAGAAAGTATAATATGAAGTATATAAATTATTAAATACTGTCTTATTAGTAATAAAGTAAGCTTTATCAAATTCTTTTTCTACTAAACTATTTAATAATGGAATTACTTTTTTAAATTTAGGTGTTGTAAATTTAACAGTATTAATGACAGATTTTGCATATGTTAAAGATACATTTATACTACTACCCTTATTAGTATTTGTAGCACTAGTATTTGTAGTATTAGTATTTGTAATAGAAGATATCCATCAACCTCAACCTCAACATCAACCTCAACCTCAACCTCAACCTCAACTTTGAGTTGAAGTACCATTATCTAAAGTGGCAGCAAATGTAGATGCCTTACAAGTATAAATCGTAATAGTTTTTGATGATAAATCTGGAGTTACAGATGTACTAGTAGTAATAGGATCACTTGGTATTCAATTACTATTACAAGTAGAATTAACATTTGTTGTTAATCATTCTATTCACCAAGAGCCACCATAATGTTTAACTCTAGGATAAACTTTACTTGTAGTTCATACATAAAGTTTTAACTCAACTGGCTTAGTAAATTTTAATACTTTATTTGGCACACCAAATATTACAGGATCTCACACTTTAGATGATAAATCAGTAACTGTACCGGTAGTAGCCTCTAACTTAGAAAAGTCAAATTTACCTAAATTTGCATCTTCAATTAACAATCAAGCAGGTAATACTACATCAATATTACTAGCTATAGATAACTTAGAAGTTACAGTAATTTTTACAGAAGTTGCAGCCTCCCTAGTACCATTTATTTTAGATACACTTCAAATATTAGATAAAGTAACATTTTTAGGATTTTCATATGCAACTGCCCCTGTAGAAGCTGAAGAATAGTAATAACCAGCTTCATAACTTCCATATCCATATCCATATCCATATCCATATCCATATCCTAAACTTCCGTAACCATATCCATATCCAAATTTACTAGCAGAAGTATTATTATATCCTACATATTGTCACCAATCAAATGTCCTCCAAAAATTAGCAAATACATTTGTTAACCCTGTAGAATATAACATAAATGTTCACAAAACTAGTAATATAATTTTATTTTTAAAATCTTTTTTCATTAAACAATTTAATAATATATAAAATTACTACCACTGTTATATAATAACTAAATTATTTTAAAATGCAAGTTTTTTTACTTTCAGTTAAATAATCATATTGACTTTTACAACATTTATTAAATTCATATCACTTTTGAATTGCTTTTTGATAAAAAACATCAAATACATTACTCCTATTATAATTAACTTTCCATCATTCAGCTAATCATAACAATACTGCAAAATTTCTACATCTTACTTTTCATTTAGGATTAGAATTTTTACCAAACATTTTATGATAATATGCAGTTTTAAAATATTTATAATTTCAGTCATTTTTGGAAATATACTTAAAATCAATATATTTCTTATTATCAGAATTCAATCAATACTTAGAAATTAAATATGGAATTATATCATTGTATGTTAAAATATTATTTATTTTTCCCCATTTTACATCTTGAGATATTTTATCCTCATCATTATTTAACAAAGAAGATATAACATCTGTAATTGTAGGAGTATTATTTACATCAGTATTTGAAATAGTTGATACATTTTTATGTGTTGTTATATTTTTTTTATTTTTAATATTTATATCTTCATACTTTTTTTGGTTAAATTTATCTATAATATTTATTGCTTGATCATATGAATCAAAATATTTCTTAGTATTATTGTATCATGTAAAGTAAACTCAAGTAGAAGTTAAAAAT
>JALUWO010000161.1 GCA_027019405.1 Candidatus Altimarinota bacterium | reverse complement strand
TTCTGTTTTGAACTATAAGTTTTACTATGCCAGAACTTTGTGGATCTATATTATATCCATATCCAGCAAACAATGTTGTGTAGAAAAATATTAATATTAATGGGATTAGCCTATTTAGTTTCATTTTGAAGCTCCTCTAAGATATTTATAAATTGCAAATAACTGATCTTTAAGCATTCCATATTTAAGTGGCTTGTTAAAATTCTTGATATTTATGCTTGTAATATTATACATCTTATATACTTTGTATAATATTCTATCAGTTCCATATTTATCTACAAGATGTTTATCATGATATAGTTTATTTATCCATCTCAATACATTTTCACTTCTTTTTTTCTTGTTAATATTTTTAGAATTTTTATAGATATATTTTAATATATCTAATTGTATATATAAAACATCCTTAACTTTATATTCATCTTTATTAAAGATATTGTTTTTAGCATAATCAAAATCAATTGCAAATCTCTTATTTAACCATCTAGACAATTCATCGTTGTTAAATTTATTAACAACTCTTGTATACTGAATTAATGATGTATATAAGTTTTGTAAATCTTCATCATTTTTATTTGTGATTTCCTTAAATTTTTTAAATTTTTCATTATCTTTAAATTCAATATCATTTATATAAAAAGGGATTATACCAAATGCATTGTTGATTGATATATCACCATTATCCTTTAATAAAATTTTATTATTTTTATCAGCATAATTCCATCCTGGAACATATCCTCCGTCATATTGTTTTAAAAAAGTATATATCATATTCATGTTTTTATCAAATAATGCATATTTATAATAGTAAAATTTACCATTTTTATCATAAAAAGCATTATTAGTATTAATTTTTATCCGTATACCATACTCTGATGTATCTCCAATTTCATCAATACTATAATTATTTAACCCACCACATGCTATATCGCTATCAGATAATTTTTTATTAATAATATTTTTTCCATTTTTTCCCCATATCTGTAAAGTCATATTTTTGATTCCATCACAAGTAGTATTGTAAAGCATTCCTATTAAAGGTAAATTTATTACAGTATTATTTGCTACATTAGTAAACATTATATTTTCTAACAGTATTTTTTTGTGTTGCTTTAAATATCTTCTAACAACATAATTTGAAAAATTAGTATTACCATAATTATTCCAAAGTCTTACTAACTCGTTAATTTCTTTTTTATCAAAATACTCTCCATTTTCGTATTTAAAAAGTAATTTGCTTAAATTATTTTTAAGTTGATTATATGTGTTAACAAAAACATCTAAATCTTGTTTATATATGGCTATTGAATTTGTTGCATAAGTTGCAAAATTTTGATTAAATGTAGGCTCTATACCAGGAAGTCCAACTAGATATTTATATGCTATTCCAACACTTTTCATTATATCTTCTAAATCATAATTAGCTACTACTTTTTCTTTAAAAGCCTCTGCCAGAATATTCATAAAATTAATACCTAGCTTGAGTTTAATAATATGGTAATAGTTATCAATGAATACTAATTCCTTACTTGTTAATAACTTAAGCCGAATATCTTTACTATTTGTTTTTATAAAACTTTTAAATTGATCATATTGTTCTAATTGTTTCAAAGTCACTAACATACTTGTAAGCTCTGTAACATAGGTAGATGCTGAGGAGTTATTGATAAATAAACTTTTTTTTACAGTATCTAAATAATCAAGTATAGCTTTCATATCATCTATAGATAATGTATGATTTTTACTTAAATCATCAAGCGCTTTAATAAAATTTTCAGTTTTACCTTTAATTTGTAGACTTGCATTCGCAGACACAATTCCTTTAATGATCATTTCAAAATTTTTGGTTTGTTCACTAAGCTTTTTATATGTCTTATAAAGTTCACCCACATTAGCAATTTCTCTTGCTTTGTCAATTAGTTTTATTTCCTGTAAAAAAGTGGCCTTTGATATTGTCCATCCATCAGTTATTGAATTATAATATAAGTCTTTAACACTTGCAGCAGACTGTGATAGGGCATCAAATAGATGAAAACCTAAGTTATTTGGTTGGTATTTAATTATTTTAATAGCTATATCACTCTTATAACCTTTTTCGAGCAATTTATTATATAATGTCTTCTTCATAGATACGATATCGTATAAATTACTATTTGAATATGGACTCGAAACATTCTTTAATGTTTTACATATAATATCACAATTATCTCTAGCACTCAAACTTCCTCCAATAAGCAACACCCCAATCATCACCAATAAAACTTTCCTAATAAACTTCACCTAACACTCCTTTTACTTTTCACTATTAAATCATAAAACACTATCTATAAAATCAA